>JAFGJY010000019.1 GCA_016928875.1 Candidatus Omnitrophota bacterium | reverse complement strand
TTCCTGGATACGGTAGCGGCACTGAAGGATTTCTTCGAGCGCCGTGCGGAACGCCTCGGCAAACCGATCAGATACGTGATCAAGACCGGCATTGGCGGGCAGCATACGCCCTTTCAGGGTATTGCGGACGTATTCCAGCTGATCGACGTTACCACAGGTGTCGTTGTCGGTGAATATGAACTCGGGAAAAATTATAAAGAATCGCTTCGCGCGGTGCTCGCAACGCTTGATGCCACATGGGACCAGATCGCGATCATACCGAGCTCGAAGTCGGGCTCGACCGATGAGACCATGATCATCTTCGATGAGATCTTGGCGGTCTTACTTGAGGAAGTCACTACAATGAAAGGTTACAACGGTGATATGCTTACGGACGCAGTATTTGCATATTTGCATGACCTTAATTTCCCGGACGGCATTGAACGTTCCGGTAAAGACCTTTTTAAGGGATTCAGTTTTACGGACATGATGGCGCGTATCAATCATAATGTTGAATGGATCAGCGAAGAGGTCGTGCGCGATATCTTCGGTATTGTGCTTGGGAATATGTTCTTCGAGACAACCGACCGTTCCTCAGCAAGCAGGCTTTCGGCGTTTGTACGCAATTCAGGGCTCGATAAAGAGCTTGGTGACGATGCGCCGGGATTTGGCGCAATGTTTGACAATGTCGGCGGCCGGTGGACCGGAGACTTGCACATGATGACATTTCTGGCATATCATGGCCTTGATCCGAAGATCTATTGGGAGATACGGCAGAGAGGCATTCAAGATGTTCGTGCTCGGGATCACGTGGGTGTTATGATGGGCAACTATATTTGTGACCATGATATCACTGATATTGCACTGGTTGTACCGAATGAACTCTTCTGGTTCGGTAAATCGATAGAGCAGAATTATAATGAAAGTATTTGGCAAAAAGGGTTCGCAAATCTGGTGGTGATCAAGGCATCCGAGTGGGAGAGACAAAAACAGCATTATTATAACAAGACGGAAAAGATCGTCATTAATTATTCTACGTGCAGCATTCCGCGCAAGAATTTTAATTGCTACGATCAGATCACGGCGATGGAACTTAGTAAAGACACTCCGCCCGCTATGGCGGCAGGAATGTTCGCCGCGCTTTTTACGACATTTTATGGGATGACATATACGGTCGGGAATCGTCTTATCGCACGCGCGATACGAGAAGCAGGCTGGGATCCTTCATCGATCAATATCAACGATCTCAGCCAACCGGCAACGAAGATCCTGCAGGAAAACCTCTATTTACGCCAGCCGTATGTGGAATTGGGCAAGAAATTACTTGAGGAGAGGCTCAGTGTATTGCAGAAAAAACAGAACATGTGGGAGGCTGATGCGAGTCCACAGCGGACCTTGGTAAGCCCGATCGGGGCTGCGCACCGCGCAATGGTCGATTCAGTTGCACAGGGCATTCAGATACAGAGTAATATCCCTGAGCTTCAATTCCTCATGAAGAGAGCGGGAGAGGCGAGCTCGATGAAAGAGTTGGCGGAGATCATTGCAGAGGCATACCGTGTTGCAGAAAAGCTCGGCCGTAAATTCGTACCGTTCATTTATCTCGAGGGGGACAAATATGCCGAGTTACGTAAACACCTTGTTGACCTTGGAGTCGAATGGGTGATCCAAGGGACGGGCGACCAGCACATCAGTTATCAGCAAGTGCTGAGCCAACCCCAGAAATATCTGCCGTTCTTTATTTCCGCCATTCCTAAATTCGAAGATCTGGCCACTCCACGGCCGGCGATCGGTTTTGCGAAGGGATACCTTCACAATATCAGCCCGCATCTGGTCCGGCATTACTTTGCCGAAGCATCATATCAAGCATTGACCGACTTGCGTGCAGCGGAGGGTGGCCTTGGTGTCTTTGTCAGCATGCGTGATAGTAAAGAAAATCGTGACGGCCTGAAGACGGTATTTGGTCCGACCGGTGGTAAACAAGTGTATGCTGCCTCGTTCGGCGGCCGCAACGTCATGGGCGGGATCGTGGTCGGTGGCTTATCAGCAGGCATTGTACATACGTTCATGATCGGGAATCTTCACGTGTTGCCATGGCTTGCGATCGCGACCTCGATCGTCGTGGGTATCGCTGCCTTTCTCGCGATGAACTGGCAGAAGGCATGGAACCACACGATCAAAGCTTTTTTTACCGCGCTTGTAGCCTTTGTCATGTCGGCACCCTGGATGCCGCGGGTCGTAAATGAAGTTAACAAATGGTTCCGCTTCAGATCAAACCTTTTGCCGGAGAAGAAGGGGCCCGATGAACGAAAAGAGAAACAACTCGATATCAGCATCTCAGAGATTTCATATCTTTATACTGCATGGGGCGCAGCAATCCCTCAGAAGATCGTGTTCGCCTTTAAAGGACGACAGTGGGTACTGCGAATGGCCGAAAGCAGCAAGGATCATCTTATGGCACTTCAAGGTAAAACTACTCAAGACAAGACAAGCCGCAGTAAAAAGATAAAGATAATGTACATGATCGGTCAATTGGGGGAAGAACGTGATCATTATTATACCTCGGGCGCTCCCGTGACTATTGCGATCTCAAGTCATCGCGAGGATAAAGAGGCTTTCTTGATAGATCACAAAAACTCAGCGTTTGAATTTGGTCCCAGGCATGCCGCACTTCTGGAGAATGATGTTTTTAAAGAATGGGTGAAGCAATTTAAACATTGGACCGATGCTGAAGTCACTATTGATACCGATGATCAACCCAAGAGGCTGATGACGACGTTTGCGTTATGGGCATTCCTAGGGCTAAGCGCCTTCGGCGCGAGTGTCAGTTCATTCGTATTCGGGATGACGACATGGTGGAATGATGTGTATGTGCTGGTCCCGGTGCTTTTTGTTGCAGGGTTTGTTGCATGGTTATTTGCGGGGATCGAAGATATACGCAACGGTGACGGAGTGCTCACCGGATCATTCTTTTTTAAAGGCTTTGGATTGTTTTGTCTGACAGGGGCAATAGCAATGTTGCATTATGCGTTTAATGTGCCGCAAACAATAGTCCTTGTTGCAGCGAAGTTAGTCTTTGTTGCCTCCATTGCGATGATAGGTGTAATTATCGCACAATGGATCGCACAGGCGATCAAGGCAGTTGTTCGTAGTATAGCGAACGTATTTAAGGCTCGTCCTTTTGCTAACGCGCGCATACACCTTGCACGATCGATTGAGATACGACGAGAAAAGCGGTTTGCTAAGGCCGTCATTGACTATGTAGATATCCTTAAGGACGATGATCCCGCGCGATACATGCTGGCTTTAGCGCTCATCCAAGCCGTCAGTTTCGGTAAAAGCGATGTGCTTGATCCCGAGAATTATTTACACAAGGGCGGGGTGCCCTATTTAGCAGATCATCGCGATTTCTTAACATTCCAGCTGATGAACGGTATGGTGAGGGCCCATGAGGATTGTTACGTTATGATGAAGGAACTGATCGATGAGTCAAAAGCGCCGACAACGATTAAGGAAACTTATATTACGATAGCGCAGGAGATCCGAGAGATACAGCAGAAGACCAAACCGCTACACGAGCGTTTTGCAGCATGGGGCCGTCGTATGCTACGCGCCATACAACGCGCAGGCGCAGCGTTGGTCGCGAGAATAGCGGACTTGAAGGTCGTGCGTGCGCTTACGAAGGGATCGTTCACCTTTAAGCATAATATCGTCAGTGAGAATGAAGGCACGTTCAGCGAAAAAGAGGCGCAGGCGATACAGGATATGGCAGATAAGATCATTCCTCTGATCTACCGTGTTATGTATGACCCCTTTCGCAGCCAGGGCATTAATGAGATACTGCTTGCTACGTCCATCTACGATACGTATGCGGTCGAATGGGGGAACTCTTTAAATATCGATCCGAGCGATCGTGCGCGGCGTGAGTTTTTCCTGCGCGCGTTCCCGATCGCGGTCGCCCGCGTTAATGAAGCGCTCATTAAAAATGATGAGTACGATAGAGGACGCGTGAGCATCTCATATTCGTCCGTTGACAATATCTATTCAGATGACGGTCGAGATATCTTACGCCATATCTTGTTCAATGGTGGGGTGCTCTCAATAGACGCGCGGTATGATAGTGGCAAGGATGTTACGCGGTATGTCTTACAGTTCGGGGACCTACGCTTTGTCTACAAAGAAGCGGGGTATCATGTGGCCGATGCGTGGCAGGCCATGGCCCGAAGGATCATCGTGAACGAGAATAAAAAGGGCACGTTACGCCTTGCGTTGCGAGATGAGGGCGCTGGGGAGTTCGAGTTTACGCTAGGCCGTGCCGACAGTGACCACGGAGGGGACAGTATCGATGTGGGGAAACGGATGAGCAAAGACGAGATGAAGGACGAGATCTGGCGCGAATATACGGTTCCGGGTGATGATTCTTTAGAATTTCTCTTTTACCGGATCACGGAACCGCTCTCTGTCCCTATTACCAATGATCCTATACTACGAGAATATTTCACGCAGATCGGCGGGCAGGCTGAGGATGCGGCCCAGCTTGCGCTCTTTATTGAAGCGATACAGGAAGTCATGAACGAAAAATATCGAGCTCGCCAGGTACGGTCCTCTACTGTAAAAGAATTGCCTTCTGCCGCGGACCAGATCCTTATTCTTATCGCAGCCTTATCACAAGGTGATGCCGCAATAGAGGAAGTAAGTGAAATTATCGATGCATTGATCGAGTATGCACAAAACAATGAAACAGCACGCCCGGCGGTCCTCGAAGCCATAAACCGTACGCTGGGAGGCGCTATGCCTTATATATCATTGGGCGATGAAGTAGTCGCACTACTTAAAAGGGCACAAGCTGAGCTGGACAATAGTGAACCTTTGAAGTATCTCGATAATGAACCTGAGCGCGCGTTCTTTTACGCTGCATAAGCATATCTCAAGAGCGATAATCCATTTTACAGACAGGGGACGGCGCCGGCGCTGTCCCCTTATTTCCTTCCCATCTACTTATCAAATGAATATTTATGCAGAATGAAGTATTTTCCTATGGGGCAGTCTTTGTTATAATATCTATAATTTAAGTAAGATATTATATACGCATATGTTGCCAGGACCGAGTTCCTGATACCGGGAGGGCCAGCATGGGAAAAAAGATCATTGTCATTGATGATGAAGTAAAACTCACCGCGAATATCAAGATATTCCTCGAATTACACGGTTATTCAGTCACCGTGGCCAATAGCGGCCAGGAAGGCATTCAAAAGGCAAAAGCAGATAAACCGGATCTCATGATCATCGATATTATTATGCCCGGCATGGACGGGACCAGCACGGCCGAAGCGCTCAAGGAGAATGCGAGCACGAGCACGGTGCCGATCATATTCTTATCAGGGCTCTTAAGCGGCCAAGGGGAAGAGCAGACCGGGACCGGCGATTATCGCCTGGCCAAACCATTCGACATGAACAAGCTTCTTGAGCTCATCAAGCGCATCATTGGATAAATGGTACATTGGGTACAGTGCCGGAACTGTCCCTAGTATCAGTGACCTATAACTTAATATTATTATACTATAGCCGATAATTTAAGAAAGCCTTGGACATGAGGTGGGTGTATCTTTACGCCTTTTATATTTATATCCTATCTATTTACAATAAGATACAATAATTACTAAAACCGTCCGTACTTGGCGTATGCGTTTAAGATCAATTGAGACTAGAGCAAAGACCTCGAGACACTGACGCAGTGGGGCGGTCAGCCCCACTGCGTCAGTGTAGAATGGTCGTGGGGCGGTCAGCCCCACTGCGTCAGTGAAGAACGGTCGTTATCAACCCCCCCCTGATCGGGTTACAATATTTTGTGGGGAAAGAGAGCAACGAGAGTATTACATGCCGGAATTCATTAGAAAACGTTTAGGCGAGCGCCTGGTCGAAGAGGGGTTCATCACCGAAGATCAATTTCAGCGTGCCCTGGCACAGCACAAAGAGACCAAGGTCACGGTCAGGCAGGTGATGATCGACATGGGCTACATCACCGAGGACCGGCTGAATGAATTCATGGCATCCTACCTTGACATTCCGTACATGAAGAACATCGCGGAGAAGATCACCGATCCGACGTTCGTGGAGGTGATCCCGGAGGAGAAATGCCGCGAGCACATGGTGATGCCGCTTTTTAAACTTGATAATGTAATTACCGTGGCGATGGCCGACCCGTTCGATGTTTTCACGATCGACGCGCTGCGCCAGATAACGGGTGCGCAGATCGAGCCGGTGCTCGCGAAGAAAGACGAGATCACACAAGCGATCGACCGGTTCTTCGGCACAAAGGATGAATTGCAAGAGGCGGTCCAGGACGTTCAGAAAGAGGTCGAAGAGCTTGAGATCATCCGCGGCAGCGCCGCGGCGCCGCAGACCGATGACGAGGGCAAACAGATCGTGGTCGAGGAAGGCCCGATCATCCGGCTCGTCAATTCAATGATCATTCAGGCCGTAGCAGAACGGGCAAGCGATATCCACGTTGAAGCCGACGAATCGCGCGTGCGCATCAGGTACCGCGTTGACGGCATGTTGCAACAGGCGATGCTGCTGCCGAAACATCTGCAGGTCTACATCGTCTCGCGCATCAAGATCATGGCCGGCATGGACATTTCCATTAAACGAGCGCCGCAGGACGGACGGTTCGGTATCAAGATCAAGGACAAAAGCATTGATGTGCGCGTCTCATCCGTGCCGACGATCTACGATGAGAAGGTCGTCATGCGACTGCTCGATCAGACGAGCATCCAGATCGGCCTTGATGAGATCGGGTTTAAAGGGAAAACGCTAGAGCAGTTCAAAGAGCTTATCAATTTACCGCATGGGATCGTACTTATCAGCGGCCCGACCGGCAGCGGTAAAACAACGACACTCTATGTCGTGTTGCAGGCGATCAATGCGCCGCATAAAAATATCATTACGATCGAAGACCCTGTCGAATACAATCTCGGCTGGGTGAACCAGATACAGGTCAATGTAAAAGCAGGCGTGACATTCGCAGCCGGCCTCAGGTCGATATTGCGCCAGGACCCGGATGTGATCATGGTCGGTGAAATGCGCGACCTCGAGACCGCCGAGATATCGGTGCGCGCCGCGCTTACAGGCCATTTGGTATTTAGCACCATTCACACCAATGATGCCGCAAGTTCGATGGTGCGCATGGTGGACATGGGGCTCGAGCCGTATTTGGTCTCAGCATCGGTATTCGGGATCGTTGCGCAACGGCTCGTACGTACGATCTGTCCAAAGTGTAAAGAGCCGTACAAGCCGGATGATGTGCTGCTTGAGGAATTGAATTTGACCGGAGATCCGAACAAATACACATTGTATTGCGGGAAAGGGTGCGAGCATTGCCACGAGCAGGGATACAAGGGACGTACAACATTAGTTGAACTTATGGTCGTTAATAATACGCTTCGGCACATGATCCATCAGAACGCCTCGAGCTTTGATCTGCGCGATGCAGCGCAAAAAGCCGGGATGAAAACATTGTGGCGCGACGGGATCGAGAAAGCGCTCGCCGGCATCACCACGGTCGATGAAGTGAGAAAAGCATCGTTTACGGAGGATGAGTGACATGACGACATGATTTGCGGAGCGACGTGACGCAAATCATATGTCGGAATGTCATCCTGAGGAACGAAGTGACGAAGGATCTAGGTTTTAGGTTCTAGGAAAAATGTACGTCCCCCTTTGAAGGGGGACGCGACGAAGTCGCATATTTATATGTCCCCCCTTTTAAGGGGGGGACGGGGGGTTTTGATAACTTGTACATTGTACGTAAAACCCCCCGGTGCTTCGCACCACCCCCCTCACAGAGGGGGGACGGATGAGTTACGGGCCACTCCCCTCAAGGGGAGAGGCAATAATACGCTATACGATGTACCAAGGAGTACACACACATGCCAACATACACCTACACAGTACGCGACAGCCAGGGCAAGATGATCCGCGGCGCGATGGACGCAGCCGACGGGCGAGAGCTCAGGCAAAAGCTCGATGAGAAGAATTATTTCATCATCGACTATGCCGAGAAATCATCGAAAAAGTCCCTCTTTGATATTCCGCTCTTTGGCCCTAAAAAGGCGAAACTGACCGAGGTCTCAGTCTTTAGCTGGCAACTTTACACCATGCTCGATGCGGGCTTGCCGCTTATCAATGCGCTCAAAACCCTTGAGACACAGATGGAGGATAAAAAATGGAAGTCGATCGTGCAGACCATGATCCGCAGGATCGAAGAAGGCGCATCGTTTTCAGAAGCATTGCGGGAGCATCCGCACTATTTCTCGCGGCTTTACGTTCAGATGGCCGCTGCGGGTGAAGTTGGAGGGGTGCTGGATGAAATGGTCAGGCGGCTTGCGGAATATCTTGAGAAACAGGCTGAAGTCCAATCGAATATCAGATCCGCGCTCAGTTACCCGGCGATACTGCTAACAGCGTGTATCGGAGTGGCGTTCTTCCTGGTAACCTTTGTGTTGCCCAAATTCATGCTGGTCTTCGAAGACCTGGGGACACCGATCCCCGGACCGACACAATTCTTGCTTAATGTAAGCACCTTCTTACGAGAGAAATGGTACTTGGTCTTGATAGCCGTAAGCGCCATTGTTTTCTTTCTTAAGCTGGTTCACAACACAAAACCAGGTCGTATAGTGTATGATCGTTTTATTCTTAAGATTCCTGTCATAGGTATGGTCGTGACTAAATCCATCGTCTCACAATTCGCGCAAACACTATCGATACTTGTCAGCAGCGGCATTACGATCCTTGTGGCCCTTGAGGTCGCGATGGACACGATCGACAATACGTTGGTCGTAAAAGTGCTCAAGGACGTTTCAGTGCGCGTCAAAGAAGGCCGTTCGATCTCGCAGCCGCTTGATGAGAGTAAACTTTTTCCGCAGATGGTGGTCAATATGATCAACGTAGGTGAAGAGACAGGGGAGCTCGATAAGATGCTTGCGAAAGTAGCGAGCTATTACACACGTGAAGTCGACAATATGATCAAGAACTTTACCAAGATCATCGAACCGGTCTTGATCATTTTTATGACTATCATCGTTGGGTTTATCGCGGTATCGATCTTTATGCCGCTTACGGATATCATGCAAAGCATGGGATGATTACGTATTACTACACTACAACTAATATCACAAAGGAGGGATTATGTTCAAGGTGTTCGTTCGGAAAAGGAAAGGCTTCACGCTGGTCGAGCTTGTGATGGTCATCGCGATCATCGGTGTGCTGGCGGCCATCATCATGCCGAAATTCTCAAGCCAGAAAACAAAGGCTGATGACGCAGCAACAAGAGCGAATTTAGAAAATCTGAGATCAGCGTTGCAGATGTATATGTCTGATGATGCTAATGTGTTGCCTATTACCGGGCCTACGCTTGAAACAGCGTTGCTAACGATGATGAGAAGTATTCCCGATGCGCGTGTGATCAATGCGACCAATCCAGTGTCGAATGCAATAGTGATGGGTGGTGCGATGCCTTCTGGTAACAACGGTGGGTGGTGGTATTATTATGTTTCACCTACCGAATATGATATTTATGTTAACAGCGCCGCACCGACAGCCGATGGTACGACTACGTATGATCAATGGTAATCCAATTTTGAATTATTCTCGTAACATGGCACGACATAGGCAAGGGTTTACTATCTTAGAGCTCATCATGGCGATCATGATAATCGCTGTTTCTGCCAGTATTATTGTGCCTAAGATCATACAGAACGTTCCGAAGAATGACGTTAAGAATGCGGCGATGGAGCTGAAATATCTATTATGGGACGTGCAGCAGCGGGCAATCGCTGAAGGGAAAATGTGGGCATTACGCTTCGACAACTCGGAGATTCCACATCAATATTCATTCCATTATAGCGATAGCGATACTGATATTAATGCCGACGGAACGTTCCCGAACAGAGGATTTGAGCATCTGCCGGACAATGTGGAGTTCGGGCCGATAACATTCTCCAGAATTATCGTGTGGGATTCGCTCCCTATGCCCAGCATACGTTTTAATGAGTTCGGCGAGCCGAATGAAGGCGGTACGGTACGGCTTGTTCACGAATCTGCTTCAGGGATAGCATATGACGTGACGGTTGAACCGATATCCGGCAGGATCACCGTGACTGCAGCATAATATACGGTAAGGAGGAATTTTGTTCAATAAACGGTCGTTTACGTTGATCGAAGCGGTAGCTGCGCTATTTGTGATGGGGGTTATAGTTGTTTCCGGCATCACATTCATGCAATGCGGCACGAAATTCTCACGACTCAATAAGGAACGCTCTATTGCACTATTTCTCCTTGAGCGGAAATTGGAAGAGATCAGCGCACTTCCCGCAGATGAGCATGTTAACGGGAGTGCCATTTTTCCTGAGGCTCAATTTAGCCAGTACATGTATACTGTTGTAGAAAAGATCGGCACGGGGCATGTGCCGGCGGGACTGGAAATGTACTTAAAACGAGTGGTCGTGACTGTAGCATGGCCCGCGGGTGATATCAAACATCAGGTTGAGATAGAAACGTTTTTGCCCCATAGTCAATAGTTACGATCATATCGCTATATTTGTCCGCGCGAGGGGGGGATCACAATGATAATGCATATACGGCGATCATCAAAGACGGGATTTACCCTTTTTGAGGTTATATTGTCATTAGCGGTAAGCGCGGTCATTATCTCTGCGGTGGCTATGGCATTTCAAGTCTCGCTTACAAATAGCCGCTTAACGTTCAGCAACAATGAAGCATTGCAGCATGCGCGTCTTGCGATGGATAAAATAATAAGAGACCTACGGTATGCGGCAAAGATAAAAGGCGCTCCGACCGACGTACTTGAATTTTATACGCGCACGCGCGTCAATGATGATTGGCATGCAGAAGTCATTCTCTATCACAAAAACGGTGACGTTTTGGAGCGGTCGATCAATGGCGAGCCCGCAACAGTTATCGCAGGCGTTGGGCCGGGCGACATTCGTATTTCAGTATTGCAGACGCGATTGCTTAAAGAGAACACGACGGGTGGCCTTACTAATGCGATGGGAGTACATGATGCCGTGGTCGCCGTGGAAGTAACGCTCGGCGTATTAGATGAGTTCGGGAATGAAGTCAGACTGATAGCCACTGCTTGTATGAGAAATGTATGATACTCAAAGGGTGATATGTTGCGGACCACGCAAAATTCAGGGATCGTTTATATAATAGCGCTCGGTATCGGTATGCTGATAATAACTGTCGGTGTTACCTATTTGGGCGCGATGCGTCTTGATACAAAGATCGCCGATAGCCACTATCTCATGCTCAAGCGACAATATGATGCTCAGGCAGGCCTTTATCACATGATGGCTTACTTGGAATTATTAGGTGCAAATAGTTTGGATTCTCCTGTGGGGTATCTTTATTGCGACATTAATAATGATTCTGCAAATGATTATCGTATTAGTTATACCGCGAGCGATCACACGTGTTTAGTGGAGGTCGCGGGCGATACGATGTATCGCAAATCGCTTGAAGCGGTCTTGAATAACAGCGGGTTTACCAGTGCGATACTCGCCGGACGCAGCATTGATTATTCGGGGACAGTGACACAAATAACGGGCACGATCAATGGTAATGTGCGTGCATATTATCAGTATTCGCCGAACTTAGCATATGCGTCCGACCTTTCGCTTGTTGGTACGATAGAGTCATTCGGCCTTCCGTCAGAAGGGATTCTCAAGATCCCTGATGTCGCGGGGAGCGGGAACCTGACGCTTGCCTATCAATCGCATGCAAGCGTTACCCACATGGGCGACTATGTCCTTAGTACTGATTACATGGAAGACGAACAAAGTTATTTCGTTGATGGTGATGTGTATATTAACGCGCAGAATGTGAGCATTACGGGTTTTATTGTTGCGACCGGTGATATCTATATTCATACCGATGCCGATGGATTTACCCTGTACGCGGATCGGTCTACAAATGATTATCCGGCTTTGGTGGCGGGCGGCAATATCCAATTCAATCATTTATTGACGGGACCGCTAAGTGACGTTCGCATTAACGGACTTGTGTATGCTCGCGGGAATATATATTTTGATAGTGTGCAAAACATAGTGATCAACGGGGCGGTGGTTGCGCGCCAGAACATTTATTTGGATCCTGTGCCGGAGATGCTTACGGATTTTACCATCAATTATGACCCGACACTTCGGCCGTATAATTTCACCGGGGGAGATTCAGGGCCTGATCATATTGAGGTCGTGTCGTGGAAAGGGCATTCGACAGATTGAACATAACAATTGGTGTTAAAATCAACCTACGCGGTTGGGTAATGCCCTTTTAAGGTCGTCCCGGCCGAAGCATAGCGAAGAGCCGGGATCTAAGAACTGAGATCCCCGCGTCCGCGGGGATGACATAAAGAGGAGAAGCCATTAGGAGAACAATATGGAAAAAGAGATCGGTAAATTTAAAATTCAACGGGAGATCGGCAAAGGCGGCATGGCGGTCGTCTACAAAGGGGTCAATGCGGCAGGTAAGGTCGCGGCGATCAAGGTGCTCTTGCAGACGATGGTCGATCCAAGCATGGTCGGGCGTTTCAATCGTGAGGCTGCAGCAGTGCAGCGGCTTAAACATCCGAACATCATCGAGGTCTATGAGGTCGGCGCAAGCGGCGGGAGCCATTACATCGCCATGGAATATGTCGAGGGTGATAATCTGAAGACCCTTATAAAGAACAAGGGCCGTTTCTCAGTTGACCAAACATTATCGATCATTGTGCAGGTTGCAGATGTGCTGGCCTATGCGCATAAAGAACTCATGTATCACCGTGATATCAAGCCGGCGAACATCATGATCACGAACCAAGGCGTGGTTAAGGTCATGGATTTCGGTCTTGTAAAATTGCCGGGTGTGACCAAATTAACTGCAACGGGGTCATCAATGGGGACACCGGAGTACATGTCCCCGGAACAGATCGATGGGGATCAGGTTGATTCGCGTACTGACATTTACGCGCTTGGGGTAACCATGTATGAAATGCTTACCGGACGGACGCCGTTCCAGGGCGAGTCATTTCAGGCGATCTTCCAGAAACATAAACAAGAGGCGCCGCCGCCGATGAGTACATTCGTAAAGGGAATCCCGCCTGAAGTAGAGCGTATTACGTTAAAGGCAATGGCAAAGAATCTCGGTGAGCGGTATCAGCGCGCGGACGATCTTATAAGTGACATTAAAGCATTCGTTGCCAAGGCGCCTGAGAACAAGGAATCCGCAACGGTGATCATGCAGGGTGCGACCAGAGTGGTGCCTGGCACCGTGCCTGACACCGTGCCTGGCACCAAGAGGTTTCCGATGGGGCTCATTGTGATCGCGGTGATAGGGGCGCTTGCAGTGTACTTTGTGCCGAAATACAAAGATGAGATCAGATTGTACAGTGAGGAGTACATTGAGAAGGCAAAATCGATGATCTTGGGCGAAAAAGATCTCATGGGAGAAGTTGAGCGTCATCTTAAGGTCCTCGAGCAGGCTGAGGAGAAGGTTTCGCAGGCAGAGAAACTTATGAGTATCGGTGAGGTCGATCAGGCGATATACGCGCTCAAAAAAGCGATCATGCTGCGTCCTGATCATGCGCCATACTATCGAGAGCTGGCGCTCGCGCTGGAGAAGAAAGGCAAGACGGCCGATGCACGCAAGGCATGGCAAAGCGTAGTTAAGTATGATGATACCGGACGGCTCAGGGCAGAGGCCCAGGAGCGGCTGGGCTGACGTAGATGTTTTATTATCCGTTTTTTTAAACAAATAATTGGTTTTGTAGTAGAGGGAGTCCCCCTTTGAAGGGGGAAGCGACGAAGTCGCAGGGGGATGTTGAGAATAGGTACGCAACACCCCTCCCGCAAAGGGACCCCGCCACAGGCGGTGGAATCCAACGGGACAAGGTCGGCTCCTGCGGAGCCACTCCCCTCAAGGGGAGAATTATTTTGTTTTGGGTTTTGATACATTTTCACAAAGGAGTACACGATGCCAAAGTTGATAGTCAATACAGGAGAGCGAGCGGGCGAAGAACTGAGGATAAGCGCAGCCGAAGTCTCGATAGGCCGCGATGGGTCGAACAATATCGTCGTGCCAGACCAGCAGGTCTCGCGTACGCACGCGCGCATTTCATGGACCTCGGACGGGTACATGATCGAAGACCTTGGCAGCACGAACGGGACATTCGTCAATAACGATAAGGTCGCGCATAAAGTCCTGAAGTTCGGCGACGAGATACGGCTGGGCAAGATCAGTCTGACCTTCATGTCCGATTCAGCGCTTGAACGGGCCGAGGGCGCAGAGAATATATCGCGGGTCACGATCGGCGAAGCCGGTCAGATACTTGACGGCCTTACCGTTCAATTTTCGGTTAAGCCCGATCAGGTAAAACCGGTCACAGCCGAAGAGGTGAAGGCCGATCCCGCAAAACTCACGAGCGCGTATGAGCGCCTTAATATTCTCTACAAGGTAAATTACAGTATCGGTACGGTCGAAGATATGCCGACCGTGCTCGATAAGATCCTCGCGCTGGTACTGGACATCACAAAAGCGGACCGCGGTTATATTCTGCTTCTTGACAAAGAGACGAAGGAGCCGCTGCCACAGGTGGTCCATAAGACCAAGTCAGGATCAAAGAGCTCAGCCGAGATCGCGATCTCACGCACGATCATCGATCAGGTAGTAAAGCGCGGCGAGGCGTTGCTCATTTCGGATGCGCAAGACAAAAAGAACATGCAGGTCTCGGAAAGTATCATCTTCCATCAGATCCGCTCCGCGATGTGCGTGCCGATCAAGCATAAAGACGAGATCCTGGGGATCCTGAACGTAGATACAAAGAGCGCTACAAAGGCGTTTACGCAGGAGGACCTGGAGCTCTTAAGTGTTGTTTCGCGTGAGGTGGGGCTGGCAATAGCGAACGCGCAACTATTCGATGATCTTAAGCGGGCGTACGAAGAGCTCAAGAACAGACAAGCAGCGTTAGTTGAGGCAGAGAAGATCGCAGCCCTCGGTGCGCTTGCGGGCGGGATCGTGCATGAGATCAATAACCCGCTCACCAGTGTGATCAGTTATTCTGAATTAATAGGCAAGAACCTCGAGGCAGGCAAACTTGCCGAGGAAAATATAAAAAATTACATCAAATACGCGGGTGTGATCAACAAAGAAGGCCAGCGTTGCCATAAGATCGCCAAGGACCTCCTGCATTTGGCGCGCAAGAAAAAGGCGGAGACCGCGCCAAACAGTGTCAATGATATCGCGGAGGCGGCACTTGAGGTCGCGCGCTATCACATGAGCAAGAACGCGATCGAGGTCATTAAGCACTTGGGCGAGGACATTCCTAAGGTCTTGGTCGATCCGAACCAGATCCAGCAGGTGTTCCTCAATATGATCATCAATGCCAAGGATTCCATGCTCGAGCATGGCGGCAGTCTCACGATCACGACAAAGCTAACGGACGGGAAATGGGTCGATACGCTGTTTACGGATACCGGCCACGGGATACCGGACGATATTAAACAAAAGATCTTTCAGGCGCTCTTTACGACCAAGGGCGAGGGCAAAGGAACCGGGCTTGGGTTGTCGGTGAGTTCGGACATCGTGGCCAATCACGGCGGGCAGATCTTATTAGACAGCCAGGTCGGAAAAGGTACGACATTCACGATACGCCTGCCGATAGGGGAAGGTAATTAAGTTAGATAATTACTCACCGTTATTTTGATAATATTTTCTTGCTGTCGTCCCGGTCGAAGCGAAGCGCAGAGCCGGGATCTAGGTCCCCGCTTTTCCTCTGCCGTTTTCTTCGAAAACGAAGATGCGAGGACAGGCGCGGGGACGACATGTTTTGAGTTTTGATTTAATGCAAACAGAGGCTAATACCACATGGACATACGCGAACAGTGGAACAAGGTGAACGAGGTACTTGAAGCGACCAAGATCGCATCGTATCTCGATGTGTGCAATCCGCTCAGGCCGATGTACAAAGAAGCCGCACAGATCGGGATCGATATCGGCTCACATTCGGTCAAAATTGCCGCGCTTAAGGAGATGCCGAATTCCGTGAGCGTGATAAAGGTCGGATATAAAGAACTGGCACCGTCGCTTGACAGCGGGAATTCGTGGCAGGATACCGTGCTTATCGAGAAAGAACTCAAGACCTTGATCAAGGAATGCAAGATCAAGGACAAACGTATTGCGCTTACGATATCGGACACCGCGGTGATATCGCAACAGATCAACGTTCCGTGCCTTTCAGAGCTTGAACTTTTAAAGGCCATCAGGTGGCGGGCAGAGAAGTTCATCAGTTTTCCGCTCGAGCAAGCAGTGGTCGATTTCCAGGACCTGGGCGGGCCCGTAGGACACGGGGCGGAGAATAAGGATGTGGTGCTTGTCGTTGCGCACAATGATGCGATCAACAAATATATCGCGCTTTTGCGCGAGCTTAAGATGGTCCCGACCAAAGTGGATATTACGGCCTTTGCGCTTATCAAAGCGTTCTTAAAGACCCATACGGTCGAGAAGGACAAGATGGTCGCACTCATCGATATGGGGGCCTCACGGACGGTGATGGCGGTCGTCAAGGACGGAAAATTGCTGTTCCTGCGTTCGATCGATATTGCCGGCAATACCTTTACCTCTGCGATAAAGGACGGGCTTAAGATCGGTTTTCTGGAGGCAGAGCAGATCAAGAAAGAACAACCGCTCAGGCCGAGCGGGGCAGGATCGAACTACGGCGAGAGCGCGCTCATAACCCATATTGAGACTGCGTTAACTCAGCTTGCAGCTGAAATAAACCGTTCGTTCGCGTATTGTGAAGCAGAGATACTGGTCGAGCGGATCGAGAAGGCATATCTTTTCGGCGGTGGTTCTCTGATGAACGGGATCGATTCGTTTTTAGCTGAGAAATTGGGCGTAATTGTAGAACGAGGCGATATTTTTAAAGACCATTCGGTCAAGATGAAAAAGCGCGATCGGGAAGCAATGCATACGATGGCGCCGACCGTGGCAGCTGCCTTTGGCGCAGCATTGTTGTAAAAATTAACGCCAAACCTATGCAGGTGGGTACGGGTCGTGTCGCTACTGATGGTTTTAAGGTCGTCCCGGAAAGCCGAAGGCTTATCCGGGATCTGGACACATGAACTGGATCCCCGCTTTCGCGGGGATGACATGGTGTTTAGGGCTACAGGGTACTTGGGACTCACTGCAATGACGACGAGAGATATAGACACATAAGATAACAAAAGGATGAGATGCGACAAATAAACCTTTTACCGGAAGCATACCAGCACCAGATGCGCATGGCAGCGCTCAAGAAGACGATGATCGTCAGCGCAGTCATTGTGATCGTGTGCATTGTGCCGGTTCACATATGGCTCGCGGACGGTGTCAAGGGACTTAAGAATGAACTGACCGCGATCAAGCTCTCGCGTGCTATGCCAGAACTTGATAAAGTGCGCAGTGAAGTGACATTACTGCGCAATGAGAGAAATGCCTTCGTCTCTGAAAACCAAGCACTGCTTGAGATCGCTGCGCAACGTGTGCATTACAAAGCGATGATGAAATTGATCGGCGATAGCGCGCGCAATAAGGTGTGGCTTAACAGCGTTACGGTGAGCAGCCAAAAAAAGACGCTGGAGATGAAAGGCAAGGCGTATGATGCCCAGCTGGTGAGCGAGTTCTTGCTCGAGATCAAAAAAATACCGTATTTTAATACGGTCGACCTGACGTCGATGCAGTCGAATACCGCAGCGGATGGGACAACGATCACGTTCAGTTTGACCTGCACGTTTGAATAGTAGGAAAGAACACAGTATTCCCGACCTCGCAGGTGGTGAGCAGAAGGAATATTGAAGAAAAGATGTCGTTCCGGAAGTTCTTCGGTGTCGTCCCCGCGGAAGCGGGGATCTAGGAACCGGGGTCCCGGCTCTACGGCCGGGACGACATGATATTTTATATTCAATGATGACTGGAAGGGATGCATGGACATTTATCTTAGACGATTATTACGCTGGCAATGGTTCGCGATCATGATCGTGGTCATTACGACGATCGCGATCGATGTGCGCGTGCACATGGCGGCGATGAGCGCGCTCAAGGACGAGATCACGGCGGAAAAAGCCGCGGTCAATTCAATCGACCGCGAGCAGCTTAAACGCATCCAGGCCGATCTTGAGGAGGAAATGGCAGAGATCGCCGAAAGTATGGTCGTTTTTCAGTCTGCTGTCAGCGCGATGAGCACCAAGGTCATCCAGGAGAAGAACGTGGCGCTCCTGACCCAGGAAATAATCAAGATAGCGGACAATTACAGAGTCGAGCTTTCAACCGTACGACCGATGGCTGAACGCGCGCAAGGCGACCACGAGGTGTTGCCGATGAGCATGAATTTCAAGACACAGTATGCGAGCCTTTTTAAATTTCTCGACGCGATCGAGGCTTCTCCGAGCATAGCAGGCGTTGAAGGGCTCACGATCAATGCCGGAGGCACGTTATTGGATGTTCAGTTGACGGTGTATACCTTGTTCAAGGCCCAGACCGTTGAAGCGGACGCGGCGGGCAGGGGGACGGGGCAATGACAAAACGTGAGAGAAATATAGGTATCTGCATGGTCATCGTGATCGTGGTATGGCTCGTTATGACGCTTTCAAAGGATGGTAAAAAGACGCTTCCGGTAACGGCACCGCATGTTGGCCAAGCGAATCAGTCGGCGGTAATGGTGCCACAGAAAACAGACGGTGCACCACTGCCTGATCTTGGCAAATTAAAGACACAACTTAAGCACAATGCCGGAGTTCCGCAGTACGAAGAAATGATAAGTCCGTTCGAGCCGATCAAGAAAGCGGAAGCGGCCCCGCAATTTGATATCTCCAAGCTCGATCTTATGGGGGTGTTCTTTGAGCAGGGCGTGCCGAATGCGATCATCAACGATCAGATGCTGCGGGTAGGCGACGAGATCATGGGCTGCAGGGTTGAGAGCATAACGCCGAATAGAGTGACCGTTGTCCACGGCGCGGAACGATTTCTCTTGAAGTTGTATCCTGATACGAGAACCAGAAGCCAGACGGAATGAGATACGGTATTTTTTCTGATATACATGCGAACCTCGAGGCATTCCAGGCAGTACTTGAGGCATTATCGAGCGAAAAGATCGATACATACCTGTTCCTGGGCGATGTGGTCGGCTATGGCGCCGATCCTGCAGCGTGTATTGCGGTATTGGAACGCTTGTGCAAGGAGCACCCGTGCATGTGCATTGCCGGGAACCATGATCGTGCGGCGTGCGGGATGACATCGATCGAGCAGTTCAATATTCACGCACGGATCGCAGCCGAGTGGACGCGCGATCAGCTCGGCGGCGATGATCTGGCGTATTTGGAACGCCTCGAGCTTGTCAAGCATTGTGATGATTGCAGTATCGTTCACTCAACTCTTAAGGCACCGGCCGAGTGGGGATATATCTTTGATATCGACGATGCAGATGAGAATGTGAAATTGCTCGAGCGGCAGGTGTGTTTTATCGGGCATTCTCATCAGCCGCTTGTTTTTGCTGCGGATGAGATGGTGGATTGTTTTAAGACCGAGCGGCTTGAACTGCGTCATTCGAACAAATACATCGTTAATGTCGGGAGCGTCGGTCAACCGCGTGATGGTGATGCGCGCGCCTCATATGCTGTTTTTGACACGGCTAAGCGTGTGATAGAGATCCGCCGGGTCGAGTATGACGTTGCGAAGGCGCAGTCAAAGATCATGAAAGCCGGCTTGCCGCGGATCTTATCCGAGCGCCTCTCACGCGGGAAATAACGATCGGTCTCAGGCACCGTGCCTGACACCAGAGGTGAAGATGTTATTGTTGGGAACCATAGAACGAACATGAGAGAACAAAGGAGGAGAGCATGGCGAAGAAAATAGTGGTTGTCGATGATGAAGAAGCGATCCGGGATGCACTTAATGATGTGCTCACGTCGAGTGGTTATCAGGTGATACTCGCTGCTGACGGTAAAGAGGGCGCCGAGAAAGTAAAGAGCGAAAAACCGGACCTGATCATTTCAGATTTGATGATGCCGGGCGTAAGCGGCGGTAAAATGGCCTCGGTGCTTGAAGGCGATGCAGCGACCAAAAATATTCCGATCATTTTTCTTACCGGCGTTGTTAATGACGAAGAAGCGAAGCTGACCGGCCACAAGATGGCAGGACAGTATTTGCTTGCAAAACCATTCGATAATAACGAACTGCTGGCCATGGTCGATCTGGCCATGAAAAAATAATATGTTCAAAAGGGGACAGCGCCCAGTGTTTAAAAAAGCTTTTTTAAACACTGGGCGCTGTCCCCATCGGTCATCGGTACCAATATGAAGCGGATTGTATTCATAACTATATATATAATAATATGTTGCATGATTGGCCGATCTATCGCCGCGCAGGATGCGACACCTGATATCAGCCCGGGGATCATCACTCGCGAACCTAATGTCGAAGCAGAAGCGCATTTTGACCGCAGTGAGGTAACTGCGGGTGAGCGTCTTACGTTCACGATAACGTTTCGCTGGGTGGATGACGGAACACGGTATCGTATTACACCGCCGCACATTGATCCTGCCAAGCTGCAGGTGGTCAATGTTGCCACAGCGACGCAAACGATCGAAGATGACGGCGTACGTTACAAGGTGCGTACCTATGATTATGACCTTGCCGCTCACGAAGCTGGTACGGGCATGGTCGAGGCGCTCACGATAAATTATAGCGTTGAAGGGGAGGTAAGCCCGCGTTTTATCACGTTGCCCGCGATGTCGATGACCATCATGGCAGAGCGTGTCCCATTATTACGGCAGAGAACGATACTCTTCATGGCCGGTGCAGTTGTTCTCCTCATCCTTGGGTTCCTGATCGTACATATGCTCAGAAAACGCCGTGCGGGGAGCGAGCAACGCAACCCGCGTGAAGAACTGGCACATTCACTTAAAGAGGTGCAAGCAATCTTCGATAAGGGGGAGTACAATACCGTTGTAGAACGGCTTGAGAAACTGGCGCAATTGTATTTATTTGAAATACTGGGGATCGCGGGAATGCCATCGCTCCCCGCAGAGACGCTCGGTGCGGATGATGCATTCCGGCAAATAAGTGAAAAACATCGCGCAACGCTTACGAAGATCTTCAAGCGTGCCGAAGAAGCGCGTTATTCCGGCATTACGTTCGAGCGCCATGAAGTACGCGGCTTGCTCGATGATTTTAAAGCGGTTTGTGAACATTGATAGACACTGGTGTATGAAACCTATTCGCAATAAAAAAATATTAACGTCCCCCCTTGCAAGGGGGGAAGCGACGGAGTCGCAGGGGGGTTTTAAGGTCACGTACATTGTACGCAAAACCCCTCGGCCTTCGGCCACTCCTCCGCCAATAAAAACGGCGGACCTACTCGGCCTTAAAAGGGGAGACGGCAGCTTATATCATAAAGGAGGAGCGGCATGGACAATGAGATCAGGATAATCAACGATAAAATAAAGGAGCACTATCATAAGATTGATGAGGTCTTCAATGAGATCTCGAAGATCCTGGTCGGACAGAAATATTTGCTCGAGCGGATGATGATCGGGATGCTTGCCAACGGCCATATCCTGATCGAGGGCGTGCCGGGCTTGGCCAAGACCCTCGCGGTCAAGACCTTATCGCGCACGATCAGCACTAAATTCCAGCGTATTCAGTTCACGCCCGATCTTTTACCGGCGGATCTGCTCGGGACCTTGATCTTCAATCAAAAGGAGGGCGAATTCACTATTAAAAAAGGGCCGCTTTTTTCTAATATCATCCTCGCTGACGAAATCAACCGCGCGCCCTCCAAAGTGCAAAGTGCGCTGCTCGAGGCGATGCAGGAGCGGCAGATCACGATCGGCGAGACCACCTTTCCGCTTACAGAACCATTTCTTGTGCTTGCGACCCAAAACCCGATCGAACAGGAAGGCACTTATCCGCTGCCGGAAGCGCAGGTCGACCGTTTCATGCTCAAGATCAAGATCACCTATCCGACCCGCAAAGAAGAAAAAGTGATCCTTGATACCATGACCCAGGCGACCTTGCCCGAGGTAAAAGCGGTGATAAAGCCGGAAGACGTTCTGAAGCTTCGCGCGCTCACGACCGAGATCTATGTTGATGTGAAGATCAAGGAATATATCCTCGATATCGTGTTCGCGACCCGCGAGCCGCAAAAGTTCAAACTCGATGATCTTGCGCCGCTCATCAATTACGGGGCATCCCCGCGTGCGACATTGGCGCTCACGACAGCTGCTAAGGCACACGCCTTTATCCGCGGCCGTGGATATGTTACACCCGACGACATAAAGCAGATCGCCTATGATGTCTTGCGCCATCGTATCATCGTTTCCTATGAAGCGGAGGCAGAGGAGTTGACGTCTGAGGACATTATTACGAAGATCCTAGACCAGATCGAAGTGCCGTGATTTCATGAGTTGCGTTGCTTAGAGCGACGAAACTCATAGGAAATCACGGCATCCTGAACCCGCAGGAGGCGGGTGAAGGATCTCAGTACAATATCGAGCAGTGCTGCTTATATTATAAGGTCGTCCCGGAAAGCCGACCTGCCCGCCTCGTCTTGTGGCGGGAGGCTTATCCCGGATCTAAAGGACTAGGTCCCCGCTTTCGCGGGGACGACATAGAGTTTATTTCCTCGCAATGTGCATATTGGTTAAAAAATGTTGCTAAGTAAAAATGTTAGTGGTCGTGAATGCAGTGAGTTAGAAACAGATTTAAGCCCCATTATTAAAACACTTTGATAATGAGCCTAAATTTTAGTTCTAACGCCTTAACGATCATTTAATTACAAAATCAAGCAGCAACACTTTTTAACCCTTATGCCCGCAATGACGACGGGGTGGGGGAGTAAATAGTTTTGATTTGACGCAATACGCAGTACGCGCACCAGGAACACACGATGATCCCAAAAGAGATACTTAAGCAAGTACGCAATATCGAGATCCGCACGACAAAACTCGTCAATGAGTTCTTCGGCGGCGAGTACCAGTCCGTCTTTAAAGGACAGGGGATCGAGTTCGCGGACGTGCGCAGTTACACCTATGGTGACGACATCAGAACAATCGATTGGAACGTGACCGCCCGCACCGGCAGCCCGCATGTCAAACAATTCATGGAGGAACGAGAGCTGGCGGTCGTTTTTCTGGTCGATATTTCATCATCACATTTTTTCGGTTCCCAGGATAAGTTAAAATCTGAGGTAGCCGCGGAAATTAGCGCATTATTGGCATTTTCAGCAGTGAAAAACAACGATAAGGTCGGACTGCTTACGTTCACCGACAAGGTCGAGAAGTACATCCCCATGCAAAAGGGCACCCAGCATGTCCTCAGGGTCGTACGCGAGATCCTTTACAACAAACCGGAAGGGGTGCGGACTAATCTGGGGCAGGCCTTGGAATACATCAATAAAGTGCTCACCCGGCGAGCGGTTATTTTTATTATCTCGGATTTTATGGATGCAGGGTATGATAAGCCGCTTAAGATCCTCGCGCGCTACCATGATGCGATCGGGATGATCATCAATGATCCGCGCGAGAGAGCGTTACCGAATGTCGGGCTCATAGAGTTGGAGGACCCGGAGACAGGAGAAGTGCGTTGCGTTAACACATCCAATAAGAAATTGCGGGAACAGTTCGAGAAGCAACGCACCGAGGACATGAAGCAGCTCATTAAAAAATTGACCTCATACGGCGTCGATACCATCAATATCGATGTAACGCTTCCGTATGTCGATCCGATCATGAAATTCTTCATGAAACGAGAGCAGAGGAAACATGCGTAAACGATCTTTATTGTTCTTGTGCTCAGCTGCGCTGTTCATTATGGTAGCGGGTATGAACATCGCTTGTGCAGCTGATGGCATTGCGCTGAATGTTTCAGCTGACAAGACTATTGCCACGATCGGTACAAAGATCAAATACCGCGTTGAGCTGGTCTATAATGATCCGATCGTTGTGGTAAGCGATATTTCTCTTACGCATCTCTCCGAATTCACAATCAAAGATATCGACGATAGTGCCCGTCACCCTGAGGGCGAGGGGAAGCATATAATTACGCGCGACTTTGTGGTAGTGCCGTATTCTGTGGGCGAACTAGTGATCCATCCTGTTTCGATACAATACAAGCGTTCTGCCGAAGCTGAGGCGGTCGAGACCTTGATATCAGAGAGCATTGTTATTGCTGTCGGCTCGGTCATTAAAGAAGAAGCGGATGATATTCACGCGATCAAGGACATCGTTGACCCCAAAAAGACTTTATTGCGGTATATTTCATATGCGGGATGGGGCGCAGTTGTCCTTATCATTGGGTTTGCGTTATTTCTTCTCATCCGTACGATCATTCGTCGTCTTACAGCTGACAAAGACCTTTTGCTTACGCCGTATGAGCGGACGATGAAAAAACTTTTCGAGTTGCGGCAGAGCCGGCTTATCGCGGAAGGACGGATATCGGAATTCACGGACAAGATATCCGATATCGTCCGATGGTATCTCGGTGTGGCGTTCACCTTCGAGACGATGGACCTGACGACCAGTGAACTGAACGCACGGTGTGCCGAGGTCGGTGTCGAGATCGAGGTCCATAATCGTTTGATCACGTTCCTTCAGGATTGCGACCTGGTAAAATTCGCGCGTCACATGCCTGATACGGCACAGTTAGACCAGCTTTTTACTGAGGCAAAGGAGCTTGCCGAGAGGATAAATACCATTACAAAGGATGCCCATGTACAGTCGGGATAGTTAGTTAGGGTCATCTTCGCAGAAGGTACCATATCATCCCCGCACCCTCTTCACGTCGTCCCGGAAAGCCGACCTGCCCGCCTCGTCTTGTGGCGGGAGGCTTATCCGGGATCTCGGTGCCTCGATCCCCGCTTGCGCGGGGACGACAGCAAAGAATGGCGGGGACGACACCAAAGAACGGCCGGGACGATATGCTGTGGGTAAAACAAAAAATTGGGCGTTACTATTTGACAAATGAAGAGGGCTTGCTTATAATACACCTTCTTTCGCTTGGACTTTTGACATATTTTAAGCATTGACGGGCGTTTAGCTCAGCTTCCGCCAGAGGCGGATCAGCCTTTGGCTGAGGTTTGTACAGAGCACTTCCTCCGCGAATAAAAACGGCGGACCTACTCGGCTTACAAGGAAGGGGTCTAAGGTTCTTCGCCATTATATCTTCCTGATATTGGCGAATGCGCCACGTCGTGTGGCGGAGAATCCAAGAAAGCTTAATTTGTTTTTTGTATTGACGGGCGTTTAGCTCAGCTGGTTTAGAGCACTTCCCTTACAAGGAAGGGGTCTAAGGTTCGAATCCTTAAACGCCCAGGTATTCATTGATATATGGGGGCGTAGCTCAATTTGGTTAGAGTACCAGACTGTCGATCTGGGTGTTGCGGGTTCAAGTCCCGTCGCTCCCGCCATAAAAAAAAGCCGTAACAGTTCTGTTGCGGCTTTTTTATGGCATCCTCACACAATACCACGTCCGTAAGCGCGTGGATGGATGCGAATCCGCGGTCGTCCGAAGAGTCAAGAATGAATGGTAGCCGCAGGCTTTGGCCCGCGTTTGTACTAATTACGGATTCTTCACCTACGAGGTGTGAGAAAAGCTCTTTTCACACCTCGTAGGTGGATTGTATGTTTTTCAAGGTTTTGGTACAGCGCAGGCTAAAGCCTGCGGCCACCAACCGATAAAAATATATGTACCAAAAAGACCGCGGACAAGCGCAGCTTGGTTTTTTAGACAAATGCCGTGTCTGTAAGGGCGTGGTAGTTTACTCATACGGCACCACAAGAACTAAGGTATGCCAATGCCTACTCCATCGTGCAAAATATGTAGTTCACAAACCAGGATACTGATACACAGAGAAACATCAAAGCGCTACGTTGTGTGTGAGAACTGCGAGTTTATATCACTTGATGAATGTTTGATCCTGGCCCCGGATGAAGAAAAACGCCGCTACGAACTGCATAATAATACGTTCGAAAATAAGGGATATGTCGATATGTTCCTGAGTTTTATTGATTCCGCGATCCTGCCTCACAAGGACCATGTCTCTTCAGCCCTCGATTTCGGCTGCGGGACTACGCCGGTGCTTGCAACATTATTAAAAGAGCACATAGAATACGTTGATCATTATGACCCGTATTTTTATCCTCACGAAGAGGTCTTTAAAAAGAAGTATGATCTGATCACAACTACAGAAGTGATCGAGCATCTTAAAAGCCCACTTATGCAATTATCTGAACTGGTGTCACGCCTTAATCCTCATGGAATTCTCGCGATCATGACACGCTTTCATCCTGGCAATGACATTGAGTTCCTTAAATGGTGGTACATAAGGGATGAAACACATATTTCATTTTATACAGTTAACACGTTGAGAGTTATTGCCAATGCGATCGGCGGGGTCCTGCTATCCAATGACAACGTGAAATATTGTGTTATGAAGAAGAAAGGATGAAGGATTTTGGTTTGACAACGCAGAGTTAATAGCGTATTATGAGTGAAAGTAAATCGTTTAGGCGCTATGAAAAAAAAATATTCTCAACCAACTATATTAGAATATGGTGACTCATTTTCTGCATACGCAGACGCATGTGGAGGCGGGAGTTCTGCATCTGGTACATGTATGAACGGCACTGTTATCGGAACTGCAATCTCCGGTTTTTGTGAGCAAGGGGGGACGTTTGGAAGTTGTACGTGGGGCGCTAAGCCGAATGATTGTGTTTTTGGCGGTTCTCCGGCGCCATATCCGGTATGAGCAGCTTTGCATTATTATTTATTTTCATTTATCTATGTTCTTAAATCGATTATAATAAGATAATTGTCATCAGCCGGTATTGCTTTTTCTTCCAGTCATGATAGCTTTCTCATAAATTTGAATGAGCATGATGCACGGCACCGTGCACTTTATGTAAGAAATGATCATTTTGGCGACCATGACCAATACATTACGGTAAGGATCGAGGATATCGATTGTTTCAATAATGAAGCGTTCTCATTTGACAGGCTAGAAGAAGTTATTTTATGCGCAAGGAACAATACCAGTGTTTCTTTGAACGATCGCTATGATCTCCTCGCCGCACGTAACCCAGCACAACGGGTATACACTGTCAACGACAATACCTAGGCTGTGCATGTTTACCCTGATCAATTCATAACGTATCACATACCTTCCGGAATGATGCCACTATACCGACTGCGATCTCAAAACTCCATGAACTGTGAATGTCTCTATTCGGCAACAATAAAAGATATGGTAAGACTTGTTGCATGCCACACAATAGACCTGTTGCTTATGCATGGGGCAGCGGTTGTAATAAATGGTAAAGCACACTTTGCTTTGGGGGCCAGCGGACCAGGGTAAACCAACGGTCGCTCGAACTCTCGAGCCGAATTGTTGTCTTGCTGATGATATGTCATTGGTACGTATCAATGCCGGGAACCCCTATGCGTACAAAACACCTTATCAGGAGGATGGTAAGAACAGCGTTCGACAATCATTTCCTGAAATAGTAGTATATACGCGATGAAACGCATATTTCATTTTATACCATAAGGACATTTGAATTCATATTAAATAAGATCGGGGCAAAACTCATCTTTACTGATAGTATTCGTTATGTCCTTTTGCAGAAAATAACATGATGAATGCAAATATCATTAACGGTAAGGATACTAGTTTGAATAAAGAGCTTCTCAATAGCACATTCACATCTAGCTTGTATTTTAAGATGGGGTACATCCATGCAACCTTACGATTCGATCCTAACGACAATGGTTTCGTTGAGCAGTCGTTTATTAAAGAAGCATGTACGAATACACAGAGCGATCCTACAAGATATGTAGTAAGCGGTGCGGACTATTACCTGTGTTTTCTGCGTCGATCTGACGTTAGCAATGTGAACTCGGACTATCGTACGATCTTAACGTACCTCGATAAGAATATTGTGTACTTTGACCGAAATAGATGCATCAAGGGAGATTCACTAATGCGTCAGTACCTTGCCTCGTATTTTGATCAATACCCCCATATTTTCAACGTGATCAAAAAGATCCTGCTGGACGGCGATTGCTATATGTGCGTATCGTCGATCATGATAGTATTCTACTGCCCACGTGCAAAAGTGGGGATCGTGTTGTCTGTTGTGCCACCTGCCGATGAGGGGACTGACCATTATGACCGTCGAGCCGGCATGGAAATGTTATATATGATCACAAGAACCGTGCTTGCAGGTGAGAGAAAAGGCATTATGCTCCATGGTGCATCCAATCTTAAAAGTAATGATGCGAACCTCTTTATGGGCAGAGGAGGAGGAGGGAAGTCGACGATCATTAACAGTCTCAAGGGATATCATGTCTTAAGCGATGACGTAAGCATAGTATTAAATCCTGTGGATAAGGGAGATTTTATGCTCGCTCCATCGTTGTGGAATAACGATGATGTGGTTGCCCGTAAGGGTAGGGCACATGAAGTTTGCATTGATAACGTATTGCGCCATGTTTTCTTTCTTAAAAAAGCAACGAAACTGGCAATGATCCCTCTTTCCCGAAGCGATGCGATGAGGCGCTTTCTTTATGATGACTCGCCATTTCGTTTTCAGGGAATTTCCACAGATAAAAAGAGCATTGCTTTTTATTTTGATTTCTTACGAACGCTGACACGACGATGTGCGTGTTACGAGCTTGAATTCCCAATTACCGAAGACCTGTCAGATGCCTTTGAGAAAATAAAGGGGAATTTACGGTAAATATACCCAGATAACAGATCCCGTAATCCGTAATCAGCAGGCGTTCAAAAAATGCGGGCGCGTAGTTAAAGATACATTGACATATTATTATAACTATTTATAATACAAACATTTGAGTAAGCATTTCTAGGAATATACAATGAATTGAATATATGAAGCGACCATATTTAAAACCACAAATAGCATTTTTTAATCCCCCCTCTGATTCTGAAGGTGTTGGCCTCTGTGATCCCGGATCAGGCGTCATTGGGGTGTGCAACTCCGGTGGCGCTGCTAGCACTGCTTGCGGTACTGGTACGGCTGCTAATAACATATGTAACACAGGATTCGCCCCTTCGCTGTGCGAGGCCGGCACTGCTGCAACAGGCTATTGTTCTTTTGGTAGCAACGTCGTTTACTGAGTTTATTCTAAGTGTTATTATTCAAGAAGCTGCAGATAATTCACACAAGATGAGCCTATGAATCCCTTCTTTTGTTCCCGGTCAGGAATTCTCACCACATAATGTAAGTATGTACGATATGCCGGCGTTAATAAAAAATAATTTAATGTCCATTGCAATATAGAATACTTTTAAAAAACATGGAAGACATGATTGAGCATATATGAATGGTATGATATCGCATGATAGTCTATTCAAAAAACGGCAGTTCGATAGGGTGAGAGTATGTATAGCAGGCATCTGCGTTAACATCCATTTTGATGTGAGCCGCAAGGCTGAAATAGGCATGATATTAGACTACACACCGTTCGCACAGTATCCTGTGGTCCAAGAAGAAGAGAACGACTATAATTATTACATAGAATATTTAGTGGAAGCGCGACGGGAAAGATTACCAGCCAAGTATCACGAGTTTATCACGCTGCTTAAGAAGAAGATCGTATTACTGTACAATAATCCCAAAGATTGCCTCGAGGATACGTTTAAATTCTTTTTTGCGGCGTATTTTGACGCACACCCACAGCTTTTTGAGGTACTTCTGGATGGAGTAAAGACTGAAGATGCGACGGTTGTCTCGTCCGGCGCAGTGTTGAGCTTTTTTTGCAAGCAACAGCGGTGCGGGTTCATGTTCCGCTTGATCATTGGTGAAGCAGACCCGCTTGAGATAAAAGTACAGCATTTAGTTCGCGTTCAAGCGCTGTACGAGATATTCAGGACATCACTTATGGCCGCTCGAAAAGGTGTCATTATGCATGCGGCTTCGTGTGCTCGTGAGGGGGCAGGGTATGTATTTTTAGGCAAGGGAGGCGATGGGAAATCAACGATCGTAAAAACACTTAAAAAGTACAGGGGTCTGAGTGACGATCTCAGTATCATTGTGACCGATGAACAGGGTGGATTTTCTGCGGTTGCAACGCCATGGTGGAACGAGTACAAGCAGGGAAGTATGAGCGCCGACATGGTATCACGCTCATTTCCGATCAAATATATATTCTTCCTTGAGAAATCAGATGTTTTAAAAGCAACGCCCATCGATGTGCGTGATGCTCTCAGTCGTTTCCTTTTTTACGATCAACCATTACAGCTTATGGCAATGAATGCCGACCGTGAGAGTAATAGCTTCTATTTTAATATGCTAGCCGACATTGCTACAGGTATTCCTTCTTATGAACTTAAATTCCCGTTAAAAGCAGATCTCAGCGATGACTTTAACGATCTAGTAAACAAACTTGATCATGGAGATCGGTAATGGCTTTTAAACAGCAAAAATATCCGCGAATCATACCTAATGTGTTATAATTCTTACACAAGTATAAAATCATAGATTTGGAAATAATGAAAAATAAAAAAGATTATAGCCCACCACAGATCATAGAATATAACCAAGGGCATCCGGCAGATGCATATGCTTGTGGCCTGGGGAGTACAGCGAGCGGTACATGCAGTATTGGGAATTCAATCGCCTATCCCGGCTATTGCACCATAGGGTATTCGTTCGGGAATTGTACTTCCGGCGGTAGCCCTAATAATTGCACCGCCGGTGATTCGCCGCAAGTATGGCCCGCGATATAACACAGTCAGCAAATTGTATATCGAAAAAACATTATACTGCGCCACAAGTTTTTGAATATAACCAAGGGTATCCGGCTCATGTTTAGCATGTGGCCACGGTAATGCTGCGAGCGGCGCATGGAACACTAATAATTCGATCATGCATCCTGGGTTTTGTGAGGTAGGATACTCTTTTGGTAGCTGTACGGCAGGTCCTTCGCCTAATGATTGTATCGGCGGGGCCGGCCCGTTACTATTTCCTTTGTAAAGAACGCAGGGGAACGATCGTTCATCTTTTCTCCGCTTCGCCCCGTAGTAAAAAACACAGCTTTTGCACACCTAATTGTATCAGCCCAATTCCATAGTAAAAATAACGGAGAGAGTACAAGAAGCGGGAATATTTCTGCCCGGGGAGAAGACCGTAATATTTGCAGAACTGCACATAGGGTATGTTCAGCATGTAGAATAATGGTTCGTTCCAGCTATCAAAGAGGAACAGATGCAGGGTGGCAAACAGCTGCTTTGTGTTGTTCTGTATTTCAAATGTGTTCTTTTTGATCATTGCGTCCAGGCAGTTCTTGCGTAGCGTTGAGATGTGTAATTCCTTTAGTAATCTTTCAACCGACGTATCAGAGTAAAAAAAAGAACATTGCTTGACGAGGGCATACAGGGCCGATCGTATCCGCGACCTGCGGCCTTCACTTATAAGATAATCAATATCAATACTATTCTCATACTTTTTAAAGAGCAACGCCGTATCAAACGCATACTTAAGTTGGAGTGGCGCACCAAACCTTCGCTGATGTAGTGCCAGCGAGAACAGTGTATCTTCCGGCGAGAGGGTCACAATTTCATCGCCTTCATCAGGGATAGTCCGGACGCGGTGCCAGAGATCAGACAAAAGGGGATACTTGCGCGTGTAATCAAGCTGCCAGTGCATCTCAAGTATACACAATGGTAATGTACCGTCTCTCGGACCAAAGCTCACGTGCATCTGTTCATTGCGCCAGTAGTGTTCACTATCATCAGAGACATTTTTAATGTATCCGATCTGCTTAAGAAGATCCTTCGCTCGTTCGTAATCACTATCTGTGATCAGGATATCAAGGTCGCACATTGGCCGCGAGGGATGCGAGGAATAAATATCGAAGATGAGCGCCATACCTTTAAGCGGTACGAGTTGGATACCGTTCCCGTCAAAAAGATCTTTGATCTTCATAAATGATCCTTTTGCCCGCACATTGAATGCGATCGCTTGAAAATACGATTTATGAAAACTAGCGTAATGCACATGGGGGATATGCTCACGAAAGGGCTTGAGCAGCGGGTACAACATGCTATGTAAACCGTGATAGCGCACGAACGGCAGGAATGTGCTCCAGTCAGTATGCTCAAGGGCGTCTGCAGAAATAAGATCGCGCGCATCATGTTTCATGATGAACATCAGAAGTTTTTCGGTCAGGTCTTTGCGGTATGGTACCATAGCGCTAACTTATTCAATATAAATGATTAGCAAATTAATTATTGATTGTTCAATCATATTATAATATAGTAGTTTCTTCCAACGTAAATTATCTAAAATATAAACCGCACTCGCTCCCATGAATGGAAATATTTACATATGAAGACTTTAAGCGCGCCGCACAATATCAGTTTCGGTATAACCAATAAGTGTAATTTAGCCTGTAAGCACTGTCTGGCGAGCAGCACGACAGGCTGCCGTGAATTTTCTCGTGAAATGCTCCTCAATATCATTCATCAGATACGCGATATGAAGATCTTCAGTGTTTCGATATTCGGCGGTGAGCCATTCATGTCCGAACATTTTCATTTTGTTGCCGAGGAACTGGGGAAATGTCCGCTGACGATAAGCGTGAACACTAACGGAACATTGATCGATCGTGAAGAAGCTGATTGGCTTGCACGTTCGAAGATCAGATCATATTGCATCAGCATTGACGGATCGTGCGCCGAAGTACATGACGCGTTTCGCGGCCAGGGTTCGTTCGATAAGGTGATCCGCGGTATCGAAGAGATCAAACGCATAAAGAGGGGCATTACGCTGTCTGCGATCCTGACCAAATTCAATTACCACGATATTGAAAATATGTATAAACTTTCGTGCGAGCTTGGCATTAACAGTATTCGTTTCAACAATGTGTGCTATGTCGGCAATGCCGCCTGTTATTCCGACCAAATACTGATGACGCCGGCAGAAACCTTTCAATCGCTCGATGTTGTACGTGAACTGAACAAAAAATATAAAAATGCAATAACGGGTTCTGTTATGACGCAAGTCGAGATCTTGGATAAATTACGCGAGGCACCGCCAACATTTGAATTTCCGCTCATGGTCAGTCCCTGCGGGGCAGCGATGAAACAGTGTGCCATCCGTCCCGACGGGAAAGTCGTCCCGTGCGAGATAATCTGGGATTGTGTGGCCGGCGACCTTTATGAAACCTCGCTTAAAGATATTTGGCTCAATTCACCGGTGATGAATCAATTCCGTGAACCTGCTTACCTACAAGCCGAAGAGATAGCTGAGTGTGTGAACTGTGAATATTTGCGGCTCTGTTATCTTGGCCATCGCTGTCAACCATATCATAATCCAGGGAAGTTCATGAACAAAAAATTATATTGCATTAAAGAGGAGGTCTTTAACACATTATGAACGAACGTGTCCTTGACCTTGCACCAAATACTCCGCCACTTGGCATGTTATATTTTTACATGACGTCGTATTGTAATTGTGCGTGCAAACATTGCTGGATAGCCCCTGAATATCTCGATGCAACGACAGCGCCGGAGGAAGCTCCGTACGAAACCTTTACCACCATAATCGATCAAGCCATCCCGCTCGGTCTGCAAAGCATAAAATTTACCGGCGGAGAACCGCTCTTAAGTCTGCATACACGACCGCTCATGAAGTATGCCAAAGAAAAGAACCTGTATATGACTATGGAAACCAACGGCATTTTGATCGATGATGAGACGGGAGATTTCTTTAAAGAGATGAAGCTTTCGCATATTTCGATAAGCATCGACGGTCCTACGGCGGAGATACACGAAGCGTTGCGCGGGGTGCCGGGTTCATTCGACAAAGCATGCCGCGGCGTAAAAATATGTGCCGAGCGGGGATTTAGGCCGCAGGTGATCATGTCTCTTTACCGGCCTAACGTCCGATATATTTTAGAGACGGCGCGTCTGGCGCAGTCGCTGGGTGCGGCAAGTCTGAAGCTCAATTGTATCAACGATATTGAACGCGGAAAAAGTTTGGCCGCTTCAAACGATGTTCTTTCGGTCAAGGATTATTTGGATATTAAAAAAGTGATCGATGAAGAAGTCCAGCCTCAGATAAAGGTAGCCATGATCTTCGACATACCACCCGTGTTCTCTTTCTTCCCGGCCAAAAGCAGGCATAAAGGGCGATGTGGAATATTTAATATTCTCGGGGTTTTGGCCGATGGCCGCATGTCGATCTGCGGTATCGGGGCAAGTACGCCTGAACTTTTATTGGGCACGATCCATGAACGCTCTTTAAAAGAAATATGGCACGATTCTGCAATACTGAAAACATTGCGCAGTGACCTCCCGAGCAAGCTGCAAGGCATCTGCGGGGAGTGTATGTTCAAGAACTTTTGTCTCGGCAAATGCAGGGCAGAGGCCTTTTATTCCCATGGCGACCTTTTGGCTCCGTTCTATTTTTGCGAGGAAGCGGATAGGTTGGGCCTGTTTCCGGAGAAGTTTAAATACAAAAAGGTCAGTATCTAAGTTCCTTGTTTATTGTCGTAATTGCCATGGCCGGTCCTAGTGTCGTCCCGGAAAGCCGAAGGCTTATCCAAGATCTAGGCATAAAAGTACCTTGATTCCCGCTTTCGCGGGAAAGACATTGTATCCGAAGTTGCCGCGTCTACCAACGATGAGCAGTAATCATAGCCAAGCAGAGATGTCACCATGAAATACATGTCCGCCAAACTTATCGGTAACAGCATGGAGCCGCTGCTTAAGATCGGCGATGCGCTGTTGATCAAGAAAGCCGACTATGTGACGTTCGCAATAGGCGATATTGTCGTCTTTGAAAACAGTGATAATTCGAAGTTGATAACCCATAGGATATTGTCGATAAACCCCGATGGTTCACTGATGACAAAACCGGATTCGACACTGGTGCAAGCCGATGCCTTCCGTGTCCCGTATGATAAGATAAAAGGGAAGGTCATCGCGGCATACCGCGGCACAGATGAGATACCGATCGAAGATAGTGGAAGATTTATAAAGCGGGCACAGAAATTGTTCGTTTTCTTGAATAATTCTAAAATATATGCGCGGATCAAGACATTGTCGCCGTTTAAGTGGTTGCATAGAAAATTGTCGCATGCGCGGCTCAGGAAGACAGACCACGCACAATGTGAAGTAGAATAAATAAATCATTATGGACAGACACTGGTGTCTGTCCCCACAAAGGCTGAGGGAGGAAATACGATCATGTCAGAGAAGCAGTTAAAACATGCGGAAAACGTGGTGACGCGTGATGAGGGGGATGAGACATTCCTCTTTAATGCGGATACGGCGAATTTTATCGTGATCAATGAAACAGCACGGTTTATTTGGGACAGATGTGAACAGCCGGTAACGATCGATACTCTTTTAAAGAATATCCTTGATGAATACGAGGTCGGTGAAGCCGAGGCAAAGAAAGACCTTGATGAGCATATTGAAAAGTTAAAACAAAGCGGTTTTCTGATCGAATCATAAAAACAGGGAAGCCTGAAACGCTGGAGTAATGCCTTTCTATGAGAGAGAGAACTGGTGCACTCAATGCGGGTGCGTATGCAACGTTGTTCTTCGTGTTGCTGGGGATCGTTCTGGTCCTCTGTTACCATTTCGTCCCGAACGGATTATATGCCGATGATTTCGGCATAAAATACATCCAAATGCGAAGTTTTTGCATCAATGATTGGAAGTCGTTGTCGCTTGTTTATCCTGCCAAAGACCTGGATCCCGAATATACATTCATAGGTACACACCGAAAATGGTTATTGCATAACGGCCGATTGATAAGTTCCTACCAAGTATTATTGCCCTTTATGACAAGTTTTCTCTATCCGTTTTTAGGGGAGCGGTGTGTTCTGTTTTTCCCCCTACTCGCGTTCTGGGTCGGGGCTTTATTTTTTTATAAAATAATGCGCCTGCTCAAGCCGAAGTACGCCCTTATTCTGACCATTATCTATGTGTGTGTAAACCCGACCAGTTTATACGCGATCACGTTTTGGGACCACGTGCCTTTGCTTGCTTTTCTTGTTACGGGCCTGTATCTCTTTACACGCTCTGTTTATGATGATCCAAAGAAAATACGTTATATGGTAGCCGGTTCTGCATGCATAGCGCTGACGATCTTCTTCCGGACCGAATGTTACGGCCTTATCGTGGCGTTCTTGGGGCCGGTGGGACTATACTTCCTTCTAAAGAAACGCTGGCGGGAGGTTGCAGCGATCGTTGCGGGCACGGGCTTTGTTGTTGGGCTACATTGCGCAGTTAACCAATGGCTTTACGGCACGATCTTCGGACTGCATGTCACGTGCAATCCGCCGCCGCGTTTTATCCAATTCGATAAACTCGTGGTCGTTATCGCATTTATAGGCACATGGATCTGGTTATCAATGACTTCAAGAAGATCATCGAGCGATCAATCATTCGATCTTTTATGCGTACTTCTGTGGAGCGGATATATCGTCCTTTTGCTGCAAGAGTCAGTGACCGATCGCGTGTTCATCGAATATCCATTAAGTATCTTCTTGTTGTGGTTTTATGCCGTCAAAGCGGAAGGACCTGATCAAGAACGTTTCGGGGCGTACGATGTGAACACGCTATTGAAGCTATTCTTCATCGTTTTCATTATCTTCATGACATTGGTCGGAATATTATTTTATAGGAACCCGGATAATAATGTGCGTTATCTTCTGCCCATGATCCCCTTTGTTATGATCGCGATCGGCATACGATTCGAAGATATTATTAAAAGAAAGAACATATTCGTGGTCTTTATCTTTTTGTGCATTGCGACCATCGGATGCGTTGTATTTCGGTTCCGTTGCGATATCTTATATTTCAAGCAACTCAATGCGGAACGGACAACGTTCATAGAAGAGTTTACCGATGACGGCGATATTATCGTCTTTACCAGGAACTCATTGTTCGAACACGCGGGGCTGAAGTATTTTGACCGCCGCATGCTTGTTGCCCGGAACAATGATGAGTTTGCGGATATGTTATCTACGTTCAATGCTCGCGGCGTAGAGACATTTTATTATATGACAGCTTCCCAGGCTCTCCCGCTCGATCTGTTGCAGCACCATGGCAATTATGCTATAACGGCAAAAAAGACATTCAAGGTCTATGACCTCTTTACATTTTCAAGGTTAAATGTTTAAAAACCACATAAGTACATAACACGCCCATGAACCTACGCTCGATCGTATCCATTAAAGATTCACTCGTCGAATGTTTGCGCTTCATTCCTTTCGTGAGGCGATATCGACGTGCGCTTGCTATGCTTTCTTTCGCCTCGATGATCCCCTTATGTATAACGTTGCTTTTGCCGATGTTTATGCGTCAGGGGATCGATAAGGGAATAATGGAAAAGGATTTTCAATTGTTCTTTATGATCGCGATAACTGGCGCAGTATTGAGCGGTGTGTCTCTGTTGGCCACACAATGGCGGCAAATGTATCAAACCATAGTGAAGAACAAGGTCGCGTTTTTGTTGCGGCACAAGGTCATAAATTGTTATTTGCAACGCGACATCAGTTTCCATATAGATAACGATTCCAGCCAGGGTACCAACAGGATCATGTTCGATACTGACCGGATCTCTGAATCGTTGACATCGATCCCGATCGAATTCGTCGAGATGTTGCCGCGCATGGTCTTCTCATTTTATTTTATATTTATCCTTGATCGCACAGTCGGGCTGTTCTTTATCATAGCCGCTCCGATCATTGCATTGCCGATCTTCCTTACGCATGAAAAGATCCGCAGTCTTCACACGGGATTGTGGGAATACTTTGAACGTATTTTAATGGGTGTTCGCGAACTATTCGCACATGTTCTCCTCATTAAGGCATTTAATCGCGAGCGGTACATCAAGCATTCCATTATCGGTGATCTGGTAACGCACATACGCCGATCGATCGAGATAGCACGTTTCGAATTTATTCTCATGATCTCACACAATGTCATAACGCGCGGTCTTGTTGGTGTAATAGGTATCTATGCATGCGTGCGCGTCATTCGGGGAGATATCACGCTTGGGACGCTGAGCGCAATACTTGCCTATGCCGGACAGATCGTATCGCTACAGTCTCACGTTTCCTTCATGTTACGGAGGCTCGTCGTTACAGCGGCAAGCTGCAAACGGGTCAATGAGATCATGGCACATGATGAACATAACATAGTCACAACAGAGAAAGGCGTTTTGATAGATTCGCTACTGGATAAGACAATAAGGGTCAAACATGTGTCGTTCGCGTATCGCGCAGGAAAATCGGTATTAGAGCACATCGACTACTCGATACAGCCCGGCGAGTCATTGGGGATCGTCGGACATTCCGGATGTGGCAAGACCACATTAGCATATTTATTGCTTGGTTTGTTATCTCCGCAAGAGGGTTCGATCATGATCGGTGATAATGACCTTAGGTGCCTTAATAAAAAATCATTCTATGAAAAAGCCGCAATGGTAATGCAACAACCGCTTCTTATGAACAGTTCTATTGAGGATAATGTGCGTTTCGGACATTTGCCAGCATCGTTCTCTGATATCGAAGAAGTATGTCGTATGAGTGAGATACATACATTCATAACGGGGCTTAAGGACGGGTATAAGACGATGATCGGTGAAGAAGGGGTGAAGCTATCGCAAGGACAAAAGCAGCGTATTGCGCTGGCGCGGGCATTACTGAAAAAGCCGGAATTTCTAATTATGGATGAGGGGCTCTCCGCCGTTGACAGTGCAACCGAAGCGGATATATTTGCCAATGTACGGCAACTGATACCGAGTGCGACTATTGTCGTTATTTCGCATCGATTGTCAGCTATCCGTCATTGTGAGAAGATCATGCTGATCGTAGACCCGCGGACCGTCGAGACGATCGGAGCGCAAGAGTTAACAGCTGCATCCGAGAACTTTAAGCGTGTCTTTAGCTCGCAGATAGAGTTTAGGTGATATTATATTATGGGCTTAAATAGAGATTTTCAGAATATTATTTTTATTGATGCCATTGGCTTTAGTATGTGGCCATTTGTGAGGCAAGGACAAAAGTTGCTGATCAAAAAAGTGTCTCTCAAGGACCTAGTGATCGGCGATATCATATTGTATCGAATAAACGATCAAATGGTTTGCCATCGCTTAATAAGAAGGTCCCTAGACGCAAAAAAAAGCCATCTTTATGTCCGCGGGGACAATTCTCCGTCGGCGCCTGAATGTATAACTAACGAAATGTTATTAGGTAAAGTGGTAGGGATTTTGAAAAATGATACAATGATCGATCTTACGAAGCGCAGATACAGATATATTAATCGGGCGATAGTAGAATTAGCACCCTTGCTTACACTATTTAAACCGTTGCATGGTATTATTCGGAAGAAAGTACGAGATAATAAATGAATTGCACATTAGCAAAACAGAATAAAGTAAATACAACACATCGCATCTTAAAAGTGTTCTACGCTTACAAGAGAAATATTATCATCTTGTTCTTATTTGGATTGGTCAATTCAATATTCTATTTGGTGGGGCCATTAATTTCAAAGTTGTTCATAGATAAGGCTTTTTTAACTAAAGATATAGATACATTTCTTGATATATCCGTTGTCGGAGTGATAGTATTTCTCTTTAGCATGTTTGTGGGTGTTATGCGAGATGTCATAAAAAATAGGATATCAATAAAGATAAGACTTAATATCGCAGATAAGTATATTAAGAAGTTATTCTCCCTGGATCTTGAATATTTTCGGTCAAAATCAATAGGCGAAAATATATTCAGACTTTCTGATACGGAGACACTTTGCAATATTATACTTGAACAGTGCCCATCTTTCTTGATTGATGTTTGCAAGATCTCGATCATATTAGTAATTTCATTATGGATCGATCTTCGGATGACTATATTTTTCCTGATTGTATGTCCTCTATTTATAATTCCCAATATATATCTGCAGAATAAATTGAAGCCACTTTATGAGGAAGTTTGGAAGCATGGTGCACAGTTGGCCCACATCATTCACGAAGGTTTCTCCAAGATGCTGATCGTTAAGGCTTTTGGCCTCGAGTCTTTTCAAAGGCGAACATACACAAAACATTTGATCAAAAATATTCGATGGGGGATCAAAAGCTTTCGTTGGTCAATCATTAACTCTGTGGGTTCTTCTATTTTATCCAAAGCTATATTTGGCGGAGTTGCGTTTTATGGAGGCATGCTCATAATTGATAATAAAATAAGCATCGGCAGCTATACAGCAGTAATGCTTTATTTGACTCAACTTGGTTGTTTATTCAAGGCTATGGGGGACAGATTCGGGTATCTTATTCAGGAAGCGGTATCGTTCGATAAATTATTCGAGGTCATGGATATAGAACCACAGATAAAGGATAGTGCCGGTGCAAAAACATTAAAGTCGATACATAGAGATATCTCTTTTAAAAATGTATCATTTGGATATCAGAAAGATCGGCCAATATTTAACGAGCTTAATTTAGATGTTCCCGGGTGCTCCTGGGTGGCGCTCGTTGGCCCTTCTGGCAGTGGTAAAACCACGTTAATGAACTTATTGATCAGGCTATACGAGCCTTGGGCGGGCGAAGTACTTTTAGACGGGCTAAACTTGAAGGACATAACATTAACATCATTACGCAAACGCATTACTATTGCTACTCAAGAACCTTTTCTATTTGATGTTTCAATATGCGAAAACATCACCTATGGATTAAAAGGAATGAGCCGGAAAGAAATAGAAGCCGCGTCATCGATCGCCTCTGTGCATGATTATATTAGCCAATTGCCCGATGGTTATGATAGTTTTATCGGTGAAGACGCCTGTCGTTTATCACAAGGTCTTAAACAGCGGATCGCGTTGGCGAGAGCCATAGTGAGAGCCCCTGACTTGCTTATTCTCGACGAAGCCACTTCTGCCGTAGATTTACATACTGAGGAAAAGATATTTCGGGCCTTACGAGATAAAAGGCAAGGTTTAAACACTATAATTATTTCACATAGATTGTTTTCAGTGAAAGACGCAGAAAGGATATATTTTTTAAATCAGGGGAAAATAGAAGTTGGTACTCATGCGCAACTATTATCAGGAAGCCAGGTATACAGAGATTTTTTTCGTAATCAAATGGAAGAACAATTAAGTAAAAATGGGTAAAATATTCCTTTGGTACCTGAGCATTATTGTATCGTAGTCCAGATATATGAAAAAGGGAGAATTATAAAGTAGCTGTCAAGAAATCTGTCGTGATATTAATTCCCATCCAACATGATAAAATATCGTAAAAAGTGCTTTTTTAGTCTTCTCGCCTTTCTAATAATACTTTTGCTTCTTGAGCTGTTCCTACGTTTGCTAGGGTTCACCTTTAGCCTGATACAGGAACATAGTAATATTACTTTTCAGCACAATGATAACGATGTTCGTATACTCTGTATTGGTGAGTCGACCACAGCGGGCGGAATGTATTCTTATCCATGGATATTGCAACAGCTAATGGATAGTAACGATGCAGTGAAACGGGTAAAAGTCATTAATAAAGGGGAGGTTGGTACAACAACAGGAAGGATCGCCCTTCGATTAGAAGAATATATTGATCAGTACCATCCGGACATCATTGTTACCATGATGGGGATAAACGACAATATGGAACAAGTCGATCCTTGGTATTTATATGGTAACCTACGTTTAGTACATTTTGTTCGTACTTTTTATCGTCTATCTAGAGCTGTAATATTGAAATGGTTCCCATTATTGCTTGATAACACCACATCCGAGCAGCTTAGTACAGCTCAAATAGCTTCTTTACACAGCATGAGTGCAGAGGAACTGATCGAATATGTTGACCACATTGATTCCTTAAATGCCCATAGACGTGCACTGAAAGCACTAGAGATCGGTGCGGAGCGTTTTTCTGAGAATGCGGATATCTTAGCATATTTAGGAACAATACAACGTTGGGTCGGTCAGCGCGAAGAATCACGCACGAATCTATTAAAAGCTCTGGAATTGAGACCGGGTCATGAGCAAGCGTTGAAGGGGTTGGAAGATGAATCTTTCCAACTTGGCAAACGGATGATAGAAATTGAACGTGATAGTCTATCCGGCTATCTTGTATTAGCTGAACTATACTTAAGAGAGAGCAACTACGAAGAGGCTGAAGATATATTAAAGAAAGGCCTTCATCATTTGCCAGGCAATGATAAATTATGGGGCGCACTTGGTACCGTTGAGCTAAATCGTAATGAGCGCCAACTCGCTGAGGAATATTTTTTGCGTGCCCGCAAGATCAGGGAACGATCTTCTAATCCTTATACGGGAAAGAATTACCGACTTATCGAAGAAAAAGCATTAAAACATGGTATTCCGATTGTGGCCCTTCAATACCCGCTTAGAGATGTAGATGAAATAAAAGACCACTTTCTGTATCCGGAACAGGTAAATTTTGTATCAAATGAAGAGGTTTTTAAAGACGCCGTTGCAAACGGTGGATATGTCACATATTTTATAGATATTTTCGGTGGTGAATTCGGTCATTGCACGCCAAAAGGAAATAGATTAATCGCCCAAAACGTTAAAACAGTCCTTGATGAATTGATATTAACAAGATTTACAAGAAATAATTCTCACTAGCTTTCTATTTGGCAAATATGACCTGCTTGATTATAATACTCATTCTTTCGGCGTTCGCATTGGACATATTTTACTCATTGCGTGCGGTTAGCTGGGCTTCCACCAGAGGCGGATCAGCCTTCGGCATTGATTGGCACAGAGCATTCCCTTACAAGAAATGGGGTTAAGTTTAGAATCCTTAAGCGCCCATCATTCTTGCGAGTACATATTGATAATATGGGGAAGCCAATTTTGTTAGAGTACCAGACACTGGATAGAGGTGTTAGGAGCTTGAGCTCCGTCAAACTCATGTAACTTTCCCAAAATGGGGTAAGCAAATGAAGATATGCTTTGTAAGAACTGCACTTTTATTTTATTGCGTGCTTTTATTGTTACAAAAGACATAGTGATGCAATGAAAATAGGTACTGTTGTTAGATCGTCAGTTACATTCATTTCGATGAAATCGATCGAAAGCACCTTTTTTGAATATCTCGGGAGGAAGGTCGAGCTGCTCAAGGAAGAAATATCGAATTCGAATCAAATTGAATCTGCCATTGCAAGGCTTTTAGAGAGGAATATTAACTATCTTTACATTGATGATCAAGAATATTTGTTGTTATCGCTTATTGTAAGAAAAAAGTGTAGCTACACCGTGCCTTACCTTGTTAGGGTCCACACAATCTACATATCTTTCTTCAGGATGGCCGCCGCTCTTCCACTGTTAGAAAACCATGATGTAGTAATTGTTCCCTCTGCATACTGCAAACGATTATTTGAAAAACTCACAAAAAGAGCCACTGTTCATATTATACCCTACGGCCTTGATTTTGAAGAAATCCGTACAGTAAAAGAACAAAAGAAGGAAAACAGTGTATGCTTTTTAGGACGTCTTTCTTATGATAAAGGACTCACATTCTTGATTGAATGGTGGGATGAGATCATTGCAAAGGCAGGTCCGGCACATCTAAAGATCATTGGTCCCTTGTACGGAGATTATCTTGATGATACCACGCCGTCCGATTACGTTTCTACGCTTAACAATCGTATTGCGGAAAAACATCTTGAAGAATATGTCCGCTTTGAAGGATTGCGTGTTGGGATCGAAAAGCTGGAGATGCTCAGCAGAAGCTTATTCTTACTAAACCCTACCTTTGCACGATACGAAACGTTTAGCCTTGTCAATATTGAGGCATTGGCCTGTGGATTGCCGGTTATTGCATCTGATTGGGCTGCTAATTCAGAATTTATTACGAACGGTATAAATGGTGTGATCATCCCCCTTAAATCTATTTCTGCGTATGATGTTGATATTAATAAAGAAGAGTGGATACATTGGATTTCTCATTATCTGCAGAATCGAAAAGAAGTCGCGGTTATGGAGAAAAACGCACGATCTTCAGTTAAAAAATATGAGTATTCAAATATTATCGATAAACTAGTGGCCCTTTTGGCCACAGAGAAAGTAAAAATGATCTCTGGGGACTGGGAGTCATACAGGAACAAACGTCCAATTGATTTTATCTCTTTTTACACTCCGTATGCTTTGTTCTTCTTGAAGATATTTTCAGGGATTCATCATATTGAGTATCATTCACTCATAGAACAAGAATTATCCTCACATGTGGCAGTAGATGACCGTGCGCGGGAAGAAGGCAAGGTCCCTACGAACAATGTCCTCTTTGAAAAGAGGGATAAATTCCGAGAAGAATTCTTTAAATGGTATTTCTTAGATGAGTCCTGAGGGGGGATGTTACATACTCAACCCATGGCAGAACGTGCATCATACAGGAACTTTTTCCGGGATCAAATTGGAGATAAGCACTAATGGCTAAAATATTCCTTATTGAAGATCATGATGAGGCATTGAAGGTCTGGAGAGATAACCAGATCAAAGGCCTTGATCTGGTACATATCGATGCTCATATGGATTTTGGATTTCATCAGGCTCAACCAATAGATACAATATTCAATACGGCAACAAGCGTAAAGGAATTGAAGCAAAAACTAGAGTATACACTCGCTTTCAAACAGTACCAAAGTGATCTTGATAAGCAGACCAATATTGGTAACTATATTTACCCGGCGATCGAGGCGGAAATCGTCAAGGATTTTTATTGGATCGTCCCCGGAGGATCGAAGGAATTTAAAGAATCGACCGTATTTATAAAAAGAATACTGAGGAATTTAGCAAAACGAGATCCGTCCAACCGTGGGCGTTTATCTTACACATTGAACCAAGGGATATTCGAAACAGAGTTATTTGGAAGAAAGTTCATTATATCTACATTAGAAAAATTACCGCTTTTGCAGAGGAATGTATTACTAGACATTGATACTGATTATTTGGTTGTAGACAGTCTTGTGAATGCTGAAAATACGACAAACATAGGGAAACGCAAACCATGGATCTCACCGAACTGTTTAGTGGAAAGACTTAAACAAAAGATACTAGATCCGGAAATCATTACTATCGCCTATTCTGTAAACGGCGGATATACACCTATGGTTTATAAACATTTTGGTGATGAAATCGCCTATCTTTTCTCCCCGAAACAGTTTAGAAAGCGTTTTCTACGGAATTCTGAGGCGGCACACTATTTCTCTCTCTTTACTTCTTCTGATAAAAAAGATCTTTATAAGAAGGCTATTACATTAAATCATACTTATCGAGCCGGGGATAATAATTATGGGCCGTTGTATTTTGGTGTGCGTAAATTCTCCAAGGCGCACAAAGAGTTCTTAAGGATCAATGCGGCCGATCCTGAGAATTCCTTTTGTCTTTGTGGCTTGGGGTTTATTGCATTAAAAGATAAAGAGTTTATCAAAGCTCGAATGTTATTTTCTTCTGCGCTCAAAGCCAGTCGAGATAAACTATTTTCTAGGGCAACATCTCAAGCCCTTTTAGGTTTGGGGCAGGCAGAATTTGGGTTAAAGGAATATTCTATCGCAAAGAAATTGTTGCTGTCCTATCTGGCTATTGAGCCGATGGCACCTGAGTGTTATTATATGGTAGCCCAGATATATGAAAAAGAGGGGAATTATGAAGCAGCTGTTAAAAAATATTCTGACACAATAAGGTTTGGCTACAATATCGACAATGCGATAATTAGGATCCTAAAAATAGGTTTGAATTATACCATTTCAGATGATATGATTACTCTTATTCGCATTAAATTTAATGAGTTACGTAGAAAACAAAGTATAAACAAGAAAGGCAAGAAGACCGGCCATGGCTCGCGAGAACTTGCCAGAAAGCTGCAAATGATAGATAAGCAAATTAAAAAAATACGTACAAATAATGTAATAGGATAAAAGGAGCTAAAAGATGGAAAATACCACGATTTTGCGTAAGAACGAAGATATGGTAACAAGAGTGATCGATGATGAGACGATTCTTCTTCCGATCTATAAATCTTCCAACGATATTGATTGCATCTATACGCTGAACAAGGTTGCTTCGGAGGTGTGGGGATTGATCGATGGAAAAAAAACGGTGGCTGATATAAAAGCAGAGATCTTAAAGAAATATGACGCCACACCAGAGGAAATAGAAGAAGAAATGCAAAAATATTTAGAAGAACTGCGGGAAATACAGGCTCTTAAGTCAATATGAGGAGATAAAAAATGGCAAAAAAACCAAAATTCAAACCTGAGATCACCAGAGTAAAGCTTAATCCCGAGCAGGCAGTGCTCGCGTGTACGTGCATGGCGATCGGGATGCAATGGACACACCGAAGCTGGATCGCACACAGTAGCTATATTGACCGTGCAATGTGCACGTGGGGGAGAGACTCAACGAACCACAAACCGTGCTATACTAATCCACTTACGGGATACTACGGCTTTGCTCATACCTCAGGTACAGCAAGTTCCTAAGATCGTTTGAATAGTAAGCAGTACAGGTTACGGTGCAGTTATAATTTCTTACCATCTAATAATAACGTCTCCGCTAGAACATCGACCACATTGGGCTTATCTTACATACCATCATAGTCGGCAAAAGATAAAGGGGTTGTATGAAGCACATCGATTTTGGTGACTTCCACAAGACAGTAGCCAATAAATGGGATCATAAACCGTTGCATGGTCATATTGAACTTACCTACCGTTGCGATCTCGATTGTATTCATTGTTACTGTAAGGGGAACGAAGATAAAAGCCAAGAATTATCTCTCAATGAGTGGAAGGAGATCTTTGATGAAATACAGAGAGAAGGTTGCGTCTGGCTCACTATGAGTGGCGGCGAACCATCATTACGAGATGATTTTCTTGAGCTATATTCGTATGCGAAGGATAAGGGCTTTATCATCACTTTATTTACCAATGCTCATGCCGTAAGTGATACAGTAATAGAATATTTAATAAAATCTCCTCCTATGCTGATAGAGGTGACCTTAAATGGCATAACAAAGGATACCTATGAAACGGTGACGCAGGTTGAGGGATCTTTTGAGCGGTGTATGACGGCAATCAACAAAATGATACATGGTGGGCTTTATTTGATGATAAAATCAAATTACCTTTCTGTCAATAAAGACGAAATCCCGAAGATAAAAGAATGGACGGAACAGAATATCGGGAAGCTGTCTAAGAATGCATATCGCTTTAAATATGACCCGATAATTTCGCCCCGGCTCAATGGTGATACTTCGTCGTGTCGATATCGACTTTCTTTTGATGAGCTCATGGAAGCCAGAAAAGATGATCCCGATATCTGGAAGGAATACAAAAAATGTCTGCATAGTGGATACGAAGACCTCCAAAGGGATAGACGTTATTTGTATCAATGCAATAGTTGGATGAGGCAGTTTTTTGTCAATCCGTATGGAAGGCTTAAGTTCTGTATCCTCACTGATAAATTTAGCGTAGATCTAAGAACAACGCCGTTCAAAGAAGGCTTTTATCACACATTCCCGCAATTGTTAAAAGAGGAGTTTAAGACCAACTCAAAATGTCAGTTTTGTGATCTAAAAGCTCTCTGTTTTACCTGTCCGGCAAAGGCGCTGCTTGAGACTGGTGACGAAGAAGCACCCGTTGAATACTATTGCCGACTCGCTGAAGAGAATAAACGGTATAGGGAAGCATTACATTGTTCAAAACAAAGATAGATATAAATGAAGTTCTCAATTGGTTATAACCATGATGCTCAGCTGCTTGACCTTCTAAGTTCTTATCAAGAGAATATCGAAGCGCTTTACTTTCCCGCACCTGTCCAATACATCGGTTCAGGAAGAATCACTTCACCGGCACACAATTATACCCAAGAGATACCTAACATCATCGCGAAGTGCACTTCTCTCAATATCACCTCTCAACTTTTATTAAACGCAACATGCGAGGGAGGTGTTGGTCTCGATAAGAGATATTTTGAGAGATTAGTGGATTATATAAAGGAATTACGCGACATGGGCCTTGGTTCAGTCGTGGTTACAAATCCTGTGTATATTTCAAAGATACGGACACATATCAGTGATATTCGCATAGAGTCGTCAGTGAATTGCTACGTTAAAACCGTTGAACACGCCGTATATCTTAAAGAACTGGGCGTTGATGTGCTCACCATTGACAGAGATATAAATAGGAACATACCCTTGATCAAACAGATAAAAGAACGGACAGCGCTAAAAATACGTTTAATGCTTAATGAAGGATGTTTACGTAATTGCCCATATCGTGTTATGCATTATAATAATCTGTCGCACCATAGCAGTATCACTGATAAGGTGGCAGAAGGTATTGCTGCCGATAATCCCTGTACGGAGATCTATGAGCGAAAGAAGGAAAAGGTTTTTAGTGTACCATTTATACCGCCTGAGGCACTGAATTACTACGAATCCTTTATTGATTATTATAAATTGTCAACGCGTGTATTTCCCACGAACCGGATCCAATTATGTCTTGAATCTTATATTAACCGGGAGTTCAACGGTAATCTCTTAGAACTATTAGATAGTCCCGGACTTGTGTATTTTGAGTACATCGATTACAAGACACTGCGTGACAGCGATTTCTTTAATGCGATGATCGCTTGTGATGGTAACTGCAGTGCTTGTCGATACTGCACTATGCTCGCTCACAAGGCAACGGTTGTTAATCGAGACTTCTCAGGACAAGATCGGAAGCAGGACGAATTAAACGCCATACGGGTATATGAAAATATCTTAAAAACATCGTCAGGCAGCAATAGAGAATATATTTATGAATTGGTAAGTAGAGCCTGTTTTAATGTCGGGCAATATATGGATGCGATAAAGTATACGCGGAGTTTCTTGGAATTAAGGAACGGTGCAAAAGGAGCTCATTTCTTCTTAGGGCTTTGTTATGAAAAAATGGAAGAATATACAGGGGCAATAAAAGAATACAAAAAGGAAGAAAAGATAAATCCGGATGATGCCTGCGTAGCACTTGCTCTCGCGCGATGTTATAGAAATATGGGTAGAACGGAGCTGAGCAGCATAGAAATAGATAAGTGCATACGTAAGGCAAAAGCTCATGAGGTAGTACAATGAAATCTCAACAGTATGATGAGTTCAGAAAACGTATCCATAATGTTGCACATGATAAAGGCTTTCCTTTACGCGTAATGTTCGAACTAACCTATCGCTGCAATTTCGAGTGCGGTCATTGTTATATTCCGTACAGTTACAGAAAGTATAAAGAGCTCTCAACGACAGAGGTCTTTTATATATTAGATCAACTTTCAGCCATAGGCTGTCTTTACTTGGGCTTTACCGGAGGAGAACCGTTCGTAAGAGAGGATATAGTAGACATCCTTTGGTACGCAAAAGAATTAGGATTTCAGATCATTCTCTATACTAATGGATCATTGATCGACGAACATATCGCGGAGCAATTAGCGCTGTTACGCCCAAATCTAATAGATATAACCATACCAGGCATTCGTCGTGAGACCTTTGAGTCTGTTAGTCGAGCACCAGGCTCACGAGACAAGGTATTTAATGTAATAAAGTTACTCCATACTAAGGGAATGCATTTAGGATTCAAGACGTGTGTTTTAAACAGCAATGAAACCGAGATAGACCAGATACAGGAATTTGCGCATTCACTCAAAGCACAGCATCGTGTAGATGCGTTGCTTTCTCCGTGCCTCGATGGATCATACGAGCCATTTAAGTATCGAAGACCTTTGAAGTATACCTCAGATAACATAGAGGCGCCGGATCCTTCGTCCCAAAAGAAGCGGTCTAACGATCCTGATTGTGACCGGTCAATGATCCACGAAAAATACACTCAGCATGAGTTTTTCAAATGCGGGGTGGGGAGAACGCAGGCTGCGATCACGCCACTGGGTGAGTTAAAGATGTGCCTGATGATAGATCATCCTAAATATAAGATATTAGACAGCTCGCTTGAAGGGTGCTGGAAACGGCTTAAAGAGTTGGTTGCCCGTATAACTCCTGGTGATAATTATCAGTGTGATACCTGTGAACTTGCTTCATATTGTAAATGGTGCCCGGCACGAGGGTGGCTTTTTAATAATGATTTTAGCTCGTGCGAACCGGAAAGCCGTGCCTTTGCAGAAATGGACTATTCAAAGGGTAGTGTATGCCATGATTGAGTTCAAAACAATAAAGAACCTCTTTCGCGAAGATATATATCAGATCGGTGTTTTAGACAAAGAAGAAACATGGCGATTAGGGAGAATGAAGTTAAAGCTTCTAGACGCATATTCTACTTCAGGGGTGATCCCTTTGGACCAAGGGACTGAGAAATATTGGAATAAAATAGAAAATAGTCTGATCATTGTAAAATATAGCGATGTTGCCCATGATTATGACATCAAGCCGAAAACACAAAATATTCTGACAGCATATTTTAAAAAAAACATTTTTATGATCAGGCTTGATCTAAAGGAGGCAGCTGTTAAAGCGGGTCTTGGTTGTCGAGGATATAATAATCTGATCTGGAACCCTAAGTTTGGTTTTGATTGCAAAATAGTTGCATGGGCCTTTTGCGATGAGATCAAAGGATATCAAAAACCTAATTTGCCCGAATACCTTCCCGCATGTAATACTGATTGCTTACGATGCCATCACGCATGTCCGGGACACGCTTTTTCAGGCACTACACTCGAAACATTTCGATTCGATATGACCAAGTGCTTGGCAGTTATAAACAATGATGAGGTCAGGCATGAAGTAGAAGCCAGGGCCAGTGTTTTTAGCGGGGTAAGCGGTGGTTTAAATCATTGCCGGGCATGCCAGGAGCAGACAAAGTGTCAAGTAACCATGTTAAGAAATGATCCATTATGCATGAAGAGCTTCGGAAATCAATGAGAATCAAATCTCCTTTAGCGCATATTTATGAAGTGGAACCGTTGTGTGAGGCGGGGGCTGATGAGTTGTTCTGTGGCATAGAACCGCATAGCTGGCGAAAGAGATATAAAAACTTTAGTATTAACCAGCGTTCGTCACATGCTAATTTTACGAAACTGGCTGATCTTGATAACGCTATTTCTGTAGCTCATAAGCATGGTGTTAAAGTTCACGTTGCTATGAACGCATTTTATTATTTAGATGAACAATATGAGATGGCAGAGCGTATTATTCGGGACGTATTGTCTGCGGGCGCTGATGGGATAATATTTGCAGACCCAGCATTGCTTATACGTATGGATCCGGCGGTGCTGAGTGGTAAAGATGTCGTGATCGGTACGGATGCTGTCATTTGTAATAGCAGTGCTGTGGAATTTTATAGATCATTGGGTGCGACGAGGGTGGTTTTACCTAGAGCAATGACAATCGGCGAAATCCGGGACGTGATAATACACGACGCGGACATGGAATATGAAATATTCATTATCCATGACCAATGTTATTTTGAAGACGGCCTTTGCACGTACTGCAAAGAAGATACCGGTGAATTGAATGAAGAGGGAATTGGAAGGGAAAACATCTTTTTTTATAGCTCCTCACGTATATCGAAGCGCGGCTTTGCCGGCGGATGTCGGAGCCGATTTCGTCGACAAAGAGTCTTCTTAAATAAAACTAAGAATAAAACTTCTTCAATACCGTTTAAATATTGGATGGACCGGGACATCGAAGGCTGTGGTGCCTGTGCTATATATGACTTAATGAGGATCGGCGCTCGTAACCTAAAAGTCCTGGATAGAAATTTACCCTTGGAAGAGAAAGTAAAAGCAACATTATTTATTAAAGAATCATTAGGATTCTTGATCGATGATGCTATTTCAAAAAAAGAATACGTGCAAAAATGTAAGACGTTATTTAAAAAGGTGTTTCACGTTACATGCAATCGTTATGACTGTTATTACCCTTCGGTTTTTAAAGACGAGGCCTTTGTAAAGCGATGAAAAACACTGAATTTAAAATATTACTCTTAATTCCTCCGGCATTTAACACAGGCCATCCGCCGCTCAGCACACCGTCGCTTCTTGCATTTTTGAGAGCTCAGGGCATCGATGCGCATCAAGACGACTTAGATCACAAATATTATAACTATATTATCAATAATAAACTCGATCACATAGTAACAGAGCAGTATAGGAACGAGAAAATACGGGATAAGGTATATTACTACAAAGATATTCAGTATAGAAATCAAAATAGTTTCAGTGAACCGGTAGATCCGGTACTCGGCGCTCGTTTTGACTTTACTGAGAAGTTGCTTTCTTCACATAACTTGTTTCGATATATCGACGATGAAGAAGAAAATACATTCAAAGCGTTCTTTAAAAGAGAGATCCTCGAACGTATCAAAGATGATAAGTACGATATGGTCGGTATATCCATTACAGCACCTTCACAAGTAATTTCCGCCTTCACCTTCGGCCGTGTCATAAAATCTGAGATACCGCAAATCAAAGTAGTTGTGGGAGGCCAATGGATAACCTTATTCAAAGAAGAACTTATCAAGCGAAGTGACTTCGGCGAGTTTTACGATTACATGATCTATTCCGAGGGTGAAACCCCTTTGGTCTCGCTTATAAATGCCATTAAGAGAAATACGCCACTGTCGAACGTTCCGAACCTGATATTCAAACGTAACGATACTTTTGTGCCATCTAACGTGCGATCGAAGGAAGACATTGACGCATTACCGTGTCCTGATTTTGAAGGCATCCCCTTAGAGCACCATAAAAATGTAGAGGGCAAATTGTCACTTACCTATGAAACATCAAGAGGATGTTATTGGGATAAATGTATATTTTGCGTTGACCTTCCGCTTCCTAAAGTGCCCTATCGGGAAAAAAATATAGAATTAGTGATACGGGACATTAAAGAACTTAAGGAAAGGCATAATTGTTACGGCGTACTGATCTCAAATGCGGTGTTATCTCCACGCCAAATGGAGGAGTTCAGTAATGCCCTCATTCGGGAAAATATCAAGATCGCATGGTCGTCTTTTTCGAGATTAGAAGATTCTATTACCAAAGATATATTGAGGCTTATTAAGAAAGCAGGGTGCTTCGAATTGGTCTGCGGCCTTGAATCAATGAACCAGCGAGTCCTTAACTTTTGTAAGAAAGGCATACGAACAAATGTTGCAAAACGTATCCTTAAGGACGCCTCTGATGTGGGGCTAAAAATATGTTGCCAGGTAATGATCGGGCTTCCCAGTGAAACTATTGATGAAGCCCTGGATACCGTTTGTTCGCTCGTTGAGTATCCAAATGTACAACCTATCATTAACGTTTACTATCTGACACCGAATAATGCCGTATTTAATGACCCCGAACAGTATGGGATACGCTATGCCTATGATGGTGAACTCCCTTTTAGATTTATTTATCCCTTTACACATTCGCTTGGTACCATATCCAGGGATGACGTCGATAAATTGATCAAAATCAACGGAATGCTCCCACGGCGTAGTAGTATTTAATGATATGTATTTTTTGTCTTTATTAAAGAGGAAATCCCTATGAGTTCAAAAACCGTGTATTTCCAAGGTGTCTCAGAAGGTAATCAAGAACACTTTTTGGAAAGAACCCTGCTCGTAAACTACCTGACGATAAATGAGTATCTGTTTACGAACGATCTTAAGAAAGCAGATGTCGTGATATGTGATACATGTTTGTTTTATTATGAAGATTCCATAAAAACTATCGATTATTTAAATAATAATAGGAATAGCAACGCACTATTTATTGTTACCGGCGTGCTCTCGTCGAGAAAGGGTCTGATCAAGGACAGAGAAGGCATCATATTTTTATTAAATGAAGAATTAGATCACTTAGATTCTATTTTGGGTGTTACACATCCATTTAACACGATCAATCAACCGTTCGTGAATCAATTCGGTTTATACTCAATATATATTGCTAAAGGGTGCTATCAAGATTGTACGTTTTGCGTTGATAAATACGGTTTTGGCCAGCTTCGCAGCCTTGATCCAGACGACATTATTGCATTGTTTAAGAGGGGGCTCGAAGATAAGCATGAAAGATTTTCGTTCGTTGCTCAGAATACTGCGATATACGGATGGGACATCGGTACGAACTTAGCTGCCTTATTGAATAGAATATTGAAAATATCTGGCAACTACAGGATCGGACTTGATTGTATGAACCCTGAATTTCTATCATATGCAGATGAGTTAAGACCAATATTGAAATCAGGCAAGATAGATTCAATGCGTATATCATTAATTACGGTAACTGATCGACTTATAAAGTTAGTTGGTAAAGATTTCAAGATGCAAGATTTTATGTCATTTCTATCGTGGATGGAAAGATATTGCAGTACGACAAAGATCACGCTTATTCTAATTATTGGTTATCCAGGGGAGAGTTTCAACGATTTCAAGATAATGCTCGAATTTATTCTGCGTCATTCTCGTGCACATGTAACGTTTACAACATATGAATATAAAGACATTTATTTTGCTGAAAGTTATCACCTTAAAGACAAACTCGATAAAGCACACATAAAGATCAGGAGCATGCTTGTAGATATCATTCTCAAGATCACGAAAAAATATCGCATGCAATCGGGAAAGGCTACATTAATAAAAAAACGATTATCTAAGATAATATCAGAGAGCAGTTCATATGATGAGATAGCACAAGGTCTTCTGCACGTCAGTAAACAACTTGATCCCCCTGATGAAGTACTCACGGTATTATCGTACAAAACACTATATATGATAGAAGTAGGTGGTCGTCTGTCAAGTGAGGTGCTTTGACAATGGCAATTACAATGTCTTCAGAACGGTCGATCAAGGGATCTATTACGTCAACAGAAAAGGCCGTACATGTAGTGAGTATTAATGGAATGAAATATCTCAAGGATGATGAATATCATAGAGTGTATTGGGGGAACGAGTTTTGTCAGAATTTGATCCCTCCGCTCGAAGCGACACAAAAAGTATTTGAACGAGTTGAAAAACAAGGGCTCGGATTTACGTATGTTACCCCTTTTGTTACAGAGCACGGCTTACAGAGATTACGCGATACATTCATCTGGTTTAAAGAAGCTAACATATCGTGTGAAATAGTGATAAATGATTGGGGGGTGTTGCAGTATCTAAAGAGTGAATGTGATGGGCGCTTTGAACTTGCATTTGGCAGGCTGTTGGTGCGTCAACAAAGAGACCCGTCTATGGGGCACATTATTCGAAAGCAATTACCCGTCGCTGCCAAAGGCAAGGATGGGGAAATACGGATATTTGTCCATAAGGTCCCCGATAAACGATACCAAGAGGGTGTTAAGGCATCCTATGTGAACTCACCGTCATTCGCAGCTTTTTTAAGCACGTTCGGCATAAACAGAGTAGAATTGAATAATCTTATTCAGGGCCTGAATGTGAAGGGGATCACGTGTAAGAAGTCCATTTATACACCATTTGTAAATATCTCTACGACCCGATTTTGTCCTATGGAAACTACATTCCAAAAGATATATCGTATCAATGTGTGTAAAAAAGAATGTCAGCGGTATTACGACATATTACGAAATCGCGCAATTCCAAAAGTTATCTACAAAAGAGGCAATACCGTTTTTTACCGTAATCCTTTAAACGCTGCTCTTATACAACAATATGATGTAGATAGAGTTGTTTATCAACCCGAATTACCGTTTTAGATCATGAAAGAAATACAATATAGAACGTTCAGCTTAGATACTCACTTGAAAAACAAACGGCACAATGTCTGTCAGTTTGAGCTTACCTTTGGATGTGGACTGCACTGCAAACACTGTTATACTGAGTGCTACAATACGCCAGAGTACCGCAAGGACGAATTAAAGACCGATGAGGTCAAGCGAATATTGGATAGGATATTTGATGAAGGTATACTATGGCTTTGTTTTACGGGGGGAGACCCGTTAATGAGAGAGGATTTTCTGGAGATCTATTCTTATGCCAAGGGCAAAGGCTTCATTATTACCATATTTACAAGTGCCTATTCATTGACAGAAGAGATCGCACAGTATCTTGAGAAAAGGCCTCCTTTTGTGGTCGAGGTTACCCTTAATGGTGTCACAAAAGATGTTTACGAGGCAATATCCCAAGTGCAAGGCTCTTTTGATAGAGTGATGAATGGGGTACGATCGATATTGAGTGCACGTATCCCACTTAAGATCAAAACACAAGTAACGACTGATAATCTCGTTCATCTACCCCAAATAAAGGAGTTTGTTGAGGGATTCGGGTTACAATTCCGTCCGGATGATATTTTATACGCACGTTTAAATGGGGATGTTTCACCGTGCAGTTTAAGAATATCTCCAGATCAGTTTATGCACCTACATAATAAAGTTGAAGAAGGTGGTATTTGTGGGCCTACCTCGTCACGTGAGCATACGAACGATCTATTTCGCTGTGCGATCGCCGGCAGGAACTGCGTATACATCGATCCACATGGGAAGATGTTTCTTTGCACTTTGATACGGGAACCATCATATAATGTACTTAAAGATGATATTGAACGTATCTCAAATAGATTACTGCCATTAGTACATGGCAAGGAACTTACTGCAGGCTCACAATGTTACGACTGCGAGGCCAGAGAATACTGCCTCTCATGTCCTGGCAGAGCACTGGTAGAAACAGGTGCTATGGATAATCCCGTGACGTATTATTGTGAACTGGCGAAGCGTGCCAAGAAACAAACTCTCGTGTAACAGATCATGTAATTACATTTCATGTCGAATACGGTGTTTTAAATGTATGTTAAAGATCATTGCGCCATTTAAAGAAAAAGAAGAAGTAATGCGTCTGATCGATGCGGGAGCAGATGAATTATATTGTGGATATATGTCGCCCGAATGGGCGAGACAATACACGGCGTTTGAGTTCGAACGCAAGGGGGGCGGCAGTAATTTTACGGATCTTAAAGAGTTGACGGAAGCAGTTACGTTGGCACACTCACGAAATACACCTGTTCATTTGACATTGAATGGATTGTACGTGAAAGAGCAATACCCATTGCTGCTCAAAATTATTTCTCAGCTTGAGGGCATCGATATCGATAGTTATATCGTAGCTGATATTGGTCTCTTGTTGACATTACGAGAAATGGGATGTACGCGGCAGATCCATATTTCTACGGGTGGTACAGTTTTTAACTCCGAAGCGGTACGATTCTATAAAAGGTTAGGTGCGTCACGTATTGTCTTGGATCGACAAACAACACTGGAATCAATGAGAACGTTGTCGGATGATAATCCGGATATAGCGTTCGAGGTTTTTGTCTTAAATACACTCTGTGTTTACACTGATGGCTTTTGTACGTTCCTGCATACAGCGGGGAGAGATTCAACGGAGGACATTTCACATGAAGAATGGGGCGCTCAGCAGCGGCTACATGTTGCTACAGCGTACGACCCGCAAGCAGAATCTGATGCATGCTGGTTAGATTATTCTGTTGAGACATTCGATCACGAAGGGAAGAAGGTCACAAAGCCTGATATACGGCCTACTTTTCACAAACACCTCATTGACGGCGTGCAATGTGGGGCCTGCGCGCTATACGATATCAATAAGACTAAGATTTCATTACTTAAGATCGTTGGACGACAGCTGGATGCGCAAAAGAGGTTTACAAGTACACGATTTATCCGAGCGGTTTTAGATATTATAGAGAATAATAACGGTATATCAAAAATAGAATTTATCCATCAAGTACAACATTTGTATCAAACAACGTTTAACTATGCGGATCAATGTAGAGGTAATAATTGTTACCATCCTTCAGTAATACTCGAGGGGGGGTATCGTAAATGAAAATACACGCTCAAGATATAGAAGCATTATTGCCGAATGCGTTGCGAGAAATATGCCACATTGGGATTTGCGATCCGGAGCATTTAGAACGATGTGACTCACACCTGTGTCATATTCCTCTCGAATACGGCGGGCCGAAATACAGTGCCCGGCCCCGCGATGTGATGCCCACGGTCAAATCCATAATAATTCTGGCACATTACACGCCAATAGCATTGGATTATTCGGTAGAAGATATTATATTGGAAGTAGCCGTTATCCTATGGAAGAAATTACGCATCAAAACACATGTGTTGGACAGAGATAACAAACCGGATAAACAGAATATTGTCGGTAATGAATATTCATATTTGAAACGTACCGGCTATGACACCAGAAATAAAATACTTTTACTGAAAGACATTGCGTACTATGCGGGCCTGGGGCAATTCGGTAAAAATTCGTTGATCATCAATCCACGATTTGGCTCTGACATTAAACTGCAGGTGCTATTTTCCGAAACTAAAATGTACTATAACACCCCCATGCACCCCAAAGAATATCCCGGGTGTAAAGATTGCACTATTTGCGTGAACGCATGTCCTAGTGAACAGATCGACAATTTCTCGTTATTCGCTTCACACAAAGATCACTGTAAACGTGTCGTTAATGATACGTTGACTCTGATAGGGCGAGCATGTAAACAAGATGCTATTTGGGATGAAGCGGTGTACGATCAAAAATCGGTCTGCAGAATATGCCAAAGTTTTTGTCCTGTAAATGCAGACCATTACATACGCGATAAGTTGATCTTCGCGAAGAAAGATACGCACGGCAAAATATCCTTCTACTTCTCTGGGAGTAAAAATGTTCTCGTAAAAGGAGAGGATAGCTAATTGGAAAAAGCTCTCTTTATTACTAATATCGCTCAATTGACCGACGCGGATGACATGTATACCAGACTGTATTATGGTAATGAGTTCTGCGAACGACTCATTCCTTCATTACGGGATCTTCAGACCGTCATACATTACACCAAACAGAGCAGATTAGCTTTTTCTCTTGTGAGCCCGTGTGTGACAAATAGTGGTTTAGAGGAGTTGCAGGTATTGTTTGAATATTTAAAGTCAGAAGATATTACGTGTGAGGTAATAGTTAATGATTGGGGAGTGTTAAGTCTAGTTAACAGTAAGTATCGCAATCTTATTCCGGTATTGGGCAGATTACTTACTAAGCAGAAACGAGGGCCTCGTATAATATCGTTACTTAAGAGAGAGGTAACACCACGCCTTATGGTAGATTATATAAATCCTGGGAAGCGGACTATTCTTATTCAAAAACCGCTTCCTTCGGGAGTAGACCCGTATTACAAAGGTTCAAATACGGCAAGCGTCCCGATCATTCACGATTTTTTAATTTCTCAGCGCATAAGCAGAATAGAGTTAGATAATACTGAGCAAGGCCTGTCGTTAGCATTACCAAAAGACAAAATAGGCGCGTCAGTTTACGTGCCGTATGTTTATATTAGTACGACCTTTTATTGCCTTACGGCCGGGTGTGAAGAGAAAGAGAAGTCATTGCTCAGGATCAGGGCATGCGCAAAAGAATGTCAGAGGTATATATTTAAGCTGAGGCATAGAACCATGCCTAAGATCATTTATCTTAGAGGCAACACACAGTTCTATAAAAACGCGCGATTACGCCTACGGGAGTATAAGCACAGTGGAGTGAATAGAATTGTGTATCAACCGCATATTCCAATGTAAACGGTCAAATAAAGGTGAACTATGAAGCTCTCTGGAAAGGGAACAATTACGTTAAAGATCTCTGATGTGGTTATTCGACTTGCAAGCCGCTTCCCGCTCGAAACGCTCACAGAGCAAGTCAAGCAAGAGCAAAGGCTTGAACGCTACGAGAAGTTCTTTTGCAAGGGGAACCGGACACCACACATCAATGTTAAGATCAAGATCGTTAATAAACTGCCTGCAATAACGAAGAAAAAACGGTTGTTTGTTACATACCATTTTGAGGACGGCAGTGAAAACTGGAGATTATTTAAGAACGAAAAGGGCTATATTTTTACCTGTCCACTCGCGAATAAAAAGCAGCTTATGGTAGTGAATAAAACCTTTGATAAAGTAACCGCATATCTATTGCCTAAAAAGAGTGCAGGGTATGTGTGGACAACATCAGACATCATTTACGACTTTTTGCAGATCCTTTTGATAAATTATCTTGCTCAAAGAAATCAAGGTATATTCACCCATGCTATCGGCGTAAAAGATATTGATGGCAGAGGATTTGTTTTCGCTGGTAAATCAGGCGATGGTAAAACCACGACCGCGAGACTGTGGCATAAGCACACGAAAGCCATGGTCTTAAATGACGATCGGATCATTGTGCGTAAAGAAGCGGGAACATTCGTTATTTATGGTTCTCCGTGGCATGGCGAATTTAGCGATTATCTTGACTCTAAGATAGAATCTGCCCGACTTAATGTCTTGTTTTTCATTCATCACTCTTCAAAAAATGTTGCCGAGAAGGTCTCCGGGGCAGAGGCATTTAAATTATTGTATCCGGCATTGTTTCCCACGTTCTGGGATAAGGAAGGGTTAGAAAGCATTGCCTCATTATGTCAGCATGTAATAAAAAATGTACCGTGTTACCGATTGGGATTTGTCAATGACAAGAGCATAATTACGTTTGTCAGGAAGTTATCACGATCCTCAGAAAGCCGTATTTAAAGAGATGAAACTATTATCTATACAAGAAGCATACACAAGAAAGTTCAAGCGACAGGAAGCCATCAAAGAGCTTCAATATCACGCCAGTGGACATTGCGTGCATATTGGAAAAATCTCTCCCGGGTGCGGCAGTTGTTTCGTCTATGATAGATATCATCGCAATCTACTTACGGGAGCAAAGTGTAATCTCAATTGCTGTTATTGTTTTTACAAAATGAAAGAACCTGGAAAGATCGACTTGCTCAATACGATTACGTCAATAATACGGGAATCGCGTGAGCCTCATTATCGCCCAACTTCGATCAGTTTTAGCGGAGGCGGTGAGCCACTTTTGTACATGAAGACCATTAGAGAATATATGAAGGTGTACAATGATATCAAAAAGGAGACTAAGGGAAGCCCGTGGTTTTACCTTTACACAAACGGAGTTTTGGCGACCAAAGATATACTTGAGGAGCTCCGAGACCTTGGCATTGATGAAATACGGTTTCATCTCGGTGCATCAAATTTCTCAAAGGACGTTTACAAAAACGTATCCCTAGCCAGGAAGTATTTTAAAGCGCTAACCGTTGAAACACCGGCATGGCCTCCGCATAAAACAAAGCTCTTCGAGATGTTGCCCATTATTGAGGATATCGGCGTAGATCATGTAAATATAGGTGAAATAGAAGTAACTCAATATAATCGCCGCAAAATCGCAAAAATATTACCTGATGCTGAGATCTATCAATGCCACGAAATGCACTTGTACGATAATGGATTAGTGTACGATATCATGGAAGAGGCATTAAGGAGGAAATATTCTTATTCAGTTCTTGATTGTAATTGCTTCGTAAAAAGTATCCAAAGAGGACCTGCTAAAATGATCCAGCATGAGAACCTACGAGGATTGTTTGCCGGGTATTGACCTTTTTAATTATTCATAAGCTAATTAACATTTCACAACGGATCTCGCGATGTGCAAAGCAAATCCTTTAAATTGTAAATCCATCTTTGCTGATCGTAGACCTGCGGACCGTTGAGACGATCGGAACGCAAGAGTTAACAGCTGCATCCGAAAACATTAAACGTGTCTTTAGCTCGCAAATAGAGTTCCGGTAATATATTTCTTGAGACACATGACATAATGCCGTATAATCAAGTCACCGTGAAGAAGAAAATATGAATAAAAAACAATATGCAACGCCAAAAATTATGCTTGAAGCTGCTCCCAGTTATGTCGATGCAGCTGCTTGCGGTAATGGCAACAACGCAAGCGCTGAGTGTTTTAATGGCACGGTGATCGCCTCTCCGTTCGGTTGCAAATCGGGAAGTACTTTTTATTGGGGCAATTGCAACCCAGGGTTAGATCCGCACAATTGCACGGCCGGCGGCACGCCACTGACGTATACAGGCATTTAAATATCATTTCTTATGCAACGTGTTCAACCCGGATCAGAAATGATCATCTCGCTATTTTGGTTTTATCTCATTGACTGCGAATTTCCTCGAAATAACGATCTCATCATTACAGTAAAAATCAAAAATGTAGGTCCCGTAGGAAGGGAACTTGAGGCCAAAGATCTCACAGTGGAACTCGATCGTTTGTAATCTGCGTTTAAACTCCACCGGGCAGTTGATCGACATGATCTGCTGATCAGTGCTGATATTCGTACACACAAGCCGTCCGTCATATTCACCGATCCCATCGACAAGCGAAATGAATACATTGAGCCTTTGATGAACAAAAGGGACGTGCTGTGCGCCGATACTGTTAAAAATATTGATGAGCGATTGTTTGTTGGTCTTCTTGTCGGCAATGACCGTATCGCAAATGATCATGGCGATGGCATTCGGGCGTGGTTTGTCCATTAATAGAACTCCTTATTATGTGGTTTGTTTTCATCACCGTATTTAAACTGTTACACACAATTTATCATGATTCGTGATTATACTTCAAAAAAGTACTCGAACATAGCTATATCTCATTTAATTGACGAACATTACCACGAAGAGCTGACTAAACAATTCGTTGTTTTTTATACTTATTAATGTTATAAATATTCGTTTAAAATGACATACAAACAACTTTTAAATATAACTGCTCGAAGTACAAAAAAGGACTCTAAAAGGGCCTGAACATGGTTAAAATATCCGTCATAGTCCCCTATAAAAATGAGGCCCGGCTCATCGCAGAGTGTATTGAATCATTGGAGCATCAGTCTTTACCACGAGAGTCATATGAGATCATCATGGTCGATAATAATTCCTCTGATGAATCATTGCGGATCGTTAAGGAATACACGGATATCATTAGCCTGCAAGAGGAGCGTAAAGGGCCTTATGCGTGCCGTAATACAGCTCTTGCCCGGGCGCAAGGGGCGATCATAGCCTTTACCGATGCTGATTGTCGGGTTGATCGCGATTGGCTTGAAAATATCAGCGCTTCTATCGAAGCGGGAAACGATGTAGTCCTTGGGAAACGATCGTTCCCGCGGGAAAGCTCATTGGCTATGCGGTGCATCGCGAATTACGAGAATGTACGGATCCAGTATATTTTTGATGAACAACTGCGCGAATGCTGGTATGCATACACTAATAATATGGCGTGCCGAGCTGCATTATTTGAACGCCACGGTCATTTTAACATCGATGTTAGGACAGGGGATACAGAATTCTTACATAGGATCATTAATAAAGACCCGTCAATAAAGGTCGTCTTCGTGCAAAATGTTGTGGTCTGCCACTTAGAAATGTTAAGGATGCCCAAGTGGGTCAGAAAACAATTCTATTACGCCTATTATAACTATCTCGTTCTCAGCACACACCCGTATCGGGTCCTCACGTTCATCGAGAGGCTTAGAATATTAATGCGTACTCTTAAAAAGCATCATGCATTGTATGAAATAATCCTGCTACCTCCTTGTCTTTTTGTCGGTAATTGTACGTATCGAGCAGGATTGTTCACGCGCGAATTAATAATAATGGTTCAAAAACTACTGGGCAGGTCAACTACATGACAATAAACCGGCATCACCCTATTATTTCCGTTGTTATCCCGGCCTACAACACTGAAAGGACCATTGTCGACTGTCTTACTACGATACATCGCTCATCGCTATTGCCCGATGAAATAATCGTGGTAGATGACGGCAGTAATGATAACACGTTTGCACTCGCCGAAGAGAACGGCGCCACGGTTATTCGATTGCCGGGGAATAAAGGCCGGATCGCGGCGCGGAGAATAGGATATTCAAGAGCAAAGGGAGATATCATTATTAATATCGATCAGGATGTAGTGATCACGGAGGCATCGATCAGGATCATCGTCGAACACTTCATGCAGAATCCTACATGTATGGCTCTGACGGGAAGGCTTTCAGCAAGGTCTCACTACAAGAATTTCTTTAGCGTGTACAAGCATCTGTACATGCATTATCGATTTTCGAACCTACCGTGCTCAGTGCATTTCCTCTACGGTTCGATATTCGCCCTTCGCCGGGAGGTCGATCCGACACATATCCCTGCATCACTAGACAACGGCGACGATACAGAAATGGGGCTTTATCTCCATACTCAAGGCAAGGAGATACATTTCATTAAAGACCTGATGGTGGATCACTACAAATACTACTCGTTCTCTTCATTGCTTAAGAACGATTTTCTGGTACCCATGTCATGGACGCTGCTGGCATTACGGTACGTATCGCGTGTATCGATGAAGGAAGGACGCTTCGCCCATGCATCCTTGAGCCAAACATTAATGATTGCGCTTACCGTTATTATATTTATAATGAGCCTGTGGGCCGTCTTCGGGGTGAGGGGGGGACCAGTAAACGGTATTATGGCTATTCTTCTTGTAGTGTGGTTCTGCCTTAACTACGGCCTATTTGCAACGATGTTCAAACACATGAAAAAACGTTATTACATAGCAGTTATCCTTTTTACTTTTATCGATTCATTGGTCATGGCATCCGGCATGATGTTCGGCCTTGCGAAGGGATGCATATCGTACCTCATGAACAACAGAAAGTTTTATTGACCATGGTCCTATTATCGCTATTTAAAGAACGTTCCCGCACACTTCTAGCTCCGTCGAACAAAGCGATCTTGGGTGAACTTATCAGGGCGAACATAAAGCTCATCAACCATAATACGTTCGTCGGGGCAATGTGGAGTTTATTTTCGCCCGTCATTATATTTATTTTTATGTACACGATCTTTCACGATATTTTCGGGGACGTGATACCGCATTATCCTTTTTATCTTTTTATCGGGATCACGTGTGTAAATTTCTTCATATCGCTCACGTCGTATTCACTGTACGCATTGCGCAACAATAAGGATGTTGTGGTCAATTCAATGACCTTGCGCGAGACCGTCATTATCGCTAATGCGGTACCGCATATTTACAAGTTCTTACTAGAAATGTTGGTATGTATCGTCATAAGCCTCTGTATGCGTTTACTGACCATCACAACACTGGTCCTCTTGATGCCGTTGCTCATGAGCTTTATCATGATGACCATGGGAATAGGGTTATTACTGACGATCGGGTTTAGCTTCACACGCGATGTGCAACACATCTGGTCTCTTGCTGCACGTTTATTGTTTTTCTTGACACCTGTTTTTTATTCTCTTGATGACGTAGGTCCGACCATAGCGCGTGTTCAATACATCCTTAACCCAATAACACCGTACATCTGTGCTATCAGGAACACATTTTTAGGCGCCGCTGCTTCATGGTGGCCCGTCTATCTCCATTGTCTCGCCCAGGGGACCGTAATCCTTGGGGCTGTTTATGTTGTCTTTCTCATTCTTGAACACACGATCGATGAATACGTATGATCAGAGCAGAGAACATATCTAAGAATTTCAGGATCGCGGCAGGGGAATATACCTTGTTGGAAGTGCTTTTTCTCGCGGGCAAAAAGAGGCGTGATAATGCCTATTCTCGCGTCCTCAATAATGTTACGTTCGAGGTGGCCAAAGGGCAGAGGCTTGCCCTTATCGGTGAGAGCGGTCACGGGAAGACGACATTATTGCGCATATTGTGCGGCATTTATCGTCCCGACAGTGGTTCTTTTTCAATAGAGGGGCAAATAAGAGCTTTGTACGCGTATTGCGTTGGATTTTATCAATATCTACCGGTCATAGATAATATGTATGTGATCGCCGCAATACACGGCATTGAACGTAAAACAATGACCCCATTGATCGACGAAATACTCGGATCATGTGGCTTGGCGCATCTTAAAAATGCGCAACTTCGTGAATTATCGATAGGACAGCAGGAAAAATTAACCATGAGCATCTTCATGCAAGCTCAGGGGGATATTTACCTCTTTGATGAGACGCTTGCGCATATTGACGAAGGATTTGCCGCACGGCTTGATTCTTTTATAATGTACCTTATTGATGCCGGAAAAACGATAATCATGACCTCACACAACGTCGATGTGCTTCGTCGTTACTGTACCGACGCTCTCTGGCTCCATCGGGGGGCGATCCGCGAACAGGGGAAGACGGACACGGTGATCGGGTCGTATGTGAACTATTTACGTTCAAAGGAAAAGACCGCTTTATGAACAAACAACACATTACGATAATCGGTGCCGGGCCGGCAGGGTTAGGGTGCGCGCTTGCCGCATCCGAGGGCGGTGCCGCTGTCGATGTTTACGAGCACCATGATGCTGTGGGGGGACTGTGCCGTACGATCGATCATCATGGGTATTTATTCGACATTGGCGGACATCGATTCCTTACGAAACACCGTGCGATCGATGAGCTGTGTTCGCGGATCATGGGTAAGGACATGCTCGAGGTGCGTCGGCTTTCGCGGATATATTACCGCAATCGGTATTTCAATTATCCACTGACGCTTGGCAATACACTTAAGAATCTCGGGATCATCGAAGCAGCACGTTGTTTTTCAAGTTACTTAATAGCTATCACGTCACGAGGTGCGGACGAACACCCTCAATGCAAGAATTTCGAGAATTATGTCAGCGCGAAATTCGGAAAACGGCTGTACGAGACATTTTTTAAGGGGTACACGGAAAAACTGTGGGGCATAGCGTGTGATGAGATCTCAGAGGACTGGGCTCGGCAACGTATTGAAGGGCTTTCGCTGCGCGTTGCGCTCCAACAAGCATTATGGCCTAATACTTCAGAGACACAGAAAAACCTTTACGAGATCTTTAAATATCCTCGCAGAGGCCCCGGACAATTATGCGAACGGTTGCGTGTTACAGCAGAAGCACAGGGCGCGCGGTTTCACCTGCGTCACGAACTTAAAAGCGTGCATCACGATCATGGCCGGGTTATCGGTATTTCATTGCTTGACCGCTCAGCGTGTGCTGTGCACTATGTGCCGGTCGATACTTTGGTATCATCTATCCCGTTACCACTATTTACTGAGGTATTGGACCCACACCCGGAGGATAAGGTCATTGAAGCGTCTAAGCGACTTTCATTCAGGCATTACATGGTCGTCAATGTGATCGTGAATATGCGTGATGTCTTTCCTGACCAGTGGATCTATGTCCACGACCCGTCGGTCAAGCTTGCCCGTATCCAGAATTACAAGAATTGGAGCTCATCGATGGTGATCGACCAGAATAAATCGACACTGGGACTTGAATATTTCTGCGGCGACGACGATGCATTGTGGTCGATGGGGGATATTGACCTGATCGAACATGCATTGTCCGAGATGGGCAAGATCGGGTTTGATTGCCAGCGGCATCTCGTGACCGGGTTCGTTGTGCGGTATCCTCACGCGTATCCGATGTACCACATTGGATACAACGCTGACCGCGACATCGTCCTTGACCACGTGCGATCATTCGAGAACCTGCATTGTATCGGACGAGCGGGGATTTTCATGTATTGTAATATGGACGAGGCATTGCTTGACGGCATTACGGCCTGCGAAAAGATCGTGCGTGAGAGGCGAGAGGGGATGGTGCGATGATGCGTTGGGTGAGGAGATCGCTTACATTTATCGGTATTACCATACTGTTGGTCATCATCATGCTTATCATCATTGAAGGAATAGCTGGGGTGATGATCGCCGGATCACATTTCATACATAGCCCAATGCGTACAGTGCGAGAGCGGATCCACACTGAGTTCGATCCGTTGCTTGGATGGAGGCATATCCCGGGTATTCATAAACCGAATTGTTTTCGTCGTGGCGTTGGTATTACGGTAAATCAACAAGGATTACGGGCAACGCAGGAATATTCACGTTCTATTCCGCCCGGTAAATTCAGGGTCGTGTGTGTCGGTGATTCGTACACCATGGGATTCGGAGTTAATGATCATGAAACATGGCCTGTCGAGCTTGAAAAGCTCGATACGAAGATCGAGGCGATCAATATGGGTATGTCAGGATATGGGCTTGATCAGATGTATCTGTGGTACATGCGCGATAATGAGAAGTTTGAACACGCAATGGCGATCATTGCGATCAGTTGTTATGATATCGAGCGGATGCTATCCGGCACATTTTTAGGCTATCCGAAACCAGTTCTCGGTATCGACAATGATAACACGGTATGTGTCGCGAAAGCACCGCGCAAACCACTTTTTTTTCTGTCGCCGGATATACCAATATTGATCGTTGAGTCATTGCGATCGTTACATGTGGTCAAAATGGCTGAATTCATCGCGAGAAAAAGGATAGCTCGACTGAGATCTGAGTTTGATCCGACAAACGTTGCGGTAACAGCTGTTATCGACGCGATCGTTGCTGATATCGGAGCGCTCGCTTTGTCGCATGACCGAGAAGTTGTTTTTGCCTATTTGCCCAGTGGGGTCGATTTTGTTGGGAAACGAATTTCCCATCAGGTTAAAGCAGTAATGTCAAATGCTGTCAGGAAAGCCGGTTTGCAATGGCTCGACATCAGCCCGGCGTTCGATCGGTTTCTTAAAGAACATGCCTTTGAAGATATTACATTGGAGGATGGACATTACACAGCGTTGGGACAGAGATGTGTTGCGGAAGCGATACATGAAGCTATAAAGGAACGATCAATGCTGTGACCCGTTACAAGATGCTTGGTAGGGCCATGCCAGATTTGTTGTGGGATCATTGTTGATATAATAATTATCACAATTGAAGTAAATGATTGCTTGAGGGGAGGGGGGAAGATAGTCGTATGCACATATGCGCGCACAGGTCGGTGCCCCGATCTGCTAATTTAATTAAGGATAAGAAAGGTGTTATTACTGTAGCGCCTTTTTATGTAACGATCCATTCTTATCAGCGTGAATATACCGTTTATTTTTACCGGATCGACAATGACCTGATGCGGGGCTTGCATACTAATGCTGATAATGACGGGCGATGGCGTATGTTCGACCCCGATGGAACAGACCGCGTTTTTTCTCGGACGTTTAATTTTATAAAAGATCACAACACAGAGATCGAGTTGTGGTACAGCGAAAACAAACGGTCTTATTTTATCATGAAATGTACTGATGGTTCATTTCACGTGTATCAAGCGGCACAATACGTAATGGGAGATACGGCGCATAACAATAACATACACTCAAAACAACCCTCAGAAGATCATAAACTGACCGCATTGTATCCGATCCTATCAAGCCTAACTGTCGATCTTAATTATATTCACATCCATGCCTCATCGGCTGTGTATCGTCAGAAAAGTATTTTATTCCTCGGCCCATCGGGGGCAGGGAAATCGACGAGCGTTGACCGGCTTGTAAGCGAGAAGGCAGAAATCTGCAAGGTATCTGATGACACAACGCGGATATTTCAGAACACAAAAAATGATAGTTTTACGGTGGGTGACCCGAACCTTTTTTTTTATGATAACGGAATACCATCCAATAGGGATTCATATATTATTTCTTCAATACAACCAAATACATTAAAGGCGATATTTATTTTACATAAAAATAATAAGCCCATCCTTACGAAAGCAGATCTGGGGGATCTACAAAATCTAAGGTCAATTTACATGATGGCCGAGCCCTTTCGATTGGTACATAAAAAAGACCCTAAAAGGATCGCGCATGCCTTTGCACTTTTTACTGATTGTTTACGGGCAACGCCCACATTTAATTTGGGGCTCGGTAAAACAAGCGATATTTGGGGTATTATTTCTTCTTTGCTTAATTAGTTTTTTAGTATTAAAATGTGTTTAAATCAGGAATAACGAGAAAATGAGATAGGAATGCCGCGAAAAAAGGAATATATTTCACCTCAGATCAGTGCTATTTGCACCGATGATGAATTGATCGGGCAGATAGAACCTGCAAAATTCTGTTCAAATGGTACATTTCCTGGTGGGAGCGCCACTGGATCTTGTGGGAATGGAACGGGGGCGGTGGGGATAAACGCATGTGGTTCCGGCAGTAATCCAACCTTATGATACTAATTTGAACAACTCACCAAATCAGCATTCATAACACGTACAATAATGGTAATTAGTGAGGGCGCCGAAAGATTAAAAGGAATTAGAAACGTCCTATAATGTATGTTATGTAACATTCATGAGCATGGCAAAGCCGCCTCAGATTTGATCTGATCCCCACCAAATATGCGATCATGTGGGCCACTTTTAGAATCATGCTCGATCTTCTAAAACCACCTGCGTCATGCCCCTGACCGAATTACCCAGATAGATGGCGTCAGCGTCCTTAAGATCGTACATGCTGAGCACTTTCTCCCGGTAGCGGACCCTGTCCGTTTTCAGTACATGTTCTCGGTAGACCCCTGGCAAGAGCCCACATCGTACTGGTGGCGTGTAAAATATCCCGTCTTTTTTGGCAAAAATGGTGGAAATGCAACCTTCGGTCACTTCCCCGTGCGTATTTGTGAAAATGGTATCACAACAGAGCTCTTTACGTGCTTTCTTGTATTCGAGGTCATACAAGCCGCGATTAGTGGTCTTGTGGTACCAAAAGATATTACTGGGGTCGGTCTTTACCGATGAGACCCGTATTTTGGTGACAGTTCCGGAGCTGTCACCACGTTTTGGAGGCCTTAGAACTGTACTTGTTATGGTGCATTGACCCTTGGTATTCAACAGTAGCCTAATTTTGTGTTTTTTGGTGTTTTTTAGGCGTTTTACGCTCTTTTTAAGCTCCTCACGAAGGTGATCCTCATCCGCTGGAATGTTGAAAAAACGGGCGCTTTTAAGCAGTCTTTTAAGGTGCAAATCCAGCAGAAAAATGCCCTTTTTAGGCTCAAACAGCATGGTCTCGATCAACTGATGTTGTTTCTCGAGCCCGGTAAGAAACCGTGCCTTCCCCACGCATTCCTTGTATTCCAGATCAGGCCTTGAATCGACGACCACCCCGCTACCGATCCCCATGGTCCCCCTGCCCTTGCGCTGGTCAATGACCATGGTCCTGATCGGGATATTGAAGATCATCCTTTTTTTATGCGGAGCGATAAAACCGATCGCGCCGGTGTAGACACCGCGCGGGCCTTTCTCGACTTCATTAATGATCTCCATCGCCCGGATCTTGGGCGCGCCCGTGACCGATCCTGACGGGAACAGTGACGTCAAGATCGTGCTGAGCGGAGTATTCGGTTTCAATTCTCCCGTGATCGTAGAGGTCATTTGGTACAACGTTTCATATTCCTCGACCGTAAAAAGCCGCGGCGTCTTGACCGTGTCCGGTTTGCAGAATCGGCTGCAATCGTTACGTATGAGATCAACGATCATCAGGTTCTCTGCGTGGTTCTTTTCACTTTTATTGAACCTCGCAAGCGCCTGTTTGTTTGTGGCAGCGCTGCGCGATCTAAGCAGCGTTCCTTTCATGGGCTTCATGGTGATCTTTTTATTTTCGACCTCAAAGAACATTTCCGGCGAAAGTGACAGGATACACTCATCCTTGGTCTTGATCAAGGCGGCGTACGAAACCTTCTGACGTTTGGTGAGTGCATTAAAAAGCGCGGCAACACTTCCCTGCATCGTAAAATCAAGGTTAAAGCAATAATTGATCTGGTAAACATCGCCGGCCTTGATGTATTCTTTTATTTTTGCGAATTGGCGTGAATATTCTTGTTTGGAGATCGAAGGTTTAAAGTCCCGCACCCAGAAATCATCCATCTCGGGCGTGACAGGTATCATCTCATCAAGATCAAGGTCCGTGATCTCGTAAACGCCGCGGTAGATCCCAAAATGAAGCATCGGCCACCTGCCCCGGCCGAGTGTGCCTGTGAATTTACTCTCAAGGGCATACCCTGCTTCGTAAGAAAAGTAACCTGCAGCGTGGCATCCGAGTTTTAAATAGCGCTCGATCGCGCCAATGCTTTTAATAAGGTCACGGTTTGTATTACAGCGAATGGTCTTGAGGGGATCGACAAAAAGGTAGCTCTTGTTGGTCTTCTTGTTGTTCTTGTTGGGGACAGTTCCGGGACTGTCCCCTGTCAGGGCGTCGTACAAGAGAACGCCCTCTTTTTCGGTGGTCAAAAATTGTCGCAATACGTGTTCTGAGGTCATAGATCAGTGCGTAAAACGGCGAAGCGGTGGAAATAGATCCCGCTATTTGAGATCAATTAAAAGTAGTTTCGTGCATTAGTGTACCATATCATGACATAAATTTGAGCAGAAAATTGCGGGCATCAACTAATTTGTCATGCCGAGCGGAAGTATGTATGTTCTGTGAACGATGATGTGTGGCGAGTATTTGAGAATATTTCTATTTTTTGAGCGGGGATCCGGTGACGCTTAAAGCCACAACTCAGGAGCAATGCCATGTATTCATTATGCCTGGCATTACCCTCAAGAGCAGCTTTTTTACTGTATGTCATTCTATCAAGTTCGCACCAGCCATGCGGCAGAAGGCCCGTTTTGAGCGCGGAAAAATAACGCTCGTATTCCAAGCGATGGTTACCATAATACCCGGCATAAATACCGAGATTATGCATGATCCCGTTTATGGGCAGTTGCGTTTCCCCAATAAGCCGGGCGAGCCTGGCTGACCGTGACAGATCAAAAAAACTCATTTCAAGCATGCATGAGAATAGTGAAATATTACGTGGCATCAATTTCCGTGATAGCTGTTTGATTGTACGACGAGCCGTCTTGAGCGATCCGCTATCATCGTTGATCACAATGAGCGCCAGGTCCCATCTTTCGTGATCTCCTTCGATGAGGCCGGCTATCGTATCGATCAACCATTCAATATCCGTTCTTTGTCCTCCTGATACGACATACACCAAAGAACGGTTTCCCTGTACCCGGGCTTTTTCAATGTCGGTTTTAATGAACGGTTTTAAGAAAGTATTCGCTTCTGTTACATGTGAGGCAAACGTATCACCAATGTGGTTGATATTATACTTGGTTTGATATGTTCGTGGTTCGGTTCTATTCCAAAGTTTTTTGAACTTGAGATACGAACGGATAGTCTCATCCGCAGACAACGAAGGCACGACAGTGCGGCTTAAGGCTGCAACAAAAGACCCGAGCGGACATGAACGTGCATTGTGTTTCTGCGATATCCACGACGAGATCGAATACAAAGCACACTCATGCCCTGCCGTGGCACAGACAGGCATGCTCACGCACAACATAAGTAAAATACTTACCATACGACACTGTTTCATGGGGTACTTTCATTGAGATCGATGAAGATCGGATTTACCATAACTGTAGCACGTGTAAGAGGATATTGCAAGTAAGGGATCAACGGTGCAAACTGCGGTGATGATCACACTTTAGTCCAAATGCGCGTATTTAAATTCAGGTCTTCAACGATGCCGATCGCGAGTTGTAAGTCTTCGAAATATTCCTGGACCGGCTTGAAATCCAGCAAGGTCGCGAAGACCTTGGGCTCAAATAGGTTTTTGTAATACGAGACCGCAACGAACACCTTGGACGCGATGAACGAAAGATGGACATTGCGCCGGCTCTTTTTCTTGAAATCACAGATCCGCTTCATCAGGCTCGTTGAGAGGATGTAGCGCGCCTCGATCTGGTCGTTACCGTAGACGACGAACATCTTCTCAAATTCAGGGTCTTCGAGTTTGATCAGTTCTCCCCGTGTTGAATTCCAGGATTGGAAGAGGTTGCCGAGATTGCCAAAGAATTTTTCCGCTGAATCCGGGAGCACCAGCGTGCGTCCCTTGAAGTGTTTATTGAAGTCCCCTTCAAAAAAAAGTCCCTTAAAGATCGTGTGCCAATGGGTGCGGGTGTGTCCTTTGCTGTCGGTCGATGTTGTTTTATATTGGGTATGCAGTTCGGAAAACTTTATGGTGGTCGATCCGATCTGCCCTTTGACCAGATCGTCTCCCTGATAACGATCTATCCGATGCGGGAAGAGATTCGACATCATGTACGTTCCCTCATCGACACATTCCGTTGCCGAATAGACAAGGCCCGGATCGATGAAATGTACGATCCTTTGGATAACGCGGAATTTGAACTCACTGGTGTAATCACGCGTAAAAAACCAGTAAAGCCCCCC
>JAFGJY010000131.1 GCA_016928875.1 Candidatus Omnitrophota bacterium | reverse complement strand
TGCAGAATGTTGAGATCCTCAACATCAACGAGCTTACGAACGCCTTAAAACCGGTCGTTTTACCGGGGGAGGTTATGGAAGTCAAGGTCATAAAAGAAGGCAAGGAATCCGATCAAGGTGTTGCGTATTTGGATGACGGAACAATGATCGTAGTCGAGAACGGTAGGCGGCTCATTGGACGAAAGGTCCGCGTCGTCGTGACCAGCGCCTATCAGACACAAGCGGGACGCATGATCTTTGCAAGGAGTGAGAACACGCGATGAACTATAACGTGATCATACCTGCTGCAGGTTCAGGACGTAGAATGAGGTCCGAGGATGACGATAGCGTATCCGGCATCATACCAAAGCAGTTCTTGTATGTTGACGGTGTGCCTATGGTGTATCATTCGATCCGCACGTTTTCATCGATAGAGGGGGTTACGAAGATCATCATTGCTACACAACGGTCTTTTTTTCCGTGGGTTTCCAAAAAGGCGTTAGGTGATATCGCGACCGTACCGGTCGAAGTAGTGCAAGGCGGCAAAGAACGAGCGGATTCCGTTAATGCCGCATTACGTAAGGTTGATAAGGATGCGCAACTCGTGATCATTCATGATGCCGCACGTCCGTTCATTCATCCGAAGGACATCGAGCGGGTGATCAGCGCTGCGAAGAAAGACGGGGCGGCCATACTCTCTCGTTCGGTAGTTCCCACCGTAAAAAAGGTAGCATATAACGGGTTGATCCTAGGGACTGTGCCGCGCACATCATTGCGGCATGCTGAGACGCCGCAAGTGTTCAAACGTTCGGTGATCATTAAAGCCCATAAACTCTATTTGCAAAAAAAGATCAGGGGGGCGGTCACGGATGATGCTTATTTGGTGGAACGTGCAGGATACGCGGTGCGGTGCGTGGAAGCCCGCTATCCCAATGTGAAAATAACTGATAGGAACGATTTGGATCTTATAAAGGGGAATCGTATGAACATAAGGATCGGTTCAGGTTTTGATACACACCGACTGGTGAAAGGCCGGCCGTTATTTTTAGGCGGGATCAAGATCCCTTTTCCAAAGGGGTGTTTAGGGCACTCTGACGGTGATGTCTTGATACACGCGATCATCGACGCATTGTTGGGTGCGGTCGGGACTAAAGATATCGGTGAATATTTTCCGAACAAGAACAAAAAATACAAAAACATCGCTAGCCTTGAGCTCCTGGATAAAACACGCGAGATAATTCGCAAGAAAAAATATGGTATTGGTAATATCGATACGACCATCATCTGCGAAAAACCACATATCTCAAAATGGAAAAAGGCGATGATCGAAACGATCGCGGAATGTTTGGAGATCGACCGCGATGCCATATCGATCAAAGGCAAAACCAAGGAAGGGCTTGATTCCGAGGGACAGGGATTTTCTATCTCTGCGTATGCGATAGCGTTGTTGATCAAGGAGAAAAAGTAAATGAGAGTACGATTTGCACCTTCACCAACCGGTTTTTTGCACATAGGCAATGCACGTACAGCGCTATTCAACTATCTGCTTGCCGCTCACAATAAAGGTGAGTTCATTTTGAGGATCGAAGATACGGACAGAGAACGTTCAAAGCCTGAGTACATTGAACAGATATTCAAGGATCTCGGCTGGCTGGGCATTCGATGGACGGAAGGCCCGGATATTGGCGGGAAATACGGGCCGTATTTACAATCTGAGCGTACCAAGTTCTATAAGGACTATGTCAAGAAACTCATAGACGAAGGCAAGGCATATTACTGCTATTGTACGCCCGAGGAACTCGATAAGGACCGGCAGGAGCAGCTGGCGCAAGGTCTCACGCCGAAGTACAGTAATAAATGCCGGACGCTTTCAGATGAGGAAATGGCTGAAAAGCATAGGGCAGGCATACTGCCTTCGGTCAGGTTCAAGGTCGAGGGGGCTGGTGAGCTTACGGTCGATGACATGATCCGCGATGAAGTGACCTTTGCCTTAGAGCAAGTCGGGGATTTTATCATCATGCGGCCGGACACAACGCCGACCTTTCATTTTGCAGTTGCGGTCGATGACGGCCTTATGGGAATAACGCACGTTGTGCGCGGCGAGGACCATTTGACGAATACGCCGAAACATATCCTGATCATGAAGGCGTGCGGGTTCAAGGTGCCGCGCTACGCGCATATGCCGCTGACCATGGGTCCGGGCGGAGAACCGCTCAGCAAACGTTTGGGGGCCATGTCGATCCATGAATATCGGAAATTGGGATATAGAAGCGAGGCATTATGTAATTATATGGCGCTTTTGGGATGGTCTCCCGGTGACGATAGGGAGCTATTCACCCTCAATGAACTGAAAGAGCACTTTTCAATTAAACGGGTATCGAAATCTCCCGCGGTTTTCGATAAAGCCAAACTTGATTGGGTAAGTGGGATGCACATACGGCAAATGGACGAAAATGAATTTGCGCAGGAGATCCTGGCGTTTGCTCTCGATGAGAAGATCATTTCAGAAGAAGATTACAACACACGGCCGGAGTGGTATGCGCATATATTACGCATATTCAGGAACAACCTTTCATGCTATAGCGAGATCAAAGAGAAAATGCAGCTCTTTGATACTACCATCGAATATGAGGACGCAGAGCTTTTAAAAAGCGAAGGAGCACGGTCGGTCATTGCTGCATGTGAAGCGATCTTGCAAGAGATCGATGTGATCGATGAGAATACGGTTGACAATTTCCTTAAAAGCGTTAAAAAAAGGTCTGGCCAGAAAGGTAAAGAGCTCTTTGCCCCTTTACGAATGGCGTTTACGGGAAAAATGCACGGGCCGGACCTTAAGGAAGTGATGATCATCTTGGGCCGTCGCGGATGTCTAAAGCGGGTCCAGACGGTTCTATACGGGGAAGCAAAGAATGGTGAGGGAACATAAAACGCCAATGAATAAAATAGCATTCTTCAATACATTAAAAAAACGGCAGGAGATATTCTCACCGCTTAAGAAGAATAGGGTCACGATGTATTCATGCGGCCCGACGGTATATGACTATGCTCATATCGGCAATTTCAGGACGTACATCTTTCAGGACCTTTTACGGCGTTTCCTTGAATATTGTGGATACACGGTGATCCAGGTAATGAATATTACCGATGTCGATGATAAAACGATCGCAGGTGCGAACCGAGAAGGAGTGACCTTAGCTGAATATACGGCGAAATATACGGACGCTTTCTTAGAAGACCTTGCGCGACTCAATATCGAACGTCCGGAGCACATGCCGCGGGCGACAGAGTCGATCGATGATATGATCACCATGATCCAAACGTTGATCAAGAAAAAGCACGCGTATGAAAGCAACGGTTCGGTCTATTTTAAGATCGATACATTCAAGCATTATGGCAAATTATCGGGCAAGGATCTCGCGATGAACATTCAGGGTGCACGTATCGACAGTGACGAATACGAAAAGGACAATTTAAGTGATTTTGTGCTCTGGAAGGCAAAAAAAGAAGGTGAACCGAGCTGGGAATCACCGTTCGGCCCCGGGCGTCCGGGATGGCACATTGAATGTTCGGCTATGAGCATGAAAGAATTCGGGGCCACGTTCGATATGCATACGGGGGGCGAGGACCTTATTTTCCCGCATCATGAGAACGAGATCGCGCAGTCAGAGGCGTGCACCGGTAAGCCGTTCGTTCGTTATTGGCTGCACTGTAAGTTCTTGCTTGTTGACGGCGAGAAGATGTCAAAATCAAAAGGGAACTTTTATACATTGCGTGACCTTATAGCGAAAGGCCATGACCCGATCAGTATTAGATATCTTTTGCTTTCACACAATTATCGCCAGCCGCTTAATTTTACGCTGGAAGGCATCGAGCAATCCAAAAAGGCAGTGCAGCGGATCAATGAATTCATTAAAAGAATGGAAAGCCATAAGGTAAACAACGCGATCAGTGACGAAGGCGACGTACTGGAACGTGTTACGGCCTGCAAGGCAGCCTTTTGTGATGCGCTTGCTGATGATCTGAACATTGCAGAGGCTTTGGCCCAATTATTCAATGCGGTCAGAATAATCAATAATTTCGCTGATACCAATCAGATCGGGAAGCGGACCATGCAAGAAATAGAGGAATTTATCACAATGATCGATGCTATCATTGCGGTGCGCACAGAACACGATGTAGAAGTACCTAATGAGATCTTGGAACTTGTCAACGGCCGGCAAAAAGCGCGTCAAGAGCGGAACTTTGCCGAAGCAGACCGGCTGCGCGATCTACTTACACAAAAAGGGTGGATCGTGAAAGATACGAAAGACGGTCCGGTACCCGAACGATTATAATAAGTCCCCCTTTGAAGGGGGATTAAGGGGGATGTTAAGTCCAGGCTTTAGCTACATAACACCCCTCGTCTCCTTCGGAGACGCTCCCCTCAAGGGGAGACGACTTATAGGGTATTATATGAAAAAGAAGAAGGGTTATTTTATAACATTAGAAGGGATTGAAGGGTGCGGGAAAAGTACGCAGATCTGTCATGTTGCGCGCTACTTTAAACGGCATAAAAAGCCGTATATTATCGTCAGGGAACCGGGTGGAACAAAGATCGGAGAGAAGATACGTGAGATCTTGTTGGATAAAAAAAACAATGCCATGGCGCACTCGGCTGAGGTTTTGTTATATTGCGCAGCACGGGCGCAGATCGTGCATGAAGTGATTGCCCCGGCGTTAAAAAAAGGGATTACGGTCATCTGCGACCGATTTTATGATTCGACTATCGCGTATCAAGGATATGGCCTCGGGATGGACCTCAGGAGGGTACAAGACCTCTGTGCATTTGCTGCGGACGGCCTCGTACCTGATATAACATTGTTACTTGATCTTCCGGTAAAGACCGGCCTTACACGCGCCGGACGGACCGACAGGATCGAGGGACGTTCATTGCGTTATCATGAAAAGGTGCGAAAAGGATTTCTCGCGCTTGCCCGCGCGCATAAGAGGCGTTTTTTCGTTATTAATGCCACCCAGAAAATAACAGCGGTCAAAGAACGCATAGAAAGTATATTGGACGATGCTTTTGGATCATGATTTTCAACAGGATGAAGCACTGAAGCATTTGACGAACGCATATGCACAGTCAACGCTTTCAACATCATATCTTTTTTCGGGCGCGCATGGCCTCGGAAAAAAAGAATTGGCGTTAGAGCTGGGTTGTATGGTGAATTGCGTTACCGAGACGTTCGAGCATGGGTGTCCGTGTAATTCGTGCCGCAAGATCAGAGAAGGGATCCATCCTGACCTGAGGATACTTGGCGATGATCTTCAGGAGCGATCGATCAAGATCAAAGATGTACGTGAAGCACAGACGTGGTTACATTTCAAACCGTACGAAGGCACGTATAAGATACTTATAATCCGTGATGCAGAACGGATGACGACCGAGGCGCAGAATGCGTTCCTTAAAACATTGGAAGAGCCGCCGGCACATTCGATCATAATCTTGACGGTCTCAAACTCACTGTTGCTTCTACCGACGATCTTATCACGCGTGACAGAGATACGGCTGCGGCCGTTTACGAGTGATTCTATTAAAGCGCATCTTGAGCGGCAATACGGTTTGACGGGCGAAGGTGATTTTATCGCCTACCTTTCTGGCGGCAGTTATGAGAAAGCCAAGATGATCGTCGAGTCAGGCGTTATGGAAGAACGCAATAAGATCCTTCAGCACTTCTGCGCGAGAACGATATTCACTTATTTGAAGGAATTCGAATCTTCGAGTTATCGAGGATTGCAGGAAAAGTTAAAAGTCGTATTGGATGTAATAGCGTTCATCATCAGGGATCTGTTGGCCATTGTGCAGAACGGTACATGTGAGTTTTTGATCAACAGTGACTACAGAGAACAACTGACGGTGATAGCGCAGAGTTCCGATGCGCGTACATTGGTCACAATATTGGATGACATAAGGGATATTCAATCATATATTGACAAAAATGTTAACGCAAAGATGATCGTGACCTCGCTTATGGTGATCATGGGCAAGGTTGTGGGATAGCGGAAAGGAACTATTATGATCGAAGTTGTAAAAATACAGTTACGGGACGCAGGGAAGATCGTGTATTACAACCCGCGCGGCCTTAAGTTCAAGATCGGCGAGGGCTTGATCATCGAATCCGATCGCGGGGTCGATTATGGCGTCGTTATTTCGGAAGTTGAACAGCTCGATAATGCGAAGATCGAACAGCCGCTCAAATCCGTGATCCGCGTTGCGGACGAAAAAGATCATGAAAAGATAAAGGCCAATAAAGAAAAGGCGCGCGAAGCGATCGATACGTGTTATCAAAAGGTACAGCAACATAATTTACCGATGAAGTTGGTTGATGCGGAATATTCGTTCGACCTTTCAAAATTGATCTTTTATTTTACCTCCGAAGGCCGTGTCGATTTTCGCGAATTGGTAAAAGAGCTGGCATCGATCTTCAAGGTCAGGATCGAGCTCAGGCAGATCGGTGTTCGCGACGAAGCCAAGATGTTCGGCGGGGTGGGACATTGTGGGCGAGAATTATGTTGTACATCTTTTTTGCGGGATTTCGAACCGGTGACCATCAAGATGGCGAAGGAGCAGAATTTATCATTGAACCCGACCAAAATATCGGGGGTGTGCGGCCGTCTTATGTGTTGCTTAGGCTATGAGAATGAAACGTACAAAGAATGCGCAAAAACATTGCCGCGTAACGGGGACCGGGTCAAGACCCGGGACGGCAAAGAAGGCAAGATCATCGAGGTCAATATCCTTAAACGTAAAGCACTTATTGTGATCGATGATAAAAGTTTTTGGATAGATTTTGCGGAGTGTAAATGCCCTGACAAGAAATGCGTGATCCACAGCAAATATTCTTTTAAAGGGCGCAAAAAGAAGGGCGATGAAGTAGAGGAGAGCGAGGAGATAGATGGCGGCATCCCTGAAGAAGAATAGACCCTGCTATGTAACGACACCGATCTATTATGTAAATGCCAAACCGCACATCGGGCATGCATACACGACCATTCTGTGTGATACCTTTGCGCGGTTTTACAGATTCTTGGGCCACGAAGTATATTTTTTGACCGGGACCGATGAACATGGCGAGAAGATCGAAAAGACAGCTCAGCAACAGGGCGTCCCGACCATAGAGTATGTCGATCAGGTCTCCGAGCGCTTTCGGGCTCTGTGGAATGATCTGGGTATCACGCACGATGATTTTATTCGCACGACCGAGCAGCGTCACATCGAGGTCGTACACTGTGTGCTTCAGCAGTTACATGCCAAAGGAGATATTTATCTCGGTAAATATAAGGGGTGGTATTGTACGCCGTGTGAGACGTTCTGGACGCAATCCCAGCTTGAAAAGGGCAATTGTCCGGACTGTAAAAGGCCGACGCAGGAACTTGAAGAGGATAATTATTTTTTCAAGATGTCCAAATATCAGGATTGGCTTATTGATTACATCAAGGCCCACGAACGTTTTATCGTGCCGCAATCGAAAGAAAAAGAGGTCTTGAGCTTTTTGAAGGAACCGCTCGAAGACCTGTGCATTTCACGGCCCATTGCGCGTATGGCATGGGGTATTCCTTTGCCGTTCAATGCTGACCATGTGTTATATGTATGGTTCGATGCATTGATCAACTATATTTCTGCGATCAAATATGGCAAGGATAACGAATATTTTAATAAGTATTGGCCGGCGACCATCCATTTCATGGCCAAAGATATCTTGCGCCAACATGCGATCTATTGGCCGATCATGTTGCATGCCCTCGGTCTTGAGATGCCCGAGTATGTCTTGGCGCACGGATATTGGACGATGGAAGGCGCGAAGATGTCGAAATCGGTCGGCAATATCGCCGATCCCTATGATGTGATAGCAGCATTCAACCGCGATACATTACGTTATTTTTTACTGAAAGAAGTGCGGCTTGGTCTTGATGGGGCATATGCCGATGAATATGTTGCGGGCCGCTTTGCGACTGATCTTGCAAATGATCTTGGTAATCTGATCCATCGGTCATTTTCGATGCTTGAGAAATACAAGGGGGGAGTCCTGCCCAAAGCACATGCGGATGATACGTACGGGCCCATAAAAAAAGCAGCGCTTGCGCTTGGCCCGGCCATCTCCGAGGCAATGGTTGAAAAATTGGATCCGCGTGAAGCCTTGACCGTGTTGTGGGAATTTATCGGGATGATCAATAAGCTCATTGAAGATACCAAACCGTGGACGCTCGCAAAAGATCCCGCACACGCTGCGGCGCTTGAGGACTTTTTATATGTTCTTTTCGAGTCGTTACGGTTCATTGCGGTGACCTTGGTCCCATTCATGCCTGATACTGCGGAGAAAATACTGGAATTGCTACAACAAGAGACAACGTGCACAATAGATGAGATCCGTACATGGGGAGGATTAAAGGCAGGCATTAAGCTTGAGAAGGGCGATCCGCTATTCCCCAAACTTGAAGAGAAAAAATAAGGCAGTTGTCTAGATCGTAAAAAATTGGTGTCAGACACGTGTCTGACACCAATTCAACTTTACAGGGGTAATGATGCTTATAGATACACACGCGCATTTAGATTTTAAGGATTTTGACGATGACCGGGCAGCGGTGATAGAACGGGCAACGGCGGCAGGTGTTCGGGTGATCATTAACGTGAGCACGGACATTGCCTCAACGCGGGCAGTCATCGCGCTTGCTGAAAAATATCAGAATTGTTATGCAACCGTGGGCATCCATCCGCATGAGGCAAAAACATATGATCCTTCCTGTATGAGCGAATTACGTTCTTTGTGCGATCATGAAAAAGTAGTGGCGATCGGCGAGATCGGCCTGGATTATTATCGTGATCATTCGCCGCGTGATAAACAGCGAGAAATGTTCATCGATTTCCTTACATTGCATAAAGAAACCGGCTTGCCGCTTATCATCCATGCGCGGGATTCGTATGATGATATACTCGATATTTTGAGAATGCACGTCGGGCATTCGATAAACGGGGTCATGCATTGTTTCTCAGGTGATGAAGGTATCTTGCGACGAGTGCTTGAACTGGGTTTGCATGTTTCATTTGCAGGACAGAGCACATATAAGAAAAATGATATGATGCGTATGTTAGTTGCCAAGGTGCCGGACAAACATTTGATGCTCGAGACCGATTGTCCCTTTCTTGCGCCACAATCACGGCGTGGTAAACGTAACGAGCCGGCGTATTTGCCTGAGATCGCAACGGTCATTGCTGCGGAGCGCAAGGTCACTTTCGAGGACCTGGCGCGCTATACCACGATGAACGCACAGCATTTTTTTGGCCTTCCTGTTGCTGCGGAGAATTCGATCTTTGTCTATAAGATAAGAGATTCGCTTTATATCAATGTTACCGCTGCGTGTTCGAGTGAT
>JAFGJY010000018.1 GCA_016928875.1 Candidatus Omnitrophota bacterium | reverse complement strand
TTGCCGACGCCCGCTTCACCTAATAGGACAGGATTGTTTTTTGTCCTGCGTGAAAGCACTTGGATGACACGCTCGATCTCGTCTGCACGTCCTACAACAGGATCAAGTTTGCCGTCGCGCGCAAGCTGGCTTAGATCCCGGCCAAACGCATCAAGTGCCGGAGTCTTGGTCTTGGCCTTTTGGCTTCCGCTCGCCGATGCCGGCGTTGCGGAACCCAATAACTTAATGATCTCATTACGAACCTTGTTAAGATCAAGCCCAATGTTCATCAACACATGGCTAGCAACACCTTCACCTTCTTTGATAAGCCCCAAGAGCAAATGTTCGGTCCCGATATAATTGTGCCCAAGCCTGCGTGCTTCGTCCATTGCCAGCTCGATGACTTTTTTGGCTTTTGGCGTAAAGGGGATATCCCCGGAAACAATGGTGCTCGGACCTAACTGAACGAGCTTCTCTATTTCCAATCGGATATTCTCTAAGCTCAAACCAAGATTTTGCAAGACCGCTGCCGCGACTGATTCTCCCTCTTTGATAAGCCCCAGCAAAATATGCTCGGTCCCGATATAGTCGTGATTAAATCGTCTGGCCTCTTCTTTGGCCAGGATAATGACCTTCCGTGCACGTTCCGTAAACCTATCGAACATTATTTTCCTCCCTTATTGTTTATGTTAATTATTTTTTGTTTGATTAATACCATGTTTACAAAGATACGCTTTTAAGTTTTTCGCGGATGAGCGAGGCTCTCTTTTCGTCGCGCTCATCGACCGGCAATTCTGTGCGGTATATCTTTTGCAAATGTGCCGGTTGAATAACAATAAAAAGTTCGTTGAGCTTATTCTTATTGAGGTCTTTTATGAGCCCAAGATCACACCCTAATCGTACGAGCGAAAGAAGTGAATTCGCCTCGCCGCTTGAGATGATCCGCGTAGAACGAAGTATGCCGAGGCTGCGCCAGATCTGGTCAGCTAATTTGGTCAACCGTTTGTTCGAAAGTGCGATCCGTGCTTCCTGCTCATGCTCGATCACCTGTTTAACGATCTTTTCAAAATCATTAACGATCTGCTCTTCTTGGCGCCCCAGCGTGATCTGATTTGAAAATTGAAAGAAATTTCCCGTCGCCTGCGTCCCCTCGCCATAGAGACCGCGCACTGCGATACTCATCTTTGAGAGCGCCTGTAATACTTTGTTGATCTGTTTGGTCATGACCAAGGCCGGCAAATGCAACATGCATGATGCCCGCAACCCAGTACCTACATTCGTCGGGCATGCGGTCAAATACCCTAACGTCGGGCTAAACGCATAATCCAGATTGTTCTCGAGCTCTGCGTCGATAACGTCAATAAGCCGCAATGCCTCAACCAAATTAAACCCGGACTGCAACACCTGTAAGCGCAGATGGTCCTCTTCATTGATCATAATGCTCACGATCTCATCATCAGTGAAACACACAGCATGAGGTCTCTTGGCCTCGACCAGCTCCCCGCTGATCAAGTGCCGTTCTTTAAAGAATTCTTTATCAAGTAATGTGATATCCTTATCAGAAAAAAACGTATGTTTCTTAAGATAATTGCTGTTGTCGACCGCGTTCTTTACAAGGCCGACCAATTTCTCGGCCATTGATTTCGGCATGTAATCTGAAAATATAAAGCCCGCTAGATTTCGCGCCAGGCGCACACGGCTACTGATCACTACATCATTGCTCGGCCCTTTACCTTTAAGCCATTCCCCGGTCTTATCGACCATTTCATCGATCGTCATAGACTGTTTCACTCTTTCTTGTTGGCGTCATTGCTCTCTGAGGAGGTTTTCGACTTTCGCGTGGTTTTCTTCGTGCTGACCTTTTTCTTGAGGAACTTGATCTTATCACGGACTATGGCCGCTTCTTCGAATGCTTCGGCCTCGATCTTCTTTTGCAGGTCAGCCTCGAGCTTTTCGATCTCGATCTGTATATTGAGCTTTTCATCAACATGCGAAGGACGTTTACCGAAGTGTTGTGCCGACCCATGTATCTTTTGTATGAGTGGCAGCAAGAACTGCGCAAAGACCTCATAGCATTGCGCACACCCGACCTTGCCCTTTTTCTGAAGGTCCTGAATGCTGAGGTTGCACCCTGGACAACGCATCTTCAGTTGTTTGCTCATCTCATCCGATTGGGTCGTGAACTGCATCAACCCGGCCAGGATATCATTGAGCGAAAATGAGACTTTGTTCGCGATGTCCTTTTCATTGGCACATTTCTCGCATAGATGGACCTCGACCATCTTGCCTTCGATCAGCTCGGTCACGTGAATAGTGGCTTTGTTTTTCCCGCATGAGTTACAGATCATAGGGAATATTTTACTCCATCTTTGGGTGTTATTGCCCGGAACGCTTTAAGTAATTTCAAACTTATGGCGCCCGATTTGCCGTCCCCGATAGTGCGTTTGTCGACTTCAACCACCGGTATAAGCTCAGCAGCGGTCCCGGTCAAGAATATCTCATCCGCATTGAACAAATCATGCCTCGTAAGAATACGCTCTTCACATGCTATCTTAAGCTTTTTTGCGCATTCAATGATCGCATTACGGGTTATACCCTCAAGCGCGCCGAGATAGGTCGGTGGTGTAATCAGCTTACCACGTTTGACTATAAACACGTTATCGCCCGTGCATTCGAGAACATATCCATCTTTATTCAGCATGATCGCCTCAATGCATCCGGCATTACATGCTTCTATCTTAGCCATAATGTTGTTCAAATAATTAAGCGATTTGATCGATGGATTGAGCGTCTCCGGCAGATTGCGCATTGTCGGGACCGTCACGATAGCAAGTCCCTTGCGATAGAATTCCTCTGGATAAAGTTTGATCTTATCGGTAATGATGAATATTGTCGCCACCTTGCATTTGTTCGGGTCCAGACCAAGGTCACCGACTCCGCGCGTTACGACCAGACGAATATATCCGTCCGAAAGCCTGTTCGCCTTCAGCGTTTTTATGATCGCATTCTCAATTTCATTCTTTGTCATTGGGATGCTCAGCATGATCGAATGCGCTGATTCGAAAAGACGATCGAGATGTTCTTTCAGCTTGAAAATGCAGCGGCTATACACTCGGATCCCTTCAAATATACCGTCACCGTATAACAGGCCGTGATCGAACACAGAGACCTTCGCCTCTTCGCGATCAACTAGTTTACCGTCCAGAAAAACCTTATTCCCCATTTCCTTCTCCTTCTATTGATTGTGTGTATTCAGTTACTATTATTTATGCTGCCGGCGAATGAAGCACACCGCTACGCAGATGTAATTTACTATTTCCCTCACGGGCGATGATCTCGTCGTGAGTAACGATACAAAATGTTTGTTTCCGCTCTTTATTGAGCCGCCGGATAAGGCGCATGACCATCTCGCTGCTCTCTTCATCAAGGTTTCCCGTCGGCTCGTCACACAACACAAGTGCCGGCTCATTAATGAGCGCCCGCACCAAACCAACACGTTGTTGCTCTCCGCCGGATAATTGATGCGGAAAATGTTTCATGCGCTCCACAAGCTCGACCTGCTCGAGTAATTCCTTGGCCCGTTGCGTCACTTTTTTACGTTTGCCGATCAGGCCCGGCAAAGTCACGTTCTCAAGGACCGTGAGTTCCGGAAGCAGGTTATAGAACTGGAACAAAAATCCTATACTACCGTTCCTCAGTTTGCACGTCTTTCTATCATTCAGTTTAGTCACATTCTCACCGGCAAAGAAAAGCTGTCCTTTATCGCACGTATCCAAAAGCCCCAATAAATGCAGTAAGGTCGATTTACCCGACCCAGAGCGCCCGGTAATGAACATCATCTCGCCTTGCTCAAGCCGCATATCGATCCCGCGTAACACATGCAATTTGCCGTGCGGCGAGGAATAACTCTTCTCTATGCCTTTGGTCTCTAATATCGCGGCCATACTCTTACTCGTATCGTAACGCATCGACCGGTTTAAGGGACGCTGCCCTCTTCGCCGGATAGACCGATGCCATAATGGTTATTATGAACGCGAACGCAGCGATAACGATCACATCGATCGAATTTGTCTGCGTCGGTATTCTGTCAAAATAATAAATATCACTCGGAAAGACCTCAAATCCGGTCGCCATCTCAATGAAGTCAGCGATCGGATTAAGCCAGCGCGTCACCATCAATCCGGCACCAACGCCCAAGGTAGTCCCGACCACTCCGACGATCGCACCTTCGAAAATAAATATGTTCCTGATCGCGGCCTTGGTCACACCCAATGATTTCAGGACACCTATATCCTTGGTCTTCTCCATGACCACCATAATAAGCGTTGAGATAATATTGAATGCCGCAACAAGAATGATGAGGAACAACAAGATCGCCATGACATTTTTCTCGACCTTAAGCGCCGAGAAAAAGTTCCTGTTCATATCGATCCATGTCTGGATCCAATAATTAAAATTCAGCGTGCCCCGCAATATCTCTTTGATCCGCTCAGCCCAATACACATCCGAAAGTTTTATGCTCAGGCCGGTCACTTTATTACCGAGCTGATACAGCTCCTGAGCGTGGTCAAGCCGCATCAACACAAAGGTCGAATCGACATCATACATGCCGAATTGAAAAATACCGCTTACTCGGAACGTTTCTGTCTTTGCCGCCGCACCGAACAACCCTTTCTTTTCAAGCAATGGTGAAATGATGTTAACAATATCGCCTTCATTAATGAACAAATGATGCGCAAGTGTCCTGCCGATCACCACGCTGCCCTGGATCTGCTCTTCACCTTCTTTGATCACAGGCACCGAAAAATCAAGGTTGCCAGCCTTTAAGAATTTCTTTAAGAACGTAATATCTTCTCTGGCCGGATCAACTGCTTTGACCATCACCCCGAGCGCATTACTGTCGGAACGAATGATCGCCTGTCCAATGACATACGGTGAGATCGTTGTGATCTTATCAAGCCCCATTGCGCGGATCTGATGGATGACTTCCTCATAATCTTCAATGCCACCGCTCTTATTGATCACCACATGCGGATTGATCCCGACGATCTTGCTCTTGAGCTCCCGGTCAAATCCGCTCATCACCGAAAGCACGACGATGAGCGCCATCACACCGACTGCAACACCAAGCACTGAAATAAGGGATATAAGCGATATGAATCCCGCTTTCTTCCGGCGTAGTAAATAGCGTAATGCTATGAATAACTCAACTTTCATCGATTTCTTCTCGCGTCTCCGGCTTAAGCTGCGGGAACAATACCACATCCCGAATGGAATGTGAATTCGTCAGCAACATCACCAAACGATCGATACCGATCCCCAAGCCACCCGCTGATGGCATGCCATATTCTAACGCCATTAAAAAATCATTGTCGATCTCTTTGTCCTTTTCATTCAAGGCTTCGCGTTGCATTTCAAAACGATCGCGCTGCTCAAGCGGATCGTTCAATTCTGAATACGCATTGGCGATCTCCATATTCGCAATGAACAGCTCGAAGCGATATACCAGGTCCGGATCATCCTCTTTGCGTTTGGCCAGCGGCGTCATGATCACCGGATAATCGGTCACAAACGTAGGGTCCGTAAGATGCGGCTGGACCTTCTCATCGAACACTTCATCAAGAATATCAACTTCGGTACAATCTTTCTTGATCTCAATGCCGAGTTTTTTAGCTTCTTTAACGATATCAGCCTTACGCCACTCGACACCCGTGTGTTCCTTCAATATTTCATAAAAACTGCTGCGTTTCCACGGCTCTTTATAATTGATCGTTACCTCACCAAACGGTAGTGTAGTTGTCCCATGTAATTCTTTGACGAGCGTAGTGACGATCTCTTCTGTTAAATTCATCATATCATTGTAATCAGCATAACTTTGATACAATTCAAGCATCGTAAATTCAGGATTATGCCTGATCGAAAGCCCCTCATTCCTGAAATTCTTACCGATCTCAAAAACCTTCTCGAGCCCGCCAACCAATAATTTCTTTAAATAAAGCTCCGGCGCAACACGCAAATACAAGTCGGTATGCAACGCGTTATGATGCGTGATGAACGGTTCTGCTTTTGCCCCGCCCGGTATCGGCTGCATCATCGGTGTCTCCACTTCAAGAAAACCCTTATCGGTCAACATGTCCCGGACCCGTTTAATGATCGTACTGCGGGTCTTGAACACTGCGCGCGCTTCATCATTAACTATAAGATCAACATAACGGCGGCGATACCGCGTTTCTATATCACGTAACCCGTGCCATTTCTCTGGAAGCGGCCGTATGTTTTTCGCCAAAAGCGCGAACGACTCGACCTTCAAGGTTATCTCGCCGGTACGTGACATAAGCAAACTTCCGCGTACGCCTACAATATCCCCAATGTCCAAACTTTTAAAAAACGTGAACTGCTCTTCGCCGAGCACATTAAAATTTGCATACAACTGTAAGCGACCGGCTGCATCCTTAATGTCAGCAAAGATACTTTTGCCATGTGCACGGATCGCCATCAACCGACCGGCGATCGCGCCCTGTTTTCCCTCAACATATTCATCTTTAAGACCTTGCGTCGTTCCATCCGTCTTAAAACGCCCACCATATAGGGTATGGCCGGCAGATTTCTGTTCCTGTATCTTTTTAACTCGTTCCGCAAACTCCTCTTTCAGATGGGCCATAAACAAACTCCTAATTATATTATAAATATTGAGTTAGAATACACGACTCCTGCAACAAGAAGTGTCGATTATATTATAATTATAATGGGTTGTCAACGAAGGGAGACAAGTAGTTTGGGGGCCTTAGGCCTTTAGAAATCCCGCAATCCTATCAATGATGTACGTCTGTTCATCATCGGTAAGTTCCGGAAAGATAGGCAGCGAAAAGACATGCTGTGCACATGTTTCGCTTATCGGGTAATCCCCCTTCTTGTAGCCAAGGTAGGTAAAGCATTTCTGGATATGAAGCGGAACCGGATAATACACCATTGAACCAATTCCGTTCTTCCGCAGATGCTCACAGAGGTCATCACGCAGCTTTGATGAAGCCTTTTTTCCTAAAAGTGTTAACGTATATTGATGATAGGTATGGACATTGCCCGGAGCAACAAAAGGCGTTGCTATAATATCTTTAAGTCCTTTATTATCAATGAGTTCATTGTATTTCTCCGCTTTTACCCGGCGTGCCTTTAACCACCCGGCAAGGTACTTAAGCTTGACCTTAAGCACTACAGCTTGAAGGGCGTCAAGGCGCGCATTGATGCCGATCTCATCATGATAATATCGTTGGGCTGACCCATGTACTCGCAATTTAGCTATGAGTTCCGCAGAGGCCTCATTGTCTGTTGTCACCAATCCTCCATCGCCAAAACCACCAAGATTCTTGCTAGGGAAAAAACTGAAACATCCGATCGCACCGATCGCCCCAGCCTGCTTTTTTGTCGTGCCATCGACCGCACCGATCGCCTGACACGCGTCTTCGATCACCGTCAGGTTGTGCTTACGCGCGATCGCAAGGATCGGTCTCATTGCTGCCGCCTGACCATACAAATGAACAACAATGATCGCTTTTGTACGTTTCGTTATTTTTTCTTCGATCTTCTCCGGATCGATATTGAACGTTCGCGGATCGATATCAACGAATACCGGTTTCGCACCAAGCAATGCGATCGGTTCTGCTGTTGCAATGAACGTAAACGGTGTCGTTATGACCTCATCACCCTGCGTAATGCCGGCAACCATAAGCGCGAGCTGGATCGCATCAGTCCCTGAAGAAACACCGATCGCATGTTTTACTCCGCAAAATGTAGCGATCGCCTTCTCAAAATCTTCGACTGGTTTCCCCAAAATGAACGTCTGCTCG
>JAFGJY010000130.1 GCA_016928875.1 Candidatus Omnitrophota bacterium | reverse complement strand
TTGATCGCGATATTTTCAAAGCTCCATCCATTTTTTAAGGACAGCGGAACGTTTTGTACGCCACTTGTTCCCCTCACGATCACCACGAGATCAATCTGATCTACTTGTTCAATATCGGGCACTTTCATACTGATCTTGGCCGTATTGGCGGTCTCGGCAGACAATTCCACCGGAAACCCCTTAGCCCAAATTTCAAGCGATGTCCCGCTTGCGATCGAATAGCGAACCTCAAGTACATCTTGCTGAAGGCTTTCGTCGAACCCGGGGGTCATGATCCCCTTGGCCATTTCGGATGTCGTCATCCCGCGCTCATTGCCATCCAAAAGACTTATCCCATCTGATGCAGCGAAGGCAGAACATGAAAAAGCGATCATTGCTATTGTAAAACCAGCCATGATCGCTCTTATAACCGCTTTTTTCTTGTAACTTGTTTTGCTAAAACATGTTAAGAACCAAGACTTTGCTCTCATCGATATCATCCTTTATTTATTCCTTTGAATTCTTATACTACTATTAGTATTCAAACCCCCAAAAAAACCTTCATAAGACAAGCTCCTATGAAGGCGCCAATTACGCAATTAATGAAATATATATACTTATACGTATTATGTAGTAAAAAAAGGATTTTGAAAAAATGAGGTAGTATTATAACAAATTATGTGGGTATGTGAAGAAATTCTTGTGAAAGATTAGAAGAGGGGGAAGGCATACAATTTACAAGAATTACAAGAAGGCATAGAGTGTTACTCCCTATGCCTTCTTGTGCTTTCTCATTTTAGTATAAAATTACTTAAAATGCGTATTTAAGTTCTATCGTTGCGTTATGACCATAATAATCATCTTTAAGATCAAGGTCATAGCCAACTATCACTTCGATATTTTCCTGCGCAAGGAGGCTTACGCTCGCTCCGATACGAAAACGATGCTGCGCCGGATCATTGCCTTCTGTGTTAAATGATGTTGCACCGCCGCCGTATCGTGCAGTCACATCAACTTGATCACCTACCATGTCCCAATACCACATCCCGTGGATATCTGGCGTTATATTAAGATCTTCGGTTGTGAAAAGATGCGCGATCTTAAAACCAAGCCCTGTCTCAAATATGTCATAATCTTGATCATCGACCGCAAGACATTTCTCACCAGCGCCGGCTTCATCATAATCATTGATATGAAGATGTGTATAATTAAGAGACGCTATCGGTGTCACCGTGAGATCATCTCTCGTTATGTCATAGCCACATTCAAGATAACCAGTATACTGCTGGCCCCAGTAATCCGAGACCGCGCCATACGATGTACCGCCAACCGTAATAGTACGTCCAGCTTCATACTGATTCATGCCGAATGCAAACAACCCATCAACATAGAAGGAACCATCTTCATAATCACCGTAGATAGATCCTTGATATGAATCAATGCTGGTATCGCCTAAATTCGACGCGTCAAAATCAACAATGCTATATCCATACGAAAATGCGAGCCCCAAGCTTACCTGCTCGCTTACATTAGTATCCATTCCAACACCAAACCCGATCGTACCAAGATCATATCCTTGTTCACTGCCGCGGTCATCTTGATCAGCGATCGTTCCAAAGCCTTTGGCCCAGATATTATTTTCGGTAAACTCATCACCTGTCGCAACTCCTGCTCCGCGTGTTGCAGCAAGACGATCTGAAATTAACAACGCATTCTGCGTAACAACATTCTTAGAAGCAAGTATTGCCCCTTCATTTGTGTTCGGTGCGAGTTCATTCGTTGCCCGAACGATCTGCGCCGTCGAAGTCAACGAATCTATCTCGCCCATTGTTGTTGTCATGTTCCCGCCCGCAGCATCCGTTTCCAATGCGTTTCCTGCAATAGTTCCACTGCCCGGTGTTGTTACCGTATTGAGGCTTGTTCGTGTGGCTATTATATCGAGATCATCATCATCGGTCGTATCTTGTGCAAAGGAAAGCAACGCACTATTATCACTAATAGCCGCGGCAAGATCTCCCACACCGCCACCGCCCGTACCATCAACAATGGTGAATACTGTGCCATTCGGCACATAACCATTCACCGTTACTGCAAGTGAGTCTGTAGCATCAACAGTTGCATTACCAGGACAATCGATATTCCCATATTCCGTTGCGCTGTTGATCGTCGTTTCTATTGTAGCATTACCACCACTAATGAACCTACCGGCTCCACCATTATCAATATCAAGCGTATTTGCTCGCAGATCGATCGTAGCATCATCGTTCAAAAGAACCTGAACGTTATTAGCCGTATTTGTCACCGCTAATGTAGATTTACCTACCACCATTCTAAGGTCTTCGATCCGGACAAGATCTGCATAAATGTCTCCGGAAACAACGACATCGCCAACTGAATTTGGATTACCATCGATCCCTAAATATAGTCTATTCAAATCTTTCGTATCAGTTCCAATATCTCCCGTTATTGTTGTAGGACCTTGACAAACAACGGTTCCGTCTCCATCAGCGTCAGGAACAATACTCCCGACCGTTACAGTCCCTCCAAATTCTGCTGTTCCCGTATCAATTAAATTAAGAGTGCCTATCGTCATCGTCATTGTTGTTGATTGTACTGAAAAGTCGCAGTCATCAATATTCGCAGTCGTAATATGTGCGTTTGGGTTGACTCCGGCCATATAGAAAGCATCTCCGCCTCCACCTCCGTCTCCGTCTAAATTCAACGTTCCGATGTTTAAATCACCTATAACGCTTATTACATCCACGCCACCTGTGTTAGTATTATTGACTGTCGTTATTTGTTGTGAAGTAGTACCTATGCCCCCAGTAACGTTAGAAGAACCTAAAAAAGTAACCGTACCACCACTACTAATACCTGTATCAAGATAAATACCGTTAGCCGTATTATCACCGACATTTTCACCAGCGGCAACCGTTGCTGTATCATCGATCGATGTCGCATCAAAATAGAACCCGTCCTGTGCGTCCGTCCCCGCACCGCCGTACGCTTCACCGCCGTCATTGACCGCGTCCTGCGCATATGCTGGCATGATCTGACCGTACGTAAAAAGGAGCATGACTCCCCATACGAACAGTCGAAATAAAATACTTCTTTCCTTATTCATTATTCCCTCCTTTAAAATGAATCTTTGTGTAATGAATAATAACTGTGTTTTGAACAATAAATCTTTTGTACAATAGAATCCGAATGTTAAGGGTTAGATGTATCTGAAATGGCAAGATTGCCTGAAATTATATAACTAATGGTCATGGCTCGGGTTAAAATAAACGCTGAATGTTTATTATGTTAGTATACTTTAATTGTATCGTCAAGAATTTATACAACTTAATACAATACATCATTCGGATGATCCACAAAAGCCCCAATAAGAGCTTTTTTTTCTCGTTAGTGTATGCGGTTCTGCTGCTGACCGGGTGCACTTCTTTGCTTATTACACAAAATGCTTTATCCGATGCCAAGATGGAGCAGCGCGGTTTTATACGAAAAAACCTCAAAGGCCCTCTTTTTAGCCTTTGTTCTTATGTCCGCTTTGGTGATGGAGCATCTCCCGTCCATGTTTATATAGAAGGCGACGGAAAAGCATTCCTCTCCCGCACCCGTATTTCTCCCAATCCAACGCCCACCTCATCATTAGTGCGCGACCTTGCTTGCCTTGACCCGGCAATGAATGTCATATATCTTGCCCGACCTTGTCAGTATACGGCTAAAAAAGATAATCCCGGCTGGGATCGGAATTATTGGACCACAAAGCGCTTCGCACCAGAAGTGGTCAGCGAAATGAATAATGCTCTTTCATTTCTAAAGGAGGACTATGGTTTTTCAGAGCTCCATTTGTTTGGGTATTCCGGAGGAGCAGCGATCGCAGTGTTGATCGCTGCTGAACGAAAGGATGTGATTAAGCTCATTACTATTGCAGGCAACCTTGATCATGATGCCGTGAATCGTTTTAACAAGGTCCCGCTTCTGTCTGGCTCATTAAATCCTGTTGATCATGCATCAATGATCTCACATATCCCGCAGTTCCATTTCATCGGAGAAAATGATGAGATCATTCCTCATGCAGCAATAGACCATTTTAGCGTAGCGAGTGATCCAACTGCTGAGATTCAAGTCATATCCGTTCCCGGATGTACTCATCACAAAGGTTGGCAATCTCAGTGGCCCACCTTGCTTGTCAGTGCCGGATATCTGTCATAAGATCATTTTTCGTGCCTTGCTTCAACATGAATTGCACTCCCGCCGGCCAAATATCCCGTAGAAAACGCAAGTTGAATATTATAACCACCACTATCGCCGTCTATATCGATCATCTCGCCGGCGAAAAAAAGCCCTTTGATCAAACGTGATCCCATGGTTTTTGGATCGATCTCTTTAAGGGACACGCCACCTTGTGTCACCATTGCTTCATTATTAGGACGGCACCGTTTAACTCGCCATTCATTGCGCTTTAAAGCCTGTCCCAGTTTATTAATATCTTTCTTGCTGATCTCGCTGCATTTTTTCTCGTGTTCTATGCTTAATGCCGTAAGCATAAATTCGCCAACGCTTTTGGGCACCTTCCTGCTTAAGATATTTTTTACCAAGCTTTGGGGATGTTCGTCCTTTTGGGCCAAGAGCCAAGCACGTACTGCTTCTTCGGTCTCTCCCGGAATAAGATCAAGGCTAATACTGGCTGAACCTTTTCCCTGCACGGTCTCGGCGACAAACCGGCTTATTGATAATATCGCGGGGCCTGACATGCCCCAGTGTGTAAAGATGATCGCGCCGCGTGATGTGTGTTTTGATCCATCGCTGTCCGTTGTGCTCACGATACAATCTGCAAGGCTTACACCAGACAGAACCATTCCGGGCCAGGCCTCTATCTCGAGCGGCACTAACGCAGGCCGCAACGGAACGACCGTATGTCCCACATTTTTTAAGGTTTTAAAAAATTTCCCGTCCGATCCGGTACGCGGATACGTCATCCCGCCCGTTGCAACAATTACCGCGTCTGCAGTTACGTACTGTCCCTTGTCCAGCTCAACGTCGTACACACGACCATTTCTAACGCGCACTCGCTTTACCGCCGCATTGAGAAGAACCGTAGCCTTATTTTTTTTTAAGTCTGCCTGCAACGCTTCCACTATCGAGCTCGCTTTATTTGAGACCGGCAAAACACGTCCATTATCCTCCGTTTTTAGTCCCACCCCATGCGAATGTAAATAATCGATCAGATCTTTATTAGAAAATCTTTTAAACGCATCTCTCAGAAAATTGCCCTTCTTGAAATAATGCTTAAGAAACGCAGGGCCTTCTTCGCTATTGGTCACATTGCATCTGCCGTGTCCTGAGATGAGCAATTTCTTGCCGAGCCGTTCGTTCTTTTCGATCAAGATGACCTCTTGATCAAGAGCGGCTGAGCATATTGCTGCCATCATGCCCGCCGGGCCGCCGCCGATTATGACTATTTTCTTTTTATGCATGGGTTTTGTCCTGCGCGCTGAGACGCACCACTATGATAGCATCAGTCGCGGATAAGTTTTTTTGATGTGCCGATCGGGGTTGGATAATTAAAAACAACGATATAGCTGGAAACGATGAACGTTATGATCGTCGTAAGCTTAATTAATTGTGCCGCGCTTTTCGTAACATGTCCGAGCTCTAAGGCAAGCATTGCCACCAAAAGAGAAAATTCGCTGAATTGCCCTAGCCTTCCGCCCACTTCTTGCGCAAATTCCTTCTTTTCCCCCGCAAGCGTAAAAAATCGCGCGAACAGCCACGGTTTGAGCGCAAGGAACAAGACCGAGATCAAGATCGCAGGCACGACTATGGCCTTCATCTCTACGAGGTCAAGTTGTGCTCCCAATGTGAAGAAAAACAAAACAAGAAAGAAATCACGCAGCGGCTTTAATTTTTCGGAAATGAATAACGATATAGGATGCCGCGCGATCACCACTCCCGCAAAGAACGCCCCTGTCGCGTAAAACAGCCCCATCATGTTCGAAATGCTTGCTATGCCGAAACACCACGCCAGCCCCACGATAAATAAGAGTTCATGCATACGGTTTACGATCATCATGATCCGCCGCAATACGAATTGTTCGAGTAAAACCAATGCACCAATGAACACGGATAATTTGATCAGTAACAGGACAAAGCTTATAAGCGCGCCCTGCGGCGCATCTAAACATCGTATGAAAGCAAGCGTAGTTACCGCAAGGAGGTCCTGGAGGATCAAGACCCCGATACAGATCGCTCCCATTTTCTTGTGGTGCAATTCTGTTGTTGGCAACAATTTTATCACGAGGATCGTGCTCGAGAACATAAAAGCTAAACCAATGCATATGCTATCGATCGTTCCGAATCCAAACAGCCTGCCACAACAAAAAGCAATAACAAAGGACACGCACGAATGGGCCACAGTTATCAGCGACGTTGCCTTGAATAATCGTGCTAATTTTTGCGGATGGAGGCAAAGCCCTGCCAAGAAAAGCAACAGAGTGATCCCCAAATGTGAGATCATCTCTATGAATTCCGCATGCTTTACCAAACGAAAGCCCCAGGGACCAACAATTATTCCGCAGATGATGTATGCTATGATGATAGGTTGTTTGGAAAGTACCGCTAAAAAGGAGAATGCCGCTGAACCGACTAAAATGACGCTAAGATCAAAAAAGAATTTTTCCATCATATGATCTTCTTTTATGCAGGAGAATAACCTTATCCAAAAGCAACATCTAATACCATCATTACCATAAACCCAAACATCGCTCCTCCGGTCGCAATGTCGGTATTTTGATTTCTCTGAGATTCAGGGATGACTTCTTCCACAACCACAAAGATCATAGCTCCTGCCGCAAATGCCAAGGCATACGGCAAAAGCGGCCGGGCGATAAGGACAGCGGTGGCACCTAGCACCGCAGCGATCGGTTCAACGACCGCTGATAATTGCCCAAACCAAAAACTTTTGGTACGAGACATGCCTTCTCGTCGAAGCGGGACTGAAACTGCAAAACCTTCCGGAAAGTTTTGTATCCCAATGCCGACCGCAAGTGCGATCGCTGCCGGCAATGTCGCTGACGGCAATCCGGCAGCCACGGCACCAAAGGCAACTCCTACCGCTAATCCTTCGGGGATATTGTGCAATGTGATCGCAAGGACCAGGAGAGTGCTTCGTTGCCATGAAGTCTTTATTCCCTCGGCCTCATCCATACGAAAACCGACATGAAGATGCGGAAGGATCTTATCGATGCCGCGTAAAAATATCCCACCCGCTGCAAATCCAAACGCTGCGGGAAACCACGCCCCCATTGTATGTCCTTCAGACATCGCGATCGCCGGCGCTAATAATGACCAAAAGCTTGCGGCGATCATGACCCCGCCGGCAAAACCTAGCATTGCATCCAGTGCTTTTTGACTGACATGCTTTGTCGTGAATACAGCCGCTGCCCCAGC
>JAFGJY010000129.1 GCA_016928875.1 Candidatus Omnitrophota bacterium | reverse complement strand
TCCCCGGATGACATTCACGCGCATGCTCCGCAAGATCAATAATACTTTTGTAATAAGTAGAAAACGAACCAATATGCCCGCGATCACCTCCGGTATGCCCGAATCCCTGCAGATCGATACCATATGCAACGATCCCCACCCGATTGAGTGCAGCCGCGATGAACTCCCAATATTCGCTGTGAGCGCATACACCATGCACGAGAACAACGATCGCCTTGGGAACTGCAACATCCCAAACACGGAAGGTAATGCGTCTTTTTTCATCTCTGATTATCGGTGGCATTGGTATAGTATATCACTTTAATAAATTTGGGGTGAAGATAAAAAAAAGAGGTTTGACTGCAGGAAAGCATAGACGTAAATTCTACCTCCTGAAAGTAAAACCTTTTTGGGGTATTTCTCCCTATGAGGCCATGATCGCTTGTGCCCATTCGCGCGCTATTGCTGCCTGATATTTAGACTTGTAACGCCGCGGCTCACGGAATGCCCGCTGACCAACGATCGTATTCCCCTTTAAAAGACCGCGCAAGCCGGAAAAGACGATTCCTTGTATGAACGAGAACGAACAAAAGATCGCTATTCGCTTTTGACTGATAGTAGTCTTCTCAAGGAAACGCTGTAACGGCCTCGGCACACCGAATGCCCACACAGGTGTTCCGATAAAGATCACATCATAATTCTCGAACTGCACTCCCTCGCCCTGTAAAGGAATTCGTGCTTCATCCGCACCGATAGCGTCACGTATAATATGGGAGATGAATTTCGTATTGCCGGTCAGGCTGAAATATAGCACAAGGGCTTTCATGATCTTGATAAGTGCCTTCTATGGTAAGGAAATTAGGCTAAAAGTAAAGTACGGACACCGTGCCGTAGTTTTTTTATATCAAACGGTTTTGCAAAAAACAGTGAATCGCGAGAGACCTTACGCCACTCTTCAACAACATCATCGGTCAAGTATCCTGAGATCAAGATGAACTTGATCTTTTCGTTATCGAAGTCGGATAAGATATGCTCGACCACGGCCACCCCATCAAGATGCGGCATATTCACATCAATGATCACAAGATCGGGTTTCTCAAGTAAGATCGCTGACATTGCTTCTTTACCGTTATAAACGGTGTCGACCTCATATTCGTCCGAAAGGAGCTCTTGAAGAGAATCACATATTATCCGATCGTCATCAACGATCAATATTTTCTTTTTTGTCTCTTTTTTTAATTTACGGACCATGATCTGATCTTCTATCGAACAGTATATTTATATCCACATTTAGTAAGAATAGCTGCTATCTTCTCTCTCATATCACCTTGCACGATAATAACCCCGTCTTTGACAGAGCCTCCCGTGCCGCATTGTGTCTTGATCATCTTTCCCAAGCGCTGCATATCCGCACAAGCACCTACAAAACCGTCGACCAGGGTCACTACTTTTCCACACCGCTTTTTTGCATCGAGCCGCACCCTTAAGTTCTGTTTCTCTGAAGATAAGGTCCTACGCTCGGCGTTGTCTCCATAATCGTATTGAAAATCAGGGTCAGTCGAATATACGGTCCCTTGTCTGTGTTTCTTATTGCGCTCCTGCACCGGTTCATTTCCTCGTATATTTCACGATAAACCATGAACCTATCGCTACGAGAACCGCTCCGACCAGTAAGGTCGCTGCTTTACACACGAAGTGTTCACAACTGTCCATAGCTTGAATGATGATGACAACGCTAATAACGATCCACGCACTTTTTAATGCCGCTGCTTTTGCCATTGATCTATCTCCTTAGAATGATACGTCAAACATTGGAAGACTTCCTTTATCCACATGATAATTATGATACTACGTCCAATCTTATGGCGCAATCGAAGAAATCAGTACCGCTAAACCCCGCAACGTCAGATATATCATATTGTCTAATAATAAGTTGCGGCAACTACGAGCGCGGCTCACCATCGTCTTTAAAATACTCTCTAATGCTATCGGTCTTTTGCCGGAGGTTCTGCGAATCATCTTTGGCGATACGCACGAACATCTCGACGCTCTCCGGTTCTTCGCCGTCGGCAAGGGACGCTCTACCTGCTTGATACTTATCGAAGCAATCAACAAGGTTTCTCTTTTCACGCTCATCAAGGACAGAGAGCTCATCCAACTTTTTTTTGAGGATTTTTTTATTCTCTGTGCGTACCTGTATTGCAAACTTTTTTCTAGTATTCATCGAAATTGAACGAAATCCGCTGGTGTCAGCTTTATCATCACCCTCAAACTTCCCCGACGTATCATCAAATCCTTGATTACGTAGCCCTTCTTTATTCTCGAAATCAGCATTATCCATGTCTTTATCAGCACTAAAATCACCGCTCTTTGTGCCCCACTTCGATGTATCACCATATCTCGCATCAGAAGCCGATACGACCATGAGCAATACAACACAACACAGAAATAATGCTTTACGCTTGTAGCCCTTAATCATAATATATGCTCGCTTTCACTTTCTGCGGTTTTCGTATGGATGATGGACAGAAAGATTGGTATTGGAACTACGATCAACTCTTATTGATGTAAATACGCATCGATCGACCGTGCTGCGATACGTGCCTGTCCCATTGCGAGGATCACCGTTGCTGCTCCGGTCACGATATCACCGCCGGCAAACACGCCCTTCTTGGTCGTCTCAAGCGTTTCCTCATTGACCTTTATCGTTCCCCATTTGGTTGTTTCTAAACCCGGCGTTGTCCGGGCTATGATCGGATTCGGTCTATTACCGATCGCCACAATGACCGTATCGCATGCGATCGAAAATTCTGATCCGTTTATCGCTAATGGCCTACGCCGGCCCGAACTATCCGGCTCACCCAATTCCATCCTGACACACTCGATGTGTGTTACCCGTCCAGATTCATTCCCGATTATTCGTACGGGATTCGTCAATAAACGAAAATCGATACCTTCTTCTTCAGCATGATGGATCTCTTCTATACGTGCCGGCATCTCGGTACGGCTGCGGCGATAGACAACCGTCGTCTTCGCTCCATTCCTAAGCGCACTGCGTGCCGCATCCATTGCCACATTACCGCCGCCGACAACGACCGCATTATTACTGCGTATCGGAGGTGTTTCGTATTCCGGGAACCGGAACGACTTCATAAGATTTGACCGCGTAAGATATTCATTGGCCGAATATACACCGACCAAATTTTCACCTGGAATGCCCATAAAGCTCGGCAGGCCCGCGCCACTGCCGATAAAGATCGCATCATACCCACTGTCGAGCAATTCATCCACGGTCTTGACATAGCCGATGACATAATCGGTCTTTATTGTAACACCCAATTTCTTCAAATAATCAACTTCGGCCTCAACGATCGCCTTCGGTAATCGAAATTCAGGAATGCCATACGTAAGAACGCCGCCCGGCTCATGCAATGCTTCGAATATAGTTACTGAGTGGCCCATTTTTATCAAGTCAGCTGCGGCAGTAAGGCCAGCCGGACCGGCGCCGATCACCCCGACCTTTTTGCCGGTCGACGGAGGTAGCGAAGGTAATGCAACCATCCCTTGAGCGCGCTCATAATCGGCGACGAACCGCTCAAGCCTGCCGATGGCTACGGCCTCACCTTTCAATGCAAGGATGCATTCTTTCTCACACTGATCCTCCTGAGGACAGACACGGCCGCATACTGCCGGAAGGATATTGGTCTCTTTTATCTTCAGTGCTGCCTCGATGAATTTACCCTCTTCGATGCGCTTGATGAACCCCGGAATATCGATCCCGACCGGACAACCTTGTACACACTTGGGGTTCTTGCACTGCAAGCAGCGCAGCGCTTCCTGGACGGCCAATTCCTTTGTATATCCACGCGGAACCTCTTTATAATCTTTTACGCGCTCCTCGGCTGGCCGCTCCGGCATAGCTTGGCGCGGTATTTTTTTTCTATCAACCATGGCTAACTTCCTATTTCGCCTTTTTTTGCAAATGCTTGATCTCGGATCCCCATTTTTGCTTCAGTTTAGGATCATGGATCCATTTCAACAAATACTCTGTATACGCCTCTCCTGTGGCACCCTTTTCACGTCCGGTTATGATCAGTTTTTTCTCGAACTGACCACACATATCAAGGGCCATCTCGACCTTTTCCCCGCGCTCCGGATAACCGATGTGCCGCAGCAACATAGCGCTCGCTTTGATCATCGAACACGGGTCTGCATACTTCGCCCGGCCTTCTTTGACCATGCGCGGCGCGCTGCCATGGATCGCCTCGAACATCGCCCACCGTTTCCCTATGTTCGCACTACCCGCAGTGCCCACACCGCCTTGGATCTGCGCCGCTTCATCGGTTAAAATATCTCCGTAAAGGTTCGGCATGACCATCACCTGAAATTCTTTGGCACGTGCGGGATCGATAAGTTTTGCGGTCATGATATCGATATACCATTCATCACAGCTTATTCCCTTATATTCTTCGGCAATGCGTTTTGCGACCCGTGAAAAACGACCATCTGTGGTCTTTACGACATTGGCTTTCGTAACAACGGTCACACGCTTATAGTTGTTCTTCTTAGCATATTCGAACGCCATGCGGATGATACGCTCTGAACCTTGTTCGGTAATGACCTTAAAGTCAACGCTCAGGTCTTGGGTCACGTCAATCCCTTTTGAACCAAGAACATATATATCCTCTGTATTCTCTCTAAAAAAACACCAATCGATCCCTTTTTCCGGCATTTTCACGGGACGCACATTAGCGAACAGATCAAGCTCACGCCGCATCGCAACATTGGCGCTTTCAATGTTCGGCCACGAATCGCCGGCCTGCGGCGTTGTCGTGGGACCTTTGAGGATTACGTGACATGACTTGAGTTCCTGTAAGACGTCGGCCGGGATAGCCTTATTATGCTTCACACGATTCTCTATCGTAAGGCCCGCGATATCCCTAAACGTCACACATCCATTAGCAACCTCATCCTTCAACATTTCCTTGAGTATATGCTCGGCATGTTTTGATATCTGCTCACCGATACCATCCCCGAAGCACACACCGATGATGATAGGTTTAAGTTTGGAAAAGTCGATCCACTCCTGCTGTTTTTTCATCATCTCTATGCGCTCAAGCTGCTTCTCAAGCAAGAGCCCGAATTTTTCTCTCGCATTATTGATCTCATTGTTAGTCATCGAATCTCTCCATTTCTTTTCTATGCTTTATGTTTTTGTGCAATGATCCTGAATTGATGCCCCGTTCTGAAGACCGCCTGGTCAAGAACGCTCATGATCCGCGTCTTGCGGGGCGAATAACGTTCAAAAAGTATCACGTCGAATTGTTCGCGTTCAAGAGATTCACGGATCGCCTCTTCGTCGATGCCTTCGATCCCGAAAGGATCTGAGGCTGAATAATCCGTTACCGGTAACCGTTTACGTTTACACATTGCCAACCACAGCCGAAAGATGATCGAGTCTACCTTGTCGATACAAAATGACAGCCACTTTTTAGGCGCCCGCCTCCTCAATATCGGTTCGTGCGTGATAAAGAGCACACCTTCGGGTTTTACCTGTTGCGCAGCGTGGTGGATAATGTTCGGATAATCGATGCAATGATGCAATACCGCGCTGAACGAAATAATATCGAAGGGCTGCTTGTTTTGCAATAAAAAATTATGCACATCCTCATTCTTTACATGTAAAGATGATGTACTCCCTACGTTACGTTCTAAGAGCTGTGCCATTTCTTCAGATAGTTCGACGGCAGTAACCGTATACCCTTTATCGATAAAACAACGCGTGATCCGTCCCGTACCGGCACCCACATCACACGCCGCACATCCACTCACTCCACACCGTTGTTGTATCATTTCGATATCTCGCAATAACAAACGCTGCTCGATCCCCTTAAAGAGCTCCGGATGAATAAGCTCGAACATCTCAGCTTCTTTTTTCTGGACGACCTTATTGGCCCATAGCACTGAATTTTGATGTGGATCTTTCTCGCCGATCACTTCCGCATACACATGTTCAACCTCTTTAACAACGTCAGTGATCAAAAAGTGCTTGTTCACATGTGCACGCGCGGCAGAGCCCAATTCATCGGCATATGTATCATCATTGAGTATTTTTGTAACACAAGCGGCCAAACCGGTACAGTCATCTTTTTCTGCCAGTAATCCTGTCTGTCCATGTGCTATTAATTCGTTCGTGCCCCCTATATTCGTCGCAATGACCGGCAATCCGTATGCCATGGCCTCCATGATCGCATTCGGCAATCCTTCAAATCGTGATGCTGATAAATACGCATCCGCGTCCTGCATAATATGGTGCACCCTATCCTTTTCCTTGAACAACACCATATCGGTCAAGCCTTCCCGCGCTACCATATCTTGATACTCTCGTTTTTTCTCTCCCTCACCATAAATACGGAATTCGACATTGCTATACTTGTCTGCGACCAGTCGGGCTGCTTTAATGAAAGAATCTATGCCCTTTTGGTCCGTAAGCCTGCTCATAGTAATGACTATTTTCTTATTACCGGAACTGTGGTGTTTTACTCGTTCACGAGTGCGAACATCGATCGCATTGAACACCAATCGAATTTTCTCAAGCGTTAATCCTTCTTTTTCAAAACAATATGAGATCACACCACGGCTATTAGCAAGAAGTATATCCGTCCGCAGTGAAAATAATATCTTATCAATGACCCGATGATACCACCGCTTCCATTCGCCTTCTACCCGCTCGGTCGCGATCACCTTTATATCAGAAAGCAAAAAACACGCAAGGCGTCCCCAGAGATTAGCAGAAAACAGCCAGCAATGTAAAATATCCGGATTGAGTTCACGTAATACCTTAACGAGCCTTAAGAAAAATAACGGGTCTATTTTATGTTTTTTACCGACGGATACCACGGTAATGCCTGCATCTGCGAGCTGCTCTTCAAGCGGGCCTTTTTCACGCATGCACACGATCGTTTGTGAAAACCTATTGTGATCGATATAGCGCGCAAAGAGCGCCAATTGTTTTTCCGCCCCTCCGATCCTCAAATTATCGATTAGATGCACAACTTTGGTCATTTCATCACCATGATCTAATTTTTGAAACAATGTCTATACCACAATTCGAGTGCCACCAATGTCCATAATGAACGGTCATGGTTCCACCTTCCCGTCACATGTTCATTGACCATGTTCTCGATGTATGCACAGTTAAAGTATTGTGACCCGAAAGCATCGCGGTCAAGCAACATCTCTTTGACGTAGTCCTTTAGTTCATGCATGAACCATTGCCGTACCGGAACACCAAACCCTGTTTTCTTCCGCCCAAGTATTTCCCTAGGTAAAATGTCTTTGAATGTTTTTTTAAGAATATATTTCGAGCAAATGCCGCGCAACTTATACTGCGATCCTAATGCCCAGGCATATTCGACGACAGTATGGTCAAGAAACGGGGATCGCGCTTCTAATGAATTAGCCATCGAAGTAATGTCCATCTTCACTAGCAAGTCTCCGGGTAAATAACTTTGCAGCTCCGTCCCTAGAAGAAGCTTAATCACATCTGCTGTCTCACTAACATTCAACAATGCGATGACCTCATCACTCCCCTGTGCAGATTGTATCTCTTCATGACATGACGCAAGATAAAGTTGCTCGAGGTCAAGATCACTGAAGCTACTCATCCATCGCTTGTACCTTTGGCCGAACGGGCCTTTGATCGCACTTAAAAAACGACGTATACGGTACAAGAACGCCCGCTGGTCCTGGTGCGCCGGCAATGCCGCGACAACTCGGTTCCAAATCCTTGCAGGTATTATCGCACACGCTTTTGTCAAATACTCTGAAAGGACGACAGCTAAATAACGGTCATACCCGGCAAACGACTCATCGGCTCCGTCGCCATTAAGCGCAACTGTTACATGTTCGCGTGTAAGTTTTGACACATAGTAGGTTGGGATGCATGAAGAATCTGCAAAGGGTTCTCCGAAACGCCGCACTAATTCCGGCATAACATCCATCATTGCGGGCTTGACCACAAATTCCGTATGCACCGTACCGAAATGCTCCGCTACGCGCTTGGCATACGCGAGTTCGTTATACCGCGGATCATCAAATCCGATCGAAAAGGTCTTGATCGGCGAAGAACTCAGTTTACTCATCATCGCAACAACACTG
>JAFGJY010000017.1 GCA_016928875.1 Candidatus Omnitrophota bacterium | reverse complement strand
TCCCCTTTGGCCATCATGATGTGGAAAAGCGATGCCCAGGTGCTAATAAGCACATGTCCCGCATGCGAAAAATGGGTCTTGGGCCTAAAATACGCGACCACGATCCCTGTTATTGCCGCTAGTTGAATAAGCCACCATTTCTCGATAAAACCGATATGAGCATGCGTATCCGGCATCTTTAATAAGACTTCACCAATGTGCGGAATGATACTATCGCTTATAGTCGCAATGCCGATCGACCCAATATATCCGATCAAAAATATCGCCAACAGTTGTCGTGGATCTTTTTTATCGCCAAATTTGTAGGTAGCGAACAATGTTGAGGTAACGATCGCACTTAGAAATACATGTGTAGGATGTAAAATATAAAATAGTCGAAATGATACTTCATGTGACAAATTACGGAATAAGACCATAAAAATAACCCCACTGACCGCCCCTAGAACGGTAAACGGCAGGTGCGCAGCAAGCTCATGTTTCATCTCTTTATGCATACGATGTCCTTGACAGTAGTAAATATGGGAATTAATAAAAGTAGGTAATTATAGGCGGTATTATAGCATCAAATCACGGTTTTTTTACAACTATCTGGGGGCCTTTATGGGAATATTCTTTATGCTCGTTGCGACTTGCTTTTCCATTGGCCGTTAACAAAGTAGCTGTATTTATAGCGCCCGGAGGGTAATTTAACGCGCATACGCCAACCACCGCGGAGCGACGGACACAGGCTTATTGATTGATCTACTACGTGTGGATTGTCTGGAAACGTCATCATCTGTTTGAAGGGGGCGAAAAAGTCGAACGCAGGGAACTCGAAATTTGTACCGAACATGTTGGAAGGCTGGATACCATTGTTTTTGGTCATATCCTCCATCTCTCTCTCCTATATTATCGTAATTTTACTATGGTTTCTTGAGGATTCTCTTTTTGAATGTGCCTCAATTGTAGGAACCTTGTGTGACAAAACCATGGCAATAAAGTGATTTAAGAGTGAAAGATGGCAAAGGCTACCTTGATATCACTTAAAAGAGCGAAATATATAAGATCTAGAATGCTTTCATGATCGTGAGGATCCCAAGGATCGTCATTACTACAGCAATAAGGACCTTGGCCAGCCTTTCGTTAAGCCACTTCAAAGTATGTACCGCAAACGGCACGGAAAGTACTGCGCCGGCCATAAGCCATGGCGCAAGTGTCCAATCAACGGTATCTTTCATAAACACGTAAAGGATAACGCCGGCAAGACAAGTCACCCCCTCGGCAAGCGAAGTGATCGCGACCGCGTTCTTAACACCAATGCCGGATAACATCTGGCCGCCCATGACGAGAGGACCGTATCCCCCGCCGCTTAAACCTTTATTGAATGATGCGATCGTACCGACCGTTATGATCTTACGCCACCTAAAACGCGGTGTTCGATTAAAGGTCGCGACAATAAAAACACCCATAGATACGACAATGATCCCGATCCATAATTTTAAGATCTTCGCCGGTAAATTAATGGCAACAAAGACAGCAACGACCGTCCCGATCACAGAAAAGATCGATAATATAATGGCAACACGCATATCCTGCGTGTTCCCCTTAAAATCAACGTTATTCACGCTGTGATGAAAACAGGCGGCTGAGATGCCTGATACGAATTCCGAGAAGAGCACGGCCGGCACCACCTGCATAGGCTCAAATCCCATCAAGAGCAAGATCGGTGTAAGGCTCGTGCCGTACCCCATCCCCAAACTTGAATCAACGAATTCAGCCACAAAAGCAAGCGGCATGATCAGCAATAATTTAATTCCCATACTAACTCCTATATTAGATCTGCTAAGGTTAATTTTTCCAACTTGTGTGCTATATAATCTCTAATATCCTGAAATACGGTAAGGACCTTTTTCTCTTTCTTGAGCGGCGTTTCCGAATAGAAATATTTACTAACGGATTCTGTTGGCGCAAGTGCACCGTCCATGAGGCGAATGATCTGCGCAAGGCTTATTTTACCGGCTGCTCTTGCCAACCTATACCCCCCGCCTGCTCCTCGACGGGTCTTTATGTACCCGTTCTGTCTTAATATCGTAAATAAATACTCTAAATATTTTTTTGAGATCTCATACTTTTTACAAATATCATCGACTTTTATATATTCATCTTCCTTGCGGCGCGCCATGAACAAGAGCGCGAGTAACGTATATTCGCTTTTTGTCGTAAGCTTCATAATGCTCCTTTCTTCTTATTGTCTATAGACATTATAGACATTAAGCCCCCTGCGGTCAAGTTTAAAAAGAGGATCATTGTAATTCGGTAGGGATAGCGTACAAGATCGTTTCGATCACATTTGGGGAGTAATGGTCAATATAAAAGTCATATCCGGATAAAGCATGTAACAAATAATAAGGGATCTCGATCATATCGTGTGCTGAATGATACATTGAGATCGCCAGCTGAGGCCTATCCTTATGAAGCGTCCTCTCAGCGCCGCGCAGCACATTACGTTCTGCTCCCTCAACATCAAGTTTAATATAATCAATATGTATATTCGCCCGCGTAAAATCATCGATGGTCGTTACCGAAACATGTTCTTCGCCCTCCGGTATTATTTTCGAACAATACTCGTTTCGCTCAAAACAAACCGTACCGGCGTTATCCCACAATCCTTTATCGGACACAGAAACAACCTGGCTCGCTTGTAACGCCTCATAATAAATACCATTTTTATACGCATTAAAACACGGCTCGAAACCATATATATTCTTTAACCGTGGGAAATGCTGCAGGAATGAATAGGTCGCCCGGCCGTCATATACGCCACCTTCTATCACTGTTGCAATGGCCACTTTGTTTATATGATCGAGATATTGCTGTTCGGGTAAAGAAAACAACATCTCTTTAAGCGGAAAGTCCCTCCAACCCCGTTTGGCAAGAAGGAGTCGATAGAGGTCGCGTGACCTGTTATCTGCAAGATGGTCTAAAACATAGCTCACTTTATCCCTGAGGCCATCGCTTTCACCCGGTCGGAACTGGTCTTCAATGCGTGGGCCTATTTTCTGGTGCCCCATGCAGGTATATCGCAAATATTCTATATCTGCACGAGATGTAGGGATTGGACTTTCCCGCAGTATCTCCTCGATCTCATGCCAATGCAATGATGTAATAATGATCATATCTATTGCAATAGAACACGTGCAAAATTCTTTATACGATATAATCGGAATCGTTCCGAGCATTCCTTCTTTATGTGAATCTAGAAAGCATGCGACTGTGATATCCGGACGCGCAAGAGCAAGCATCTTTTGAAAAAGCGTCCCTCTTTCCCCTGCACCGAACAAAGCAATTACACACTCTTGAGGAAGCAATGTAATAGATTTGAGAGAATCGATTATCGAGGGCATTGAAATAGTGCTATTTGGCATGGCGATATTTTATAACCCGGACTTTCTCAAGCGTGACCAATCCTTCGATCACCGCTTCATCTAAAAATGGAATAAGTTTGTTGAGGTTCTCTTCTGTATCAACGATCTCGACTACTAGTGGCAGATCCTCGGAAAGACGTAATACTTTAGCCGTATGCATACGGCTATGCGCACCAAATCCCATGATCCCGCGCAATACTGTCGCGCCTGCTAGGTTAAGTTCACGTGCTTTCTTAACGATCTCTTCATAAAGCGGTCGATTGTGATATTTATCGTTTTCACCAAAG
>JAFGJY010000128.1 GCA_016928875.1 Candidatus Omnitrophota bacterium | reverse complement strand
TATGGCAACGGGAACATTTATAATACTTTTTTGTCTTAGCCTTTATCATCATTTTCTATTTCAACCTTGCCCGTTTCGGCATCTTACCTGTTTTAAAATGTTTATCAAGCCAGCCGTTTTTTACATCTTGCCTTGAGTCAAAGTGTGAAACATAAGGCTTTATATCCAGCAAAGGCGTACCGTCCAATATATCCACCTCTGAAAAAGTCACGATATTGCCTTCAACTTTTTCAAGCTTTACAATAGAAAACCCAATATGATTAGGCCTATGAGGACTTCTTATCGCAAAGATCCCGTGTGGCTCATCTTCAAGGTATGGTTTACCGATAAGATGTTCTTCTTTTGATCTATTAAAATAATAAATCAATACGACATGTGAAAACCCGTCGATATCTTTTAAGCCCGCTTTATATTCAGGGAATATGCGGGCCGTGCCGGTAACTCCCCTTTTGAACTTGCCCTGAATAGGCATGCCCTTGGGTTCCTTATACGGTGTATGAATTATACCTATCGGTTTGATCGTGATGGATTTTCTCATTATAAACCCCTACGCATGTCGATACTTTATCACTTTAACTTTTTCAAGCGTTATTAACCCTTCTTGTACCGTTTCATCCAAAAAAGGCAAGATCTTGTTTAAATTCTCTTCAGTGTCTACAAGCTCAATGACTACCGGCAAATCCTCTGAAAGTCTCAGGATCTTTGCAGAATGCATGCGGCTGTCCGCTCCAAAACCCATTAGGCCTCTTAAAACCGTAGCCCCAGCCAAATGTAATTCTCTGGCTCTAAGAACGATCTGCTCATATAACGGCTTGCCCTTGTATTTATCAGACTCTCCTATGAATATCCTTAGCAATGTTCCTTCTTCAGGTAATTTCATGATCAGTCCCTCCTTTAACGCGCTATGTTAAACAAAAAACGGCTTAAGAAATACCCGGCGAATACAAGCGCTATGCCAAGTGTAAAACTCGATACTATGTTCGCCAAGAAAAGGCCGTATTCACCATCTCGGATCAGATTAAAGCTTTCTAACGTGAAGGTTGAGAATGTTGTGAAAGAGCCAAGCAATCCGATAAAAATCAAAATTCGCGTATTCCGGGGAACGATCACGGACTCAAACATTCCCCATAGAAACCCTATGAGAAACGATCCTATCAGGTTAACACTCAATGTCCCCCACGGAAAACTACTGCCTCCGATTCTGTGCGCCAGCCCTGAAGCCCAATACCGCAATAAAGAACCAGCGGCACCTCCAAAAGCAATGTAAAAAAGCCTCAACATAAACAAATCCCTCCTTTCGTTTAAGCAGGAGTTATCAGCCCGTTGAGGCGGTTAACGGCGAACCCCATCGCCAATCGCTTACTTGATTATCATATAACCTGCGATAAACAAAAGACACACTCCGAATATCTTTCTTAATACCTCTTCCGGAAAACCTACGGCATATTTCGCGCCCACGTATCCTCCGACAATAAATCCCAAGCAAATAAATCCCGCTACCGGAAGATTAACATGACCTTGTTTGTAATAAGTCAAAGCTGCTAATATGCCTATGGGAGGGATAAGCATTGCTAAAGTTGTTCCCTGCGCCGCGTGCTGAGAAAATTTAAAGATATAAATAAGCGCGGGAACGATAATGATCCCCCCGCCTATCCCGATCAAACCGCTTACAGCCCCGGCAAAGAAGCCGATTATAACATACAATAACGCGTTTAGCATATTTTCCTCTCCTTTAAAAGGTTACTACCTTGTCTGATTCTTTCACGATATCATACATGTCTTTCATCGTGCTGATCGGACACATTTCTGTACCGCCTTGATTACGTAATTTAATACATGAACCGCAGGCGTAAATTTTACCGCTAGACTTATCAAAATTCTCTGCCTGTTCAATGATCATGAAATCACGAAGTATGGTCTTAATATTATGCAATTTATTGCGATTAGCTTCCCGTTCCGTTAAAACTGTCATTTCCTTTTCAATATCGAAGGCGTAAACCGTCCCGCTTACGATCTTAGCCGCCGGAATGGTAAAAGTACCATAACCGCATCCGAACTCTGCAACATCTCCTGCGTCGCCGGAAACCTCTATGACAGAGAGAACATTTGAAGGATCAAAGAACCCTTCCCACATTTCTTGTCCCGGCATTCCGCTATCTCTACCTTTCACTCTATTCAACCCTTTGTCAAAATCAATCGCTTAATATCCCGTACTTCGAAAAACATACACGTGACGTCATTACAATCGTGAGCAAAACGCTTATGATAGTGCTTACGACAATGCTGATCATGATCATTATCTGATACTTGATCGCGACTTCAGGGCTGGCCCCGCCGAGAATAACACCGGTCATCATCCCGGGAAGCGCCACAATACCTATCGTTGCCATTGAGGCGATCGTCGGTTTAAGCGCGAGACGTATACTTTCTTTCATGTATGGCCGCGTTGCTTCCTGATGTGAAGCCCCCAGCGAAAGCACAAACTGATACTTTTTCGCGTCTTTCCTGAGGCTTTTATAGAAAGTGTCTATACCTACGATATTACCCCTTAAGGAATTACCAAGAAGCATGCCGCCAAGAACGATCAAATATCTGGCGTCAAAGACATAATCAAGCCGGATGATGAACATATTGATATATAATATGACCGTGAGCGTTGCCAGAGCGAACGATATAAATACCGGAACAAGGATCTTGCCGGGTTTCATTGTTAAGCCGCGTATCGCTGAGAAAACCGCGACTAGTATCATCACCGTAAGCCACAAAAAGTTAATGATGGCGTTGTTCCACAAAAACAGGTATTTTAAGAACACACCGATAAGAACGAGCTGAATAGTCATCCTTGCCGCCGAACTCAAAAGCGGCTTACTGAGACCAAGGCGATAAATACGGCTAAGCATTACCGGCACTACCAGCATTAAAAATACTAACAATAATGAATAAATGGGAATGTCTATTGTTTCCACGCTTTTTTCTCCAGATCAAAAACTTTTACATGAGGATTATCCAGCCAGACAGCGTCATGGGATATACTGACAACCGTCCAATCCTTGCGTCCTATATAAAAATCAGCGGCCTTTTTCTTGAGGTTCTTATCCAACGCTGAAGTGATCTCATCCAAAAGGAACACGTCTCGCTTTAACATAACGGAAACAATAATAGCGACTCTCTGCCTTTCGCCCCCTGAAAGATCGGAAATATCTTTATTAAGCAGATCACGGCTTAACTCAAAAAAGTCCATTAATTCTTTGATTTTATCTAAGCTGAAATCCAAAGATTGATTCGCTTTGATCTCGGCAACAAACGCGAACCACTCCGATACTTTATGATCCCCGATGCTGACATCCTGATCCACAAACGATATTTTCTGCCTCACATTCCAAACTGTGTGTTCATCCACAGGACCACCGTCAAACAACACTCTCCCCCTTTGGGGTCGGACAAACCCAAGCAAGAGAGCAAACAGCGAAGATTTGCCGAGCCCTGACTTTCCCAAAAAAACAACTTTTTCGCCTTGAGCGATCTCAAGAGAAAAATCACTGAAAATCTTTTTATCGTCAAAAATTAGATCGATATTTTCAAACGTAATCATAAAAACACTCCATAAACATCAAATAATAATTTTTATCGGTTCCCCGCTCTGTGCACGGTTGTATAAACGCACGGAATTACGAATAATGTCAGACAAGCCTTGATATGTCCCTTACTTTCCTGATAGCTTCGGGCGAGATAAATAAATTGTTTTCTTGTCAAGAAATCCACGTAATACGTCTGGAAAATCCGCTTGCAACTTGATCGTATGCCGCATTTCGATCTTTGCGTGTATAACGGGGCTGCGGAGGATCCGCACGCCGATTAATAATGTATTACTATGAAACGTGTCGGTTCAAGACGCTTGTGTGGCTTGTTATCTCTTAGGCTTTATTGAGCTCTTTATTGACTCTTTCTGCTATGAATATTTTCATGAGTGATTGATACGGAACATCTTTTTTGTTGGCCAGTAGTTTAAGCTCTTCAATCATAGTCTCTGGAAGCCTGATTGAAATGTTCCGTACTGATGGCTTCAGATTAGGCATCGTAACACGCTTTGCTTTAGACCAATCAATATATTCTGAAGAATCCTTGGAGCCCCAGAATTCCCTTTCTTCATCTTCGGATCTGAATTTCGGTATTTTATTATTTTTCATTGCTTTCATAACTCCTTTTTTCTTTTTCGCTCATTTTTCTCGCTGATATTACACGTATTACTTTATTTCTAATGGTAAATACGACAAATAGTTTTTTGTTCAGGTCAGTCCTCCCCAACGCGTAAAAACGCCTCTCAGTCTGTGAATGCTCCTCATCATCAGCAACAATGAGCGGCTGATTAAAAAATATCTGCTCAGCTTCATACGGTGTTATTTTATGCTTTTCCCAATTTTTACGCGTATTATGCTTATCCCACTCAAAACCTGAACACTGGTGCAATATTAAGTATATATTTCCCATATACATAGTATATCTCCTATATATACATATGTCAAATTATTCTTTGCCTTTTCTAGAGATAACGGGGCTACGGATGATCCGCACGCCGATTAATAATGTAATTATTATGGGGCTTTTTGGTTCAATGTGTGCCATTCTGTATCAAAGATCTCGAACTCGGTAATAATACCATTATTGGCCATTCTGGTAAAGGAGATAAAGACCGGCGGGCTATGCGCAGTTGGAGAAGCCCTGCACCGGACAGATATTTCAAAACCCCGCTAGCAACAATATGTTGTTGTGTGGCGACGCTTCGGGTGGATTTTGCTTATGCAAAATCCAGGTTGAGCACGGTTATGCTATTAGAACTATTCAGGAATTCCTGGGGCACGAAAAGCTAGAGACAACGATGATCTACGCCCATATCACGCAAAAGAAATTCGCGCATATTACAAGCCCACTTGATGCCGTACTGCCGAATCCGTGCTGATGGTTACATCCGCTGTGAACGCGCCTAAACTAAGGCATAAAGCGATTCCGCACCGCTCGCTACATGCCCTTCAGCCACGCATCGATCGCATGTTTGATCTCATCCCTGACCGTGCGCGTAAATGCTAGCTTTTCTTCATCTGTTCCCTGAAAGCTTGAAGGATCAGGAAAACTCCAATGCAATTTTTCCTTCATGGTCGGGAAGATAGGGCATTTTTCCGCGGCTTCGGCATCGCACACGGCGATCACGTACTGGAACTTCTTGCCTTGTTTAAACAGATCAAAGACACTCTTGGTTTTATTATGCGAGATATCAATGCCGATCTCTTTCATCGCCTGTATAACAAATGGATTTAATTTCCCCGGTTCAAGCCCGGCACTTTCGACTTCGAATCTATCGCCTGCTAATTGTTTTAAGAAAGCCTCTGCTATCTGGCTGCGTGCTGAATTGTGAATACATACAAATAATACTTTCTCTTTCATCCTTCTCTCCTTTAATTAGATCGTGGTTACATATATATTTGGATCAGCACAAATACGGCCGTCCAGAACAATGCACTTATGAAATATATCATACGCGCCTTATTCACTTCTGTTTTGGTATCACAACGCCCTGCTTTTTTACCGCAAAATTCCGCTCTTTTGAAAGCATAGAAATATATGCCGTGTATAAATAATACGACACAGAACCCTTGCAGTATCACTTTTAATGTCATCTCAACCCTACTCTTTAAATAAATACTTTGTATTCAAACATATCCGTACCAGCATCAACATAACCGGCACTTCGATCAAAACGCCAACAACGGTCGCTAGAGCTGCGCCGGAGGAAAGTCCAAAGAGCATGGTCGCTGTTGCAATGGCAACTTCGAAATGATTACTTGCCCCGATCATGGCAGTCGGCGCTGCATCTTCATACGGCAAGCGTATTAATTTCGCAATCCAATAGGTAATTCCAAAAATAAGGCACGTTTGAATAAAAAGTGGTATCGCGATCCAGAGGATCGTCAGCGGCTGCGCGAGAATAACATCTCCTTTGAAAGAGAACAATAGGACCAAAGTGAACAAAAGCGCAATGATCGATACCGGGGAGAGCACATGCAAAAACTTTTCATTAAACCAATCGATCCCTTTATGACTGACTATCCATTTCCGAGAAAAATATCCAGCAACAAGCGGTAAGGCAACATAAATCGCGATCGAAAGAAGAAGTGCCTGCCACGGAACCGGCATTTTGCCCACGCCAAGAAGAAAGCCGCCCAGGATCCCATACAAAAAAAGCATGGTAAGCGAATTAATGGCTACCATAACAAGCGTATGCCCGTCATTTCCTTTGGCAAGAAAACCCCAGACAAGGACCATCGCGGTGCACGGAGCAATTCCCAAAAGAATACATCCTGCAAAATAACTTCTCCACAATGGCACCTGCAACATTTTAATGCCTTCATGCATCACCACCTGCCCTGCGCCATGGATCGTTCCCAAAGCCCAATCAGCGCCTGCCGGCACTTTCACGTAATCAACAGCGTCAGCACCTATAAACCCCTTAAACAAAACCCCGAGAAAAAGAAACGCGATCGCATACATCGTAAACGGCTTTATGCCCCAGTTCACAAAAAGGGTCAATCCGACCGGTTTGGGTGATTTGCCGGCTTTGACTACTTCCGCGAAATCGATCTTAACCATGATCGGATACATCATGAAAAACAAACATACTGCTATGGGAATTGATACCACCGGTGCCTCATTGACATAGATCGAAAGCGAGTCAAGAAAGCGCACCAAATGGGGGGCAACTTTACCAAGCGCTATTCCCAGGCCGATACAAAGAAAAACCCATACCGTTAAATACTTCTCAAAAAAACCTAAATTACGTTCTGTTGCCATAATAATCTCCCTGATATATTTCTAATGATAACTCATTATTAAATAAATTGCGCCACCTATTACAAGCAATCCGCATATCTTTTTTAAAATATCCGCGCCTTTAGAATCTTCATTCCACTTTAAATACTGTTCAACGAGCTCAGTGGAGGTCCCGGCTAATACAATGACTGAGCAATGTCCTACGCCGTACACAAACAAAAGACCGATTCTGTGCCTGTCGGCAGATCATTCATGCGAAGATCCTCGGTATCGTTTGCCTGGGAACAACCTGTGACTGAAAATAATAGTGCGCACACGGATACAAAACACAAACATTGTTTTTTTAGAATACCGCGCATGTTTCAACCCTCCCTAGGCTAACCATTTAGTAATTTCATCTGCCGTTGGAATTTTCCCTGCCACTTTAACCGTACCGTCTATTGCAAGCGCGGGAGTGACCATGACTCCGTAGCTTGAAATATCACTTAATTTTGTGATCTTAACTATCTCGGCTTCTACGCCTGCTATCCTTATCGCTTCTTCGGCATGTTTGCACAATTTTTCACATTTCGGACATCCCGTCCCCAATATCTCGACTTTCATATTTACACCTCCATATTAACTAATAATAGTGCCAAAAATAATACCGCTTATGGTTGCCATGACGACAACAAGGCTCACATATACAACGGTTTTCTTTGTGCCGATCACGCCACGGATCACTAACATATTCGGCAAACTAAGCGCGGGCCCGGCCAATAGAAGAGCGAGTGCAGGACCTTTGCCCATTCCCGCGCCAATCAATCCTTGTAGGATCGGCACCTCGGTCAGTGTCGCAAAATACATCAATGCTCCGACAACAGACGCAAAAAAATTCGCCCAGAATGAATTGCCGCCAACAAGTTTTTCAATAATGGAAGACGGTATAAGCCCTTCTTCTCCCGGCCTGCCTAACAATAATCCTGCAACTAAAACCCCCATGAGAAGGAGTGGCATGATCTGCTTTGCAAACGTCCATGAAGCAGAAGCCCACGTACTTATTTCATCTTTCTTAAACCATGAAACAAGGATAATACCGAGCATAATCAGAAATCCACCGGCAATGAACCATTTTGCGGCAAAGATAACTGCCCAAAATCCCTCTTCTCCTGCCTGCGGTCGTGCCCAGTTTGCAAACACGAGAAACCCGACCATTGCTGCAAAATAAAGCGCGTTTTTCCACAACGGTCTCTCGCCGTCACTTTCTCCGATGATCATTTCTCCCTCCACAACACGCGCCCGCTCCTCTTTGATAAAAATAAGGTGCATCAATAATCCGATCGCAACACTAAAAAGCATTGCCCCAAATGCACGGGCAACGCCTAATTCCCAGCCGAGAATACGCGCGGTCATAATAATTGCCAACACATTGATCGCAGGCCCTGAATAAAGAAACGCCGCTGCAGGGCCAAGTCCCGCACCCCGCTTGTATATACCTGAAAAAAGAGGAAGTACCGTGCAGGAACATACGGCAAGAATAGTTCCCGAGACAGCGGCAACGGTATACGCGAGAAACTTATTCGCTTTTGCGCCGAAATATTTTATTACCGATGCCTGGCTCACAAACACTGAAATTGCGCCTGCGATAAAGAACGCGGGGACAAGGCAAAGAAGGACATGCTCGCGGGCATACCATTTAACAAGTGCGATAGATTCAAAAACAGGTCCTTTAAACGGAAGTATCTCAACCGGCAGATAAAAACAGCCGAGAAACGCTGCTGCCATTAACATAAATTTATTTCGTTCCTTCATTTTTACATCTTCCTCGTAGCTTTTTGGCTATTTAATTACGGCAAAAAATTTATTTTTTACAGCACAGTTTTTCTCTGTTTGCTCTTAAAGCCTTCTTATAATCAGAATGCACAAGTTCATCGTCATTAAGCCATGGACTAAGCACGCTCACCAGTTTTTTTGCATATTGATTATCCGGCTTAATAAAATAGTTTGTCCAAAAACCATCTTTTTCACTTGCAAGCAATCCGGCTTTCATCATTTTTTTGATGTGTTTTGATACTGATGGCTGCGCAATACCAAATACGTATGCAAGTTCACACACGCACATTTTGCGCTTCTCAAGAAGTTTTAATATGCGTATGCGCTTTTCATCTGCAAACGCTTTAAATACCATCGTTGCACTTTTCATAACATCATTCCTTATTCCTTTTTGGCTATATGAATATAGCCTTATTTTCTTCTCCTGTCAAGCATTTAAATGCCCCGCCCGTTTATTAAAACAAGCTCAAAGATCGGGATGAACGCTCATAATAAATCCTTAAGATAAACGATCCCTCTTTCTTTTCTCTTTTATTGCTATCACGCCTGATCATTCAACGTACAGCACGAGGCTCTTCAGATAATCGCTTTCAGGATGATAGACATTGATCGGATGATCATAGGCAAGATGATGACGCTGGACAATTTTAACGCGGCGCTGTGCTTCACACGCTGCCTGAAAAATGACCGTCTGAAACAACGTGGCATCGATATAATACGAACACGAACAGCTTACCACCAATGAGCGCGGGGGCACCTTCTCAATGACTATCCGGTTAATATCCTTATACCCCCGGCATGCCTTGACAATGTCCTTGCGGCCCTTGGCAAATGCCGGCGGATCAATGATCACAAGGTCTTGATCTATGGGATTTGAACGGATGAAATCAAAAACATCGTTACAAAATCCCTTGTGCTGCTCATCGGTGTATCCGTTAAGCCGGCTATTTTCCTGCGCCATATCGATCGCGGTCTCTGCACTATCGATCGATACGGCATGCAGCGCACCGCCCGCCAGGGCATACACACTAAAAGCGCCTGTATATGAGAACAGATTAAGGCATCGCCGGCCTGCGCTTAATGTCCTCACCAGCTCGCGCATGTGCCGCTGATCGAGGAAAAAACCCGTCTTTTGCCCGTGCGTAAGGTCAACATGGAACTTCAGCCCGTTCTCGTTGATATAGACATCGGCCACGTTATCACCACAAAGGACACCGTGGTACGGCTTAAGGCCTTCATCTTTACGCGACGGAATAAGCGAATGCTCTATGATCGAACGCGGCCGTGATCGTTCTGAAAGAAGAGAGCAGACAAACTCTTTTAGTTTTTCCATACCAAGCGTTCCGATCTGCATGATATACACATCATCGTACTTATCGACGATAAGGCCGGGCAGATGGTCACCCTCCCCGTTAACGATACGGTACGCATTCGTACCCTCTTTTATCAATGCCGTGCGGAGTTCGATAGCGGACAGAACGTTGCGCCTTACCGCATCGCGCGGATCTTCCCCGCCGAAACTGATCATCCTGCCGTAAATAGACGAGCGCGCATTTACATACGCGTGCCCCAATTGCTCACCGCCGGATGATAAAACCGCAACGATATCCCCACTGGCCCGGTCGCAGGGTTCCTCGACCGCGCCGGAAAAGATCCAGTGATGATGGTTGCGAATGGGCTTGTCCTTCCCTTTTTTTAAGCGTATATAATCGTTCATGGTCCGACCAGTTGCTCTTTTTGCTTTTTTGTCATTCTCTTTATTCTATTCTCTGCCTTGATCGCGTTTTTATAATACCGATACTCTTTCGACCATACTAATCTTACCGGTCCTTTGCCGCGCAAATATTTGGCGCCCTTGCCGCTGTTGTGCATTTTAAATCGTTTATCAAGATCATTGGTATACCCGGTATACAACGTCCCATGCGTGCAACGGACAATATAAACAAAAAAATTGCCTTTTCTGGCAATTGCTTTCGTCATAGTATATGATCCATAATTATTTATTATGAACGTTATTCAACACCACTCATATTCACGCGGTAGCTTACTTCCTCATTCAAGCGGACCTGCAGCTCGTGTTCTTCCGTGACGTTCCATTCATTCGTAACTATGAGTTTTACTTTTACATGCCCTTCTGTCAATGTACTTTCTCCGTCATACCGTTCAACCCCGGTGACATTCTCTTCGAGATCTTTATGTATGACGAAATTCTTAAAATCTTGCTTATAAAATCGTGCTACACCTTCCTCATTCGTTACCTCTTCACGCCCAAAATGTGTATCAGGATCTTCACCTTCCACACTGATCCGTACATCCTTAAGCGGCTGCAAACCATTTTTGTTATATACGCTGACAACCAAAGCAGGCGTCTCGCTGCCTTCGTCAGCGATGATCCCCCAACAAGGTTGTATTGCAGCTATCCCAAGTACGATAATTGCGCATACCATTTTAAGCTGATCCATTGTCTGCCTACCTTTCTTATTCAAAGGCCCTTTTCTTCGTACATGTGCCCCCATCTTTTATGGAGTCCCTACACGCTTACCGCCTGAAGAAGCTGTTCTGCTTGATCCTTCGCATATAAGACCATTTGGCAAAGGCACTCCGGACTACATGTCCCTTCCTCACAGCTGCATGCAGTACAATAGGTATAATCCAAATTGATATTAGCGGCTTTAATGGCATCCGCGATTTTCTGTGCTGCGCCAACCTCATTCTTTAATGTCGCCAAGACCACTTCATGTTCGCTCACTTTCCATCCTCGACCCTCAGCGACTCTCCGCGCCTTTGCATTATCGGCTGTTACCATCATACAATGTGCCTTGCCTTCCATCCCATACGCACACAAGGAGATGATGTTCACCCCCGCGGCGGCCATTGCGTTTGTGATGTCTGCAAATAAACCAACCTTATCCTGCATTTCCAATGTTAATGCTTTAGTCATTGTCGCCTTGCACATTTCAGCCTCCTTCCGATCAACAGGTCTTTGATAAACGGTCCCACTTCATTACTCTAAATGTATCCTGATCTTTCTTGAAAAATCTTTGTCTTTATCCGCCGCCTTCGCGCGGTCATTGATCAATGCGTTCTTGCGCAATTCTTCGAACGGCACACCGGCATCAAAGAACCCTTCATCATAGATCCTGCGATCGACATTGCCGGTCAAGATACGCTGTTTCCACACAGGTATCTTGTAAAGACCCGTATCATTGATGTTATAGAAAATAGTGTTTGTGCAGCTATGGACCAAGGTATTATAAAATTCAGGTTCGGACCTTAGATCTGTGGTCTTGTTCATCATGTTAAGGAACAGTTTTTGCCTGAATTTTAGGTCAGTATTTTGCAATCGATATAAATACACATCCTCATTGTTATAATTAGTCCGCAAACGTACGAGGTCACGCTCATCGGCCCATATATAAATGATCTCATATTGTTTGAAAAGCCCATCCAGCATGCCGTATTGCTCCCCGATCTCAGGACGGATCTCGATCGAAACGCACAAATAATTATCATTCCCGAAACCAAAACTAAGGAACGTATGCGCTATGGCATCCATTCCCCAATAATTGACTAACACATCGATGGTCTCAAGCGTGCTAAGATCATACCTGCGGGTTTCGTATCGTACGTCATAGTCATCTTTAGTCCGGTAGTCACAATTACGGACGTTATGTAATGTAACATAGTCCCCATTTGTCTCCGCATACGCCATGCGCAGATCGTCCGGATATACAGCCTCCGTTTTCGGTTTTATAGCATGAAACCACATGAGCACGATCAGATAAAATATCATACTGATCATAAGGCCTTTTAGCCGGAACCTATGAAACAGCCAGATAAGCACTATGAACACAGCGTAGGTTATGGCAAGTTTCGGCTGCCATTCTTTATGCTCAGGAAAACTGCAAAAGTAGATCGCACCCGCGCTCCACGCCTGCAAAACGATACCGACAAGCCATAATGGCAATGAAAATATGATCTTCAGAAATGTTCTCATGCACTCTCATTGTTAAAATTGGCTTTTCTTGCAGCTTTCGTTTGCGTTGCAAGAAGAATGTATAATATGTTATCTATGAAATGAGGATCCTTTGTGATTCCCATATGCGCCGCAAAGGAAAAATGGATCGAAGTCCAGTCGATCGGTGTACGGACAAAAGGCTCCCAATCCCCGCCGAGCCGTGTGTCGTATGTCGCGCTGGCTGAAAGGACCTTTCCATCGCCGGGACCGTATTCGACCACCTTTATCTTTCCATTACTCATATCAATTTCCGCTCGTTGGCTTGTCTCAATCGCATCACCCACCCAAAGATGGATCGCAATGTCATCGGGCGGTGTAACCGGAACCGCGAGGGCTGCCTGTAAACGTTTGGATCGTTTTAGACATTTTGTCAAATGATCAAAAGCCACTATGTCGCATTCCTCTTCTTTTTTGAACATAGGCAATAATTTTTGGATCAATCCCCTCTCTTGCGTTGATACAATCCCCCATTGCATTTTTGTCCACAACGATGGATCATATATATCCACAGGCTCTTTCGTATCTTTATCCCTAAAACATTTAAACGTGCTGACCGGCATCATCTCATACAACGACGGGAAGGTGCCTAATACCGCAGGATCAAGACGATCAGCTCCTACTTGTGTAAACGTCAGACCATTGACGTGTTCGGTCAATGCATCCACGTAGCCACCATTCGGCGTACCGACAATAATGATCTTATCGATAAAATTCGCGCCCCTCCATGTGATCTCAGGCAATCCTCCCTCCTCCGGTAAGTCTTGGTCGCCATACCGCAGATAATACCGAGCAATAAGCCCGCCCATCGAATGTGCGACGATATCGAATTGAACATCATAATCCTTTATCCCATAGAGCTCTTCGTATTTCTCTTGTAGATACTTACGCTTCTCAAGAATGAACAAATGCAACGCTGCAGCGTTTTCGACGATGTCCCGGCGCCAGTCATACCCAAACGGAAAACACGTATAATATCTTTTATTGTAAAGATTGGTACATTTTTCATCATAATATCCGCCATAGCGTAACGACTCAAGCATGTCACTATATGCAGCGATCCGCAGTTGCAAGAGCCCCACCTGTACCTGTAGCTTATCGATCGGACCGTCAGGGACAAGTTCGTCTTTCAGCTCTTTAAGAGATTTTCCCTGTTCCATCGGCAACGACAACGCTTCAAGCCGCGACTTATCGAGACCGACAATACCCTCGCGCGTCGCAAATTCACCCCAGATGACTTTGCCTGCCGCCGGATCGATGAGCCTTGAACCAAAGATCCCCGGGATCACAATTACGGGATTCCGTTCAACTCCTTCATACTCGATCGACTTTTGTGCCACTTCACCGATCATAGGTTTATTATATATTTTGAACGACTGGTAACTGCCGGTCGATCGGCAACCGGTAAAAGCGATAGCGAGCAACATTAAATATGCGATGTGTTTTTTCACTGTGATCCTTTCAATATGCGGAATTATTATTATGTCCGTAGGACATGATCCTGCATGGGTTCCCCACCTACGAGAGATGAGAAGAATGCTCTTCACACCTCGTAGGTGGTTTTTATTTGTCTTAAAACCCTCACCAATATTAACCCCTTTCTCCTTTGGTTAAAGTTACCCTGGGCCCTTTGTTAATAATAACTTGGTATTTCCGGCTGTATGGGATAATTCTCAACACCCGCCGTTATCGGGAAGGTCACAACATCGGTCATTCCTAATACGATCCTGCCCATCATCTTGCACAATCCCTGCACAATACCGACCTGAGCACCGCAAAAACCATAATCAACATAGCCTGCGTGCCAGTTGTGCCATATTTCTGTATTGCTATGCACAATATTGCTTAAGCCACGACCGAGTTTATACGATGCGCGCTCGCAATACGTATCACCATGATACAGGACCTCAGACGCGAACGCTGTCGAGGCAAGAATTGTTACTGCGAGAATAATTAGAACACATGTTTTCATAATAACCTCCTTTTCGTTCATTGTCGCTTTATCATCCATGAGGTTATAGTTATCCATATACTAACGATCTTCGCCGTTTTTTAAATACATTACAAATATTTTAATTGGTTGGTAGCCGCAGGCTATTCTTTTTCACACTGCGTCAGTGTGAGGGGATATTACCGAGGCTAAAGCCTGCGGCTACTAACCATTGTCAATAAACACCACACAACGCTAAGCACCACTATAATTCCTGCTACACCGATAGCGATCAACTCACGGCGGTTCTTAAAGAGCTCGAATATCTCATTCTTTGGTAGTGCTATCATGATAATTATATTGTCATCTACTATCGAAAGCTTTCTGTACGCGACCCACCATTTAGTCTCATTAAGTGAAAGCTCGAACAATTCTTCTCTCGCCCCTGCGGTCGCAGCATTTGCCCTACCTATTGCAATATTTAAAAGCACTCCACGGTTCCCGTTCATGAACTTCTGCGGCACAACGAGTTCGTCGTTGACCATCAACTCGTCTGCCGTGCTTGAAGTAATGAACTCGCCCTTATCCGAGGCCAAGGCCACTAGAGCGTTCTTTGATAGTGAGACCTTTGTTATAGCTTGCCGAACATCGTCGAGCAAGACATCGACCGCCACAATAATAAAACGTTCGTTTTGGGGACCATAGAGCATACCTTTTGACGCCGTAATGCCAACTTTTTTCTTTGTATAAAACTGATAGACATCCGTCCAGTATGGCGTACCGCTTTGCAAACTCTTCAGTGCGCCTTCATACCACGGTCGCTGTTTTGTAACATACTCGCTCTCTTCGGCCCACTCTGCGATCATGTGACGTTCAGTATCCCACCGGCGGAAGATCACTTCCTGGTCAAAATGCTTGCGATCGATCGAGCGTGTTATCCAGGTCGCCTCATCCGCATACACAAAATATTCACACCCTTCATCATCTGCCACGACAACACCCGAGAGCTGTGGTAAACGTTTCAATATGGGAATAAAGTATTCATTTAAAGGAATGACATCATTGAGATCAAGATCGCCCGCCGCAAGCCATTCTGACCCTGCATTGATCGTCGCGGGTATCCGCGTAAAATGGCCGCTTATCTTTTTCTCTGCTTGATCCAGCGTCTTCTTGATCACAATCTTTGCAAAGATATCCCGTACAGGTTCGCTCTTAGACATGATGATCGTGATCACCAATGCTATGGCCAGAACACATATCATGGTCATGACTACAACAAATCGAGTATGCCGGTGTTTTTCATTCTTCATAATGCACCCTGCTGATGTGAGCGGAAGGACATCGTAATGCTACCACTATTAACTTACATCATCGAACTGCGTCGTATAGCGTCTCAACAGCTCCTCATTGACCGTAACTCCCAAACCATGCCGCTGATCGGGAACTTGAGGCAATCGTCCGCCATATCTGAATTGCACCTGTGGTTCAACCGGATCATCCTTGAGCATATGCGCCCCAAAGCACCCTTCACAGTATTTTATCTCTGAAAATTGGGTTATCAACGCCAGGTGTGCGGCTGAAAGCAATGAGGATTCGCCGATGTTACAGCCGACCTGCACCATAAGCCCGGCTGAGAGCGCTTCAAGAATAAGCCGTTGTGAAGCGATCAGGCCTCCGCATTTTGATATTTTCACGTTAACGGCAGTACACGCATTTTGCGCGATCAAATTTTGTAATGACTGCCGGTCGGTAAAACTCTCATCAGCCATGATACTTTCGCCTGTTTCAGAAACAAGCTTTGCGAGGCCTTCTATATCATCTTTTACCAACGGTTGTTCAAAACAATGAACGCCCTGCTTGGCCATTTCCCTGATCATGGTTATCGCGGTCGGCAGGTCCCAGGTTATATCAGGATCAACGCGAATGTCAACATTGCTCCCCAGCAGATTACGGAGCTGTTTGATGGCATCCAGCTCGACTTTCTTGGTCACCTTGAGCTTGACCGCCGGGAACCCAAGGACAAGCATCTTCATCGAAGTACTAAAGAACTTTATCCCTGAATCCGCGAAGACAACACCGCTATACCGGTGCCTGCTTTTGGCTCTGTCATCTATATGCGAAAAAAGGGATTCATTGAACTCATGGCCAAAGGTATCCAGCAATGCAAGCTCGGCCGCACACCACGATGCATTTTGCGGCAGGTGCGAATCCGGGAATAGCGACGGCGCTTTGCCGTCACAGCGGAAGAGAAATTGCCGGACATCTTCAAAAGAATTAAAGTCCTTGCCCACGAGATGCGGCAAAATGCTATCACGAAGGAGCTCATAGGAATATTGTCGGGTCTCACCGGTTACATGTTCCCGCGGCAGACATTCGCCAAAGCCGCTCGTATCAGTATCCGTAATACATTTTACAAAGATGCTGTCAGAGACACTCCTCTCATCGCCTATTTGCTTGAACGTTCGCTTTAAAGGCAAGTCAACCGCAAAAACCTCGAATTTCCGTATTCGTGCCAATTGCACCTCCAAGCATCGTTAACGTCACGATCGATATATGCCCAATTTCTCTCCAAGATCAGCCTCAAACGCTTCCAAGACCGATCGCAAGGCATCATTAAAACCATTCATGATCTCCGTAGCACTAAACCTCATCACGGTCCGTTCCTCAGGATAGTCATGTTCATATAAGATCGCATACGGCATAATGCGCATATCAACAACGCGAAATCGTATAGCCAAATGAGCGACCGGTGCGTTCTTGTCGCGAATGTCAGTATACAACTTTGTAATAATGCCATATATTTCAATGTCCGGTTTGACCGTTGTTCTTCTATAATCAAGAACATTGACATAAGGCGCTGCCGCAAACCATGCTGTCGCTTGTTCCGTTATAAGCCGTGATGGATCGAGCATGAATTGATGATAGAAATCCTTAATGAATCGCAATTGAGCATCCCTATACATGAATGAACGACCTTGATAGATGGATTGAATGTCGATCCCCTTGAACATGACGTTCAATCCATTCTCTTCTTTCACAGTGACCTGATCTCGTACTACATTAAATGAATAGTGCTTTATATCGGGAGTTTCACGTTCCAGGCTAAAGCACCCTGAGCATAAAAGGGCAACACTACCGATAAGTGCAAACCATATGTTCTTTTCCATTATTCCTCAGCTCCTGTTTTCTGCGGCGGATTACCTAAAACAACGTATGAAGGATATTCCTGCATCATCTGCGTTATTCCCTTAAGGTTATCGGTAATGATACGCAGGTTACTGATCGCCTCCTCAAGATCATAGCGTTCATTGCGAAAAACCTGGTTTATGTGAAATAGTGTCTCGTTAAGCTGGGCCGTCAGCTCAGGGAAATCACCCGATGATTCTTCGACCTTTACTAATGTTTTTTGGACCGACACAAGGACTGCATTCAATTTCTCGGTAAACTGCGGAAATTGCTCTGATGTCGCATTGAGATTTTTAATGAGCGGCATAAAATCTTCGGTAAGTGAATATGTCAAGCTTTGGATCGCGTCCGAAACGACTTCAAAGGTATTGGGTACCGATGGGATGTAAATATATTTCGGTTCCCATTGGACTACCATTGGCGGATAGCGTTCAGCATCATAAAAATCTATATCAAGATACGCCAGGCCTGTGACCCCGATATAGGCGATCTTGAATCGCAACCCTCGTTTATCTACGAGATCGCAGATCTCTTGGTTGAGTTTCATATCTTCCGATGAGGGAAATGCGCTTTTAGAGAACGCAACCGTGATCATAATATACAAACCACTCTTTTG
>JAFGJY010000127.1 GCA_016928875.1 Candidatus Omnitrophota bacterium | reverse complement strand
GGGATTTTTTAGAAATTAGAATAATTAGAAATTAGGGTAATTGATTTCCAGAGGAACGATATGATCCGCAGTTACCAACAAGCTATTCGGGATATCGCCAAAGTGATGGTGCGGGTGAAGAACCCGACACGGTTACTTAAGATCATTACGCGGTATCTGTATCGCGAGATGCAGGTGAAAAACACTGCTATGGCGATCTATGATAAGCTCAACCAGCGCTATGTTTTTTACGATTCGCGCGGTGATAATCGCGTGCCGAAAAGTTTGATCAAGCTTGATCTCGATAATCCGCTCGTGCGGTGGTTCATGAAACATGAGAAGCGGATCATGATCGAGAAAGATTGCATTACGACCGACCTGATCGATAATATGCTTGCCGACGGGCAGTTGATTGAACAGGACCCGACACTTGGTCCGCGGCTTGAGAAGATGAAAGAGACGATGCGAAATTTAAGCGCGTGCGCGTGTTTTCCGGGTTATTATAAAAAAGACCTGCTGGGGATTTTATTTGTAGGAAGTAAGAATGGCACCGGGCATCTCTGTGATGATGAACTATTGTTCTTGCAAACGCTTGCCAGCGATGCATCCATGGCGATCAAGACCGCGGAATACCAAGAAGCATTGCTTAACAAGATCAAAGCCCTTGAGGAAAGTCTGGGCGTGATACGATTGTTGCGTCAAAAGGACCGTGAAAAATACCTGCAAACGATCATTGCGCTTGCCAACACGGTCGATGCGAAAGATAGTTATACGTGCGGGCATCACGAAGAGGTAGAGAAGTGGGGGCTCATGTGCGTCGAGTTCATGAACGTTAAATTCAATAACAATAAACGAGAGATACTCTCAACCGCGCTCAGGCTGCATGATGTGGGCAAGCTCGGCGTGCCGGATGAGATACTTCATAAAAAGGGGAAGTTGACCGAAGAAGAATGGGTCAAGATGAAGGACCATGTGCGCATTGGCGCGAAGATCCTTGAACATCATGACGATTTCAAGACCGTTGCCAAGATCATTCTGCATCATCACGAGAATTTTGACGGTTCCGGCTATCCGTATGGACTTAAAGGCGAGGAGATACCGCTTGAATCGAGGATCATTTCGGTCGTTGATGCGTTCCATGCCATGATATCGGACCGGCCGTATCGCAAAGGATTGCCGTATGATGAAGCTATAGCTGAACTTAAGAAATGGAGCGGTCGGCAATTCGATCCTTCAGTCGTCGAGGCCTTCCTCAAAGTCCTTCAAAAAAGTATACACGTAGAATAATTACATCAGGGGGCAGACACCGTTTTAATCTTTTCACCTACGCGGTGGGGCTGACCGCCCCACCGCGTAGGTGTGGTATGTTGTGTGTGTTGCGCAAAAAGATGTCAGTCCCCGTAATATTTCGTGGGGGCTGTCCCTTTAGTGGATTGTCCCCACAACGTTTACGAGCTCTTTACCATGGTAATGGAATGGATCATGATTTTTGGATCGTGCCCCTTTATTTCATAGCCATTTAATGTTATTTATTTAATAGGGCATTATTCTGTTGACGATTGAAATATGCTTTTGTATAATTCCTTCTCTTTTGAAGCGTCTTGAGATAGGGAAGACTCGTGCGATGCGGCGTGAAGGATAGTGACTAATTAGCATAAATGCGACAAACGGAGGATCGGGCGAATGAACAAAAAAAATATGAAGATATTGAGAGAATCGCTGTTGGAATATCGCAACAAGATAGTACTTGGCATAGATCACCTCTCAAAGGATACGCTCAACAAGAGCCAAAAGGATGCTAGTGGCGACCTATCGGGTTATTCGTTTCATATGGCCGATATGGCAACCGATAATTATGACCGGGATTTTAATCTCGGACTTGCTTCATCTGAACGGGAGATCCTGAAGAAAATAGACGAAGCGCTCAGAAGTATTGATGACGGTTCGTATGGCGTGTGCGAGTTATGCGGGTGTAAGATATCGGTCGAGCGCTTAAAGGCACTGCCATTCGCGACCAAATGCATACCGTGTAAAGAAAAAGAAGAAAAGAAACAGCCCTAATGTTTATCCAATAGCTCATGTATATCGTAGCAGTTGCATGCATGATAGTGATCGTTGACCAGATCTCAAAATATCTGGCCAGCGATTTTTTTTCTCAGCACGCCCGATCAATCCCGCTCATACCGAATATTTTTCACCTTACGTATGTTGAAAATACCGGGATCGCCTTCGGCATGTTCAAGGAACATCCCAACCTCCTCGTTGCAATCATAGCCATAAGTCTTTTATTTATAACATATTACGCAATAAAGACCCATCAAGGTAGAACGCTCTTTTTTGTTTCTTATGGCTTTACATTGGGGGGTGCATTTGGTAATATAATCGATCGTCTGCGTTTGGGATTTGTGGTCGATTTTTTGGATTTTCGCATTTGGCCGGTCTTTAATCTGGCAGATACCTTCATATCAGTTGGCGTGGGACTGATCATCCTGGATATGCTGTTCCATAAAGAAAAGATGTCGAAATAGACACGAGACACGAGACTGTCTCCCCTTTTAAGGCGTAAAGCCACGTGTAAAACGACGTGGTCGTCACACGACTTTACGCCGTTGAGGCAACGCCCCTTTTCGAGGGGAGTGGCCCGCAGGGCCGACCGTGTCCCGTTTGAATACAGCCGCCTTTGGCGGGGTCCCTTACGGGAGGGGTTTTGCAGGCGTTGTTCTTGGTATGTAAACCCCCCCGATGCTTCGCATCACCCCCCTTGCAAGGGGGGACGATAAATTGATAGGACATTCATTATATGCATCCAATTCTTTTTCATATCGGTCCGATAAAAATATTTTCCTACGGATTCATGATCGCGCTTGGCCTCTTTTTGTCGTTCGTGATCATCAGACGGCGCGGAGAATATAGAGGGATCAAGCCGGATCAACTGATCGATCTAATGATCGCCACCACATGCGTGGGGCTTATCGGCGCACGCATCTTATATGTGCTGAGGTTCAATGAAGAATATAGAGATAACTGGCTCGGCGTCGTTAGAGTGTGGGAAGGCGGCTTGGTCTTGTATGGCGGGACGATCACGGCACTCCTCTTTTTACTCGTCTATTCAAAAATAAAGCAGAAACGGTTCTTTCTGCTGACCGATGCGATCGTGCCTTATTTTGCGTTCGTGCAGGCATTCGGCAGGATCGGCTGTTTCATGAACGGATGCTGCGGAGGTGCGGTCACTGATTCGATCTTTGGTATGCAGTTCCCGCATACTCATTATTATGTGCATCCGACACAGCTGTATTCGGCGTTTGTGTGTTTTTTGGTTGCGGCTGTGTTGTTCCTCATCAACAAGCCGAATGTGAGAGTCGGATTCACGACCACGGTATATTTCCTTCTCTATCCGGTCGGCCGGTTCTTCGTCGAGTTTTTGCGTGTCAATCCGAAGGTTTTTTGGGGTGTCTTCAGCCACGCCCAAATGATCTCTATCGTACTTTTTATTCTCGCTGTGTTCATATTTATCACTAAACGATTTTGGAACTACCATGAGCAGTAATTCTTTTCAGGTTACCGAAGAAGATCATGGCCAGCGGCTCGATGTTTTTCTCGCCCGCAATTTATCAGAGACAATCTCCAGAACAAAAATAAAAGAGTGTATCAAAAGCGGCGGCGTGAAGGTCAATGGGGACCAGATCGTAAGCGCGCACCATATACTTAAAACAGGTGATTCGGTCACGATAATGTATAAGAAGCCCCGACCGCTTAAACTTGTGGCGCAGGACCTGCCGCTCGATGTTGTATATGAAGACGCACGACTTGTGATCGTCAACAAGCCGGCCGGCATGGTCGTCCATCCTGGAGCAGGGACAAAAAAGGATACGCTCGCCAATGCGCTCATCGCACATATCGCACTGTTATCGAAACAAGGCGGCGCAATACGGCCGGGTATCGTGCATAGGATCGATAAGGATACAAGTGGTCTTTTGGTGATCGCGAAATCCGACCAGACGCATATGCGGTTGGCCGCGCAGTTCAAGGACCATTCGATCACCCGCAGGTATTACGCTGTGGTCAAAGGGGTCGTGCAGCATGATGAAGGCGTGTGTGATGCATCGATCGGCGCGGGTAAGATATTCAAGAAGAAGATGGTCGTTGAGGCTGCCGACGGGCGACGGGCGGTCACGTATTTTAAGGTCATCGAACGCTTCGCCAAGGCGACCTTGCTTGATATCCGGCTTGAAACCGGCCGAACCCATCAGATCAGGGTACATATGGCCCATCTCGGCCATCCGGTCTTAGGGGATAGGGTCTATGGGGTACAGTCGCAGCTCATTGAGCGCCAGGCTTTGCATGCGTATTTGCTTGGCTTTATCCATCCAGTTACCGAGCAATATGTTGAGTTTAAGGCTGATCTGCCGGAGGATATGCAGGCATTGCTGGAAAGCCTTCGCGCGGAGAGCTGAATAGTAGGGGCCGTTCGCCGACCGCGTCCCGTTGGGACTCCGCCTGTGGTGGGGGCTCTTGCGGGAACGGCCCGTTATACCAAGGGCTGTTGGGCCAACAGCCCCTACAGCATTTATCGATATGTTGTCACTATTTTATCCGCTTGACAGCACTATTAAAATATGTTACATATACACAAATGACATGCTGTGTAAAACCTTTAATTGAGCCCACGAGAGGCTTTGAAGGGGTTAAAAATGACGTATAAAAACGTTAGAACAGTAAAGTCGGGACATCACGAAAGTGATGTCTTTTTTTATGTCCAAATGAGGGATTCATTTGTTTGTAGGGGCCGTTCGCCGACCGCGTCCCGTTGGGACTCCGCCTGTGGCGGGGTCTCTTGCGGGAACGGCCCGTCATATCAAGGGCTGTTGGGCCAACAGCCCCTACAGAATATTTAATATGCAGGGAAATGTTATATGAAAGGTCTTAAAAAAGTCGTTGATGAAGAGCAAATTAGACGAGCGATCATGCGTATATCGCATGAGATCGTAGAGCGGAATAAGGGTGTGGATAATGTTGTTCTGATTGGTATCAGAACGGGCGGCGCATTCCTCTCGGCCAGGATCCAGAACAATATCAAATTGATCGAGGAGCAGGACGTTCCTATGGGCATTCTTGATATAACTCTGTATCGTGACGATCTGCGTGAGGTAGGTCCGCAACCGGAATTTCGCGGTACTGAGATCGACTTTGATATAACAGGGAAGATCGTAGTCTTAATTGATGACGTACTCTTTAGTGGCAGAACTATCCGTTGCGCACTTGATCATTTGATAGATCTCGGACGGCCTAAGGCGATACAGCTTGCGGTTCTCATTGACCGCGGCCATCGCGAATTGCCGATCAGGGCCGATTATGTAGGCAAGAATATACCGTCGCACATGAACGAAGAGATCATCGTGCGGCTTCTGGAAGATACAGGTAAGGATGAGGTGTTGATCATACGGAAGAACGGCGAAGACGACGAAGGCGAGGAAGAATAGGGATCATGGCGATCAAGTGGAAACGTAAAGATCTGGTTGGCCTCAAGGACCTCAGCAAAGAAGAGATCGAGCTCATTCTTGAGACGGCCAAGTCCTTTAAGGAGATATCCGAGCGCCCGGTCAAGAAGGTCCCGACCCTGCAGGGCAAAACTATCGTGAACTTGTTCTTTGAACCGAGTACGCGAACACGTTCATCGTTCGAGTTGGCCGAGAAACGTCTGAGTGCGGACATTATGAGTTTTTCCGGTACCTCAACGAGCAGCATCGTTAAAGGCGAGACCATAAAAGATATGGCGCGTAATATTGAGGCGCTGAAGATCGATATGATCGTTGTGCGTCACGGCGCAAGCGGGATGCCGCATCGTCTTACACAGTTCGTCAATGCCGGCGTGGTCAATGCCGGGGACGGTATCAATGAGCATCCGACGCAAGCGTTACTTGATATGTTCACGTTGAAAGAGAAAAAGGGCAGGATCGAAGGGCTCAAGGTGACGTTTATTGGTGACATAAGCCATTCGCGCGTTGCCCGATCGAATATTTGGGGTCTCACCAAGCTCGGCGCACACGTGACCGTGTGCGGTCCGGCGACGATGTTGCCGGTCGAGATCGCAAAGATGGGGGTACGGGTTACGAACGATCTTAAGGAAGCCATAAGCGAAGCGGATGCGATAACGCTCTTGCGCATTCAGCTCGAGCGACAGGACGAGCCGCTCTTTCCCTCACTCAGGGAATATGCGAACACATTTCAGATCAATAAAGACACGCTTAAATATGCCAAGCCGGATGTGCTTATTATGCATCCGGGGCCGATTAATCGTAATGTGGAGCTTGCCGATGATATTGCAGACAGCGATAATTCGGTCATACTGCGGCAGGTCACCAACGGCCTGGCGACACGGATGGCAGTTCTGTATTTGATAAGCGGAGGGACGGAGCGATGAATATCCTTATTGTAAATGCTCGGTGTATCGATCCTCGTTATGGATTAGACGAGGTGTGCGATGTGCTTATCAATGATGGTACCATACAGGAAATGGGGCACGGCATAGCCGCAAAGGCCGAGCGAACGATCGATGCAAAAGGGCTCTACTTACTGCCGGGCTTAATGGATGTGCATGTCCATTTTCGTGAGCCAGGCTATGAACATAAAGAGACGATCGCGACCGGGATCGAGGCAGCG
>JAFGJY010000126.1 GCA_016928875.1 Candidatus Omnitrophota bacterium | reverse complement strand
TTGATCTCATCCGGCGTGCCGATACCGATGATCTCACCTTCATACAGCATAGCGATCCGGTCTGCGATCTTATAGGCACTGGTCATGTCATGCGTAACAACGATAGAGGTGACTTTTAATTTAGCATTAAGATCTATTATGAGATCGTTAATAATATCTGCCATGATCGGATCAAGGCCGGTCGTCGGTTCATCATATAAAATGATCTCCGGATCATGCGCGATCGCCCGCGCAAGCCCGATCCTCTTTTTCATCCCTCCGCTCAACTCGGCCGGTTTTAGCCGCCCTATCCCAGCGAGTCCGACAAGACGCAATTTTTCATCTACTATTGCCGCGATCTCTTCTTTCGTTTTCTTCGTATGTTCCGTAAGCGGGAATGCCACGTTCTCTTCGACTGACAATGAATCAAAGAGCGCTGCCCCTTGGAACAACATACTGATCTTAAGCCGTAATTCGTCTAGGCGTTGTTGCGAGCATGAACACACATCTTCGCCATTGACGAACAATTGCCCCTTGTCCGGCCGCATAAGCCCGATCACGTGCTTCAATAACAAACTCTTACCACACCCTGAGCGACCGATGATGACCAATTTCTCGCCCTTATTGACCGAAAGATTGACACCTCTCAGCACATAATGGTCTTCAAAGGTTTTGTGAATGTCCACGATCTCGATCATAGTAGATCTTTTCCTTTTTCGTAAGAATTATCCGTCTTATCCAAAAACAAAATAAAATAATGCTGTGAACAAACAATCGGAACTGATGATCAACACCAACGATGTTACGACTGAAATGGTGGTCGCCTTTCCCACGCCTTCCGCACCGCCTTCAGCATTGAATCCTTGCCAACATCCGACGATCGATATGATGATCCCGAATGCGAACGATTTTATAAGCCCGGTCATCACATCCTTTAGGACAAGTGCCCGGAAAAATGTGCTTTGAAAATATTGCGTAGCCGAGAGTCCCAATGTGGTCGTACCGATCAAGAATCCGCCGAACATACCGATAAAATCAGCATATAATGTAAGGAACGGCAGCATAAAAAACGCTGCGATGAAACGCGGAACGACCAAATATCGTACGGGATCGACCGCCAGTGATGAAAGGGCATCGATCTGTTCGGTCACCTTCATTGTCCCAAGTTCCGCCGTTATTGACGCGCCAACCCTTCCTGCGACCACCATTGCGGTCAGCACCGGTCCCAGCTCTCGCGTAACAGACAATGCGACCAGATCAGCTGTATACTGTGTAGCGGCAAAAAGCTTGAGCTGGTAGGCTGACTGAAGCGCCAATACCATTCCGGTGAACAATGCTGTTAAGAACACTAGAGGAAAAGATGTTACCCCGACCTTGTTCATCTGATCAAGTACATGCCGCCATTTAATGGGCTTTGTGCAGATCCCTACTATGCTTTCAAAGAACAATAAGGCAACCTGCCCGGTAGCACCAAAGAACTTGAGCGAGTGCGTACCCCATGGCGCTATCAAATTGTTCCAAAAAACAATACTTTTTGCATCCCTGTATAGTATTTTCATCGGCATGATCCCTTTATTTACTAGTCACAATTAAAATCGGAATTTATGTCGCAACTGTACGAGTTCTTCGTCATCCCCCTCAGTCGCTTCCAAACTTAAGGTTTGCAGGTCGCCAAAATCATAATCCAAACTTACACTTTGTGAAAATGGCTGCGCGTCTTTTTCGGCATTCGCCTTAAGGGTCTTTGCACTGAGTGTCAACTTGTCAGTCATGCGTTTACTGAACGCTATTCCGTCCTCTTCAGCATCAGTCGCTATGTCAAATCCCCTCCATACGATCACTCGTTCGCTTGTCTGCACCACAATACCGTTGAGGGGATTGTTAAGTGTAAAATCAAAATCACCTTTGATATAAAACGTCCTGCTTTTGCTTTTTATTATCGAATCATGAAACCGCAACAAGAATTTATTGCCTGTAAAATTCAAGATCGTCTCTTCAAACTCCATACTGTTAAATGCACCATTGTCGATCGTTAACGCACCGATAATATCAGGATTATTTGCCGGCCCTTGTAGATCGACCGTCCCATTCAATCGTCCCTTTAAGCCCATCCGCACCTTTTCACCATAAAAGTCCGAAATGCTGCTTATGTCAAAATTATTTATTGAAAATAAAAGATCAGCTTGATTGAGTTCATCAAATCGAATGTTCCCCTTAAGGTTATAAACCGTTCCCCATGAAACGTCGATCTTCTCCAGTCCCTCGGCGCCGACAAAACATTCTCCCCTAAATTCTTTGAGCGGAATATAATTAAATATGAAATAATCCGTCGTGATCCCCATCCTAAGTGGTGTTGCCGATGTTTTCGTGGATAATAAGGAGAGTTCCAACCTTCCCTTAAAAACACTATCATATCCAAAAAGACGCATATGATTAAGGTCAAGCAGCACCTGAGAGCGACCATCATGATATTGAAAATCGATCTTTATTTCTTTCTCCTTATGAAAAATGAAAAGATCGCTCGCCCGCTTTTCCCACGATATGCCTGCCGTCACTTCGTACCCTATATCCGTTACCATATTTGAAAACGTGATACCGGCATCATCGACTTCAAACTCACCGTTAATCGTATATGAACCACCAAAAATATTTGCATTGATAGTCAACACTCTTTCAGGATAGCCGCCTTGCACGCGAATTATGTTATTAAGGACAGAAAAACTAAGGTCAAAACGCGGTTCTTGCAAATAACTCGTGATGGTCCCTTGCACTTCAACCGGCATGCCGCGCAACCAGATCACTAATCGATCGATATGGATCGCATCTTTTGTCACACGTATATCACCGTTCATTGACCTGACAGGGATCCATAGGTTTTCATCAAACTGCATGTCTTCGAAAACAACATGTAAGTTGAAATCGTTCGGCTCGCGTTGTACATTGCCCGAGATCGCAACACTCCCTGAAAAAAAGCTTCTCACATCGGCAAAAAAACCAAAATCGTAACGTTTCTCCCCCAGTGAACGTATCTTTCCATCTATGTTTTCAATGAGCAGATCATTATTGAACAGCACAAGATCGTATTCTGCCCGGCCATTATTTATCACCAAAGCCAGATTTTCCCATAAGAAGAACGGTTCCCAATTAAAAACACTGCCTTTCTCGGTCGGCATTTGCAACTTTAGGTCCGGAGCATCCATTACGATGGTATTGGGGATCCTGAACGGTTGCAACAAATAGCTAAGCGGATTAAGCTTAAGAACTATCTTGTTAACATTTATGAGAGAAAAAAAACTGTTCTTTTTACGTTCATCGATCTGAAAGTGGCTTAATGATATTTCATTCAACACCCCGATCTTGATATTATCAATGCTGACATTCGCTCGCAGAAGGCTGCTGATCTTCTGCTCGGTAACCTTCTTGACCTCTGAAAATATCTCATGCCTGTGGTAATAACTGAATGCCAAAAACAAGACCGAAAGCATAACTGCAATTGATAGGCTTATAATGATAAATCTTTTTAGTGTCACTATCCGTATCTATTCCATAAAGGTTCAACTGTTATCAAAATCCAGCGTATCTCCCGCAACAATGGCACGAATGGTATCGCCTTCCTTGAATTTTCCGGAAAGGATAAGTTCCGAGAGCACATTTTCAACGCACCTTTGTATCGTCCGTTTAAGCGGCCGCGCACCGTACGCCGGGTCAAAGCCTTTGTTGATCAAAAAGTCAATTGCCTGTTCGCTCAACTCAAGCTTCATCTTCTTCTCTTTTACGCGCTTAACAACTTCCCCAAGTTCGATATGCACGATATTACGAAGATCTGCTTTGGTCAGCTGATGGAAAACGACCGTTTCATCGATACGATTAAGGAATTCAGGCCGAAATGATTTCTTAACGCGTTCGAGTAACCGTGCCTTTAGAGCTTCGTGGTCAAAGTCATCGCCCTCCGGTGATTGTTTAAACCCAAGGCTATCCGACTTCTTTACGAGATCAGCGCCAACATTCGAGGTCATGATCACGATCGTATTGCGGAAATCGACCTTCCGCGAAAATGAATCCGTAAGGCGTCCCTCTTCCATGACCTGCAAAAGGATATTGAACACGTCCGGATGAGCTTTCTCTATTTCATCGAGCAACACCACTGAATAGGGGCGCCGTCTTACTTTCTCGGTAAGCTGCCCTCCTTCTTCGTAGCCAACATATCCCGGAGGTGCGCCAACCAAGCGGGAAACATTGAATTTCTCACCGTATTCCGACATATCGATCGTGATCACCGCATCACTGTCACCGAACATGAACTCAGCGAGCGCTTTGGCAAGCAATGTTTTCCCAACTCCTGTTGGGCCAAGAAAAAGAAATGACCCGATCGGCCGATCAGGATTACCGAGACCGCTCCTTGACCTACGCACTGCGTGAACGACCGCATCGATCGCCTCGTCCTGTCCGACGATCCGTTTATGCAATTCCTCTCCCATCTTGAGCAAGCGCGTCGTTTCCGCTTCTTCCAAGCGCGCAAGCGGCACCCCCGTCCATTTTGAGACGATGGTCGCAATATCTTCGGGCGTGATCGTCACCTGCAGGTCGGTCTTGGACTCTTTCCACTCTTTTTTTAGCTGCTCAAGTTCTTCTTTCGCTTTTCGTTCCTGGTCTCTGAGCTTGGCCGCTTTTTCAAAATCCTGCTCTTTGATCGCAGCTTCTTTTTCAACACGGAATTCCTGGATCTTTTTCTCAGCTTCTTTAAGCCCTTTGGGAGCCGTAGTGACCGAAAGCCGCGCACGTGACCCCGCTTCATCGATAATATCGATCGCTTTATCCGGCAAAAAGCGGCCGGTTATATACCGGTCCGAAAGCTTGGCTGCCGCTTCGAGGGATTCGTCGATGAACTTTGCCCGATGATGCGCTTCATATTTGTCACGCAACCCTTTCAATATCTCAATGGTCTCGTCCACCGTCGGCGGATCAACGTTGATCGTTTGAAATCGGCGTGCTAATGCAGCGTCTTTTTCTATATATTTTCTGTACTCATCGAGTGTTGTTGCACCAACGCACTGGATCTCACCGCGCGATAAGGCGGGTTTAAGAATATTCGACGCGTCAATTGCGCCTTCCGCGCCACCGGCTCCGACAAGCGTGTGCAATTCATCAATAAAAATAATGACATCCTCGTTGCGGCGTATTTCATCCATGACCGCCTTGATACGTTCTTCGAACTGCCCTCTATATTTCGTGCCGGCGACCATGAGCGCCAGATCAAGCACTATCATCCGCTTATCCAC
>JAFGJY010000125.1 GCA_016928875.1 Candidatus Omnitrophota bacterium | reverse complement strand
GAACGGCCAAGCGTTGACTGATCAACGAACACCACTTCATCGATCATATCAAACCCTTTGATCTCTGATACGGCACCAATATCAGAGACCGGCCGTCCTTTCTGCTTAAGAAAATTCTTATAGAGAACATCGTATACCAGCGTACTTTTACCTGCGCCGGATAACCCTGTAACGACCACGAACCGTCCAAGCGGTATCGTGACCGTAATGTCTTTCAGATTATGCTCGCGCGCCCCTGTGATCGTGATCACTTGCTCCGCGTTCTTCTCTTCAGGTGTTTTCCCATCACGTAAGGTTATGGTCTCTTCCCCTCTCAAATATTTTGCCGTGAACGAATCCTTGACCGCCCGCAAACCGTCACTCGCACCGGCATACATGATCTTCCCTCCCTGGGCCCCGGCCCCCGGCCCAAGATCGACCACATGGTCTGCTACGCCGATGATCTGTGAATCATGTTCTATCAAGACGATCGTGTTTCCGAGCTTCTTAAGGTATTGGAGGATCTTTATTAATTTTTCGTTGTCCCGTTCGTGCAGCCCGATACTAGGTTCATCAAGTACATAGAGTGTATCGACAAGCTGTGTTCCGAGCGCAGTCGCTAAATTGATCCGTTGCATTTCCCCGCCCGAAAGCGTGCGTGACATCCGGTCAAGCGTCAGATACCCCAACCCGACTTCATCAAGATACTGCAATCTGCTGGTGAGTTCCGCCATCGCAGGCCCGGTCATGGCTGTTTGCATCGGATTAAACTTAAGCTCATTAAAAAAGACACGGGCATCATGAATGGTCATGCATTGCACATCATAGATCGTCCGACCGGCGAGTTTTACGTTCAATGCTTCCCCGCGAACTCGCGCACCATTACACCGCGTACATGTTACGTAATTACGGTATCTGCTCAAAAAAACACGTACATGCATTTTGTATTTTTTCTTCTCAAGATAGTCAAAAAAATCATTAACGCTGAAATAATCACCTTTACCCGTCCCTTCAAAGATCTTGGTGATGTCACTCTTCTTCAGGCGCCTGAACGGGACATTGATCGGAATGTTCTCTTTTTTACAGAATGCCATCAGTTGTGACCGCTCCCATTCAGCACTCGGTTTTTCCCATGGCTCGATCGCACCTTCTCGGATACTTTTATTAACGTCCGGAACGATGAGGTCACGGTCGATCACGATCACCCTGCCAAACCCTTCGCACTCGGGACACGCACCGATCGGGCTGTTGAACGAAAATAGGTTCGGTTCCGGTTTATTGAACGTTTTCTTGCATTCTGCGCACGAAAAAACGGCTGAATAATTCCGTACACACTTTGCATTGACGAACTTTTGGTCGTCAAACAATGCCACCGCAAGATGGTCATGCCCACGCGCATAGGCAGAGGCAAGAGAATCGATAAGGCGCCCTGTGTTTGCCGCATTGATCTTTATTCTATCAAGCACAACATCGATCCTGCCGTCAGCACACACTCCCGCATTAAGCGCATCCCTACTAAAGATGCCTATCACTGTGTTATTAACAAAGACACGAGTATATCCTTGTTTGTTCAGCTCTTGTACGTACAGAGCGATGTGATCCTCGGTCGTTTTCTCCACCGGGATCGAAAAAATGACCGCCGCGTACGAACCATTATAATGATCAACAAGGTCCTGGCAGACCATCTCGACCGTATCGACCTTGACTTCTTTACCACACGCCTCACAATACATCGTCCCAACACGTGCGAATAAAAGCCGCAAATAATCATTGATCTCGGTTTGCGTCCCTACTGTCGAACGTGCGTTCGTGACCACGTTCTTGGCTTCGATGCAGATCGCCGGCAGAATGCCGCGAATGCTCTCGACCGGCGGCCGCTCCATTCGTTCAAGAAATTGCCGTGTGTAGGGAGATAATGATTCGATATAGCGCCGCTGTCCTTCGGCATACAATGTATCTATGGCGAGTGATGATTTACCCGAACCGCTCAGACCGGTCACCACGGTGATCGTCCCGTGCTGGACCTTAAGTGAAATGGACCTTAGATTGTGGGTTTTAACATTTTCTAATGTTATGTATGAAGGAATATCCATCATGACTCCTTAAAACAAAACGGCGGCGCAAATGCCTCTGCGCCGCCGTTCTAATAATTTAACTCGTGATCAATTATGTAAGATTGATCAGGTCCGTATCGATCGCTTTTAAGAGCGTGCCGACATTGCGAGACCTCTGAGATTCTTTAGCAAGCTCAACGGTTACGTGACGTTTTTCAATACGTTTTAATATGATCGTCACCTGTTCGGAATCAAAGTCATTGCCCCGCACAATGATAAGCCCGTCCCGCTGATTCGTGCCATCCAATGTCCAATCCGGCGTATCATTGATCGTATCGACGATCCTCAAGAAAGCTTTGTCAAATGGTATTTCATAGGAAAAGATCTCGTCGTGGATCTCTGCTTCCTCAGCAGTAAAAGAAGCACAACCACATACAACAAAAAGTAAACCCAACAACAACCCGTTCGCCACAATTCTTCTTCTCAATGTACACCTCGCTTTTTAAATGGTTAGCAATGTAAGAGGGAAAAAGGCATACAACGATGTGCTTTCATTCATCTGTCCTTGTTCACGAAAGCCCCAACACATCCTGCATTGAGTAGATCCCTCTCTGTTTATTTTTCAAATATCGTGCTGCAACGAGCGCCCCCTTGGCGAACGCATCCCGCGATGATGCCTTATGTACAAGCTCAACGCGTTCTCCGTCGGCCAAAAACGAGACCGTATGTTCACCGACCACATCACCTCCGCGTATCGCGTGTACGCCGATGGAACCCCGCTCGCGCTCTCCCGTGATCCCTTTGCGTCCGTACACGCCTTTCTTTGCCAGCGAAACGTTGCGCCCTTCAGCGACCAGCTCGGCCAACCGCGCTGCCGTGCCGCTGGGGGCATCTTTCTTATGTTTGTGGTGCGCCTCAACTATTTCAATATCATAATCCTCATGCAATATCGATGCCACCATCCCGGAAAGCTTGAAAAGCAAATTTACCCCTACACTCATATTAGGTGAAAAAACGACCGCACATTCCTTAGCCGCTTTCTCTACCACGCTCTTCTGCTCCGCAGATAGCCCTGTCGTTCCAATGACAGCCTTTTTACCATACTTTTTGACATGGCCAAGATTGGCAAGCGTAACTTCCGGGAAGGTAAAATCGATCAAAATATCGCATTTATTTATGGCTTCTTCCGCATTGTCAGTGACAAGAACATTGTCTGCACCAGGCAAAAACGAGGCGACCGTGGCCTTGAGGTCCTTGAAACCTTTTTTCTCAAAGACCGCCACAAGTTCCAGGTCTGACGATGCCGCAACCAAAGCGATCAACCTCTGCCCCATCCGCCCACATGCGCCGGCGATCGCGATCTTTATTTTTCTAGCGTTTCCTTTGGAGGCCATTGTTATCCGTTCTCTCTTGTCTTTATTTCACATTATACAACTTAAGGATCTTTTCTAACATGCGGGCTTTTTCTTTCGGCAATGGCGTAAGCGGAAGCCGTATCTCGTTCGAGATCTTACCCATTAGATGCAATGCTGCTTTGACCGGTATCGGATTGGTCTCGATGAACATCGCTTTCGAGAGCGAATAAAGATTATAATGCATTTTACGTGCTAGTTTATAATCACCATTCAGGACCGCATGGACCATTTGCGACATCCGATCAGGAACAATGTTCGCGAGGACCGATATAACGCCCTTTGCGCCGATAGCCATCATCGGCATGGTCAAGGCATCATCACCCGAGATGACGGTAAAACGTGGTACCAACGTAAGGATCTTGGTGACTTGCTCAAGTGATCCGCTCGCTTCTTTGATCGCGACAATATTGGATATCTTGGCCAGCCGTGCTACGGTATCCGGCTCGATAGAACTGCCTGTTCTGCTCGGCACATTATATAACACGATCGGCACAGAAACAGCATTAGCGATCTCAGAATAATGACGATAAAGCCCCTCTTGGGTGGGTTTGTTATAATAGGGAGAAACAAGCAACACACCGTCGGCCTTGATGCTCTTGGCATATTTGGTCAACTCAAGCGCTTCTTTGGTATTATTCGATCCAGCGCCGCAGATAACCGGTACCCTGCCGGCTACGTGATTGACCACAAAGCTTAAGACCATTTTATGTTCCTCGTGCGACAATGTCGCTGCCTCGCCGGTGGTCCCGCAAGGAATGATCGCGTCCGTGCCATTGGCTATTTGAAAATCAACAAGCTTCTTAAGGGCAAGTTTATCCACTCTGCCTTTTTTAAATGGCGTCACTAACGCAACCATTGAACCTTGAAACATACCTGCCTCCTTTATTCTTCAGTACAAAATTAGATCGAACCTTCGTAAACGAACTGCGCGCTGCCTTCCAAATAGACATTCTCCACATTATACAGATGCAGATCGAACGAAACAGTTAACACTTCTCCGCCCTTTGTCTTTACACTTACGGGGCTTTTGCATTTATTGATCAATGCGCTCACTATCGCCGATGCTGTTGCACCTGTGCCGCACGCAAGCGTCTCATCCTCGACCCCACGCTCATAGGTCCTGATCTCTATCGTTTTTTGATCAATGACCCGCACAAAATTCACGTTCGTTCCCTCCGGCTCAAAATGCTCATGATGCCGGATCTCACGGCCTATAACGGGAACCGAAATATCCTCTAGGAACTCTTCAAAGATCACTGCATGGGGAACGCTTGTATTGAGAAAATAGAAATAAAAGATCCCGTCTTGCACTTCGATCGGCGAGAGATCGCGAAAATCGGTCGGATCAGGTAATTTGACCTTGACCGATCCTTTTTCGATCACTGCATCGATCGTGCCGGCAAGGGTCTCCATTGAAAATGTTTGGTCGAATTTCAATACCCTATTGCAGAATAACGCTGCACAGCGTGCGCCATTACCGCACATCTCTGCTTCCGAACCATCAGCGTTAAAAATACGCATCTTGATGTCATTTTTCTTTGATGGCTCAAGCACAAGCAGTCCATCAGCGCCGACACTTAGACGCCGTTGGCACAGTTCTTTTGCAACTTTGGCTGGATTCTTTAACGATCGGTCCTGATTATCGATGACGATAAAATCATTACCCGATGCACACATTTTATAAAATTTACCTTCCATGCGCAATAACCTTTTTATTTTAAATGGGTTGGTAATATTTCACCTTTCAAAAGTGTGGCATATTCTTCACGTGAACGGATGGGGTGGGCCCTCGTTCCCGATACCAAAACCTCAGCCGCTCTGCCGCGTGAATTGTAGTTGCTGCTCATGCTAAAGCCATAGGCTCCGGCACTTTTTAGGGCAAGTAATTCATCCGGATGCATCTCTTGCACTTTTCTTTTTTTAGCAAAAAAATCCCCGCTCTCGCATATCGGGCCGACGATATCATACACCAGGGCTTTCCGTCCCCGCCGTTTTGTGACCGGCACTATCTCATGATATGCTTGGTACAACGTTGGACGCACAAGGTCGTTCATTGCCCCGTCAACGATCAAAAACCTTTTCCCCGTGGTTTTTTTGACATATTGGACCTCGGTAACAAAGATGCCGCTATTGCCCGCAATAAAGCGCCCGGGCTCCAGGATCAGGTCGTATCCCCGCGGAACAATGATCCTCTCGATACCGGCTGCATATTCTTTAAGCGAGAGCGTTCTCTCTTGATCATACACGATGCCTACGCCTCCGCCGATGTTGATCGTATCGATCGAACACAGCGTGCCGAGGGAATCGATAAATGCCATTGTCTTTTTAAGCGCATTGACAAACGGCGATACCCGCGTGAGCTGAGAACCGACATGCAAATGGATCCCTTTGATCCGCACATTCGGGTATTTTCCTTGCCGGGCAAAGATCCTTCTAGCGGAAGCAAAGTCGATGCCGAACTTGTTCTCTTTTTTCGCGGTTGTAATATAATGATGCGTATGGCTCTCAACATCAGGATTGAGCCGCAGCGCAATATTGACCGTTCGTCTGAGTGAACGCGCTACGGCGTTTATCCGTGCAAGCTCGGGTTCTGACTCCACGTTGAAGAACAGGATCTTGTGCCTGATCGCAGCGGAGACCTCATCTGGTGTCTTACCGACACCGGCAAACACGACCCGCGCCATCGGGCATTTTGCTCTTGCTGCACGGAATAATTCTCCACCAGAAACGATATCAAGGCCCGCGCCTTGTTTTACAAGCAAACGCAGGATCGCAACATTCGAACACGCTTTCACAGAATAGCAAATAAGCGGCGTGATCTTCGTAAACGCATTCTTCAGTTCTTTATATCGGTCTATGAACGCCTGCTGGCTATAGATATAGACCGGCGTCCCGAATCTCTCAGCGATCTTCTTGACCGCGACATTCTCACAATACAATTCGTTGTTTTTATAGTGTATATGCTGCATTTGTGTTGGCTTTCTTTAATTATTTTATTTACCGTAACGTCCGCTTCCAATACTGAATGCGGCGTGCTACGCTGTGGTTGCCGGTCGCACCAATACTGTTCTTACGCGCGATCGAACGCTCCGGTTTAAAACACTCAAACACCTTCTTATCTGTCTTGGGGAAGAACCGCTTAAAATCATTAAGGCTAAAGAACGCGAGGTCTTTACCGTTCTGCTGGCTATGCATTATGATCTTTCCCACAAGCGTATGCGCGTCCGCGAATGCGCAGCCGCGTTCTACAAAATAATCCAATAGATCGGTCGCGTATAAATAACTATCATGTACGGCAAGCATGCACCGTGATGTGTTGACCGTCGTTGTCATAATAAGCCCGCTTAAAACATCCAATGTCGCACGTGTCAAATCCACCGTCTCAAAAAGAGGTTTTTTATCTTCCTGCATATCACGATTATATGCCATCGGCAATCCCTTCATCGTTACCAACAGTGATATCAAGTTGCCATACACCGCGCCGGCACGCCCACGACACAGTTCAAGCATATCAGGATTTTTCTTGTTCGGCATCAAACTGCTGCCGGTCGAATACTCATCGGAGAGTTCAATAAACCCGAATTCCTGCGAATTCCACAGGATAAGGTCTTCGCTCAAACGTGAAACATGCATAAAAAAGATCGCACATGCAGAGAGAAATTCCACAAGCGTATCCCGATCGCTTACGGCATCCATACTGTTCTTGGAAACACGCTTAAACCCCAGTTGTTTTGCAACATATGCCCGATCGATCGGCAACGTCGTCCCGCTGATAGATCCTGATCCGAGAGGCAATTCATCGCACAGTTCTAAGGCATTCGCAAAACGCGTCTTGTCTCGTTCGAGCATTTCCACATAGCTTAAAATATGGTGCGCGAGCAAGACCACCTGTGCGTGTTGCACGTGCGTCAGGCCCGGAATGATGACCTCTTTATACTTATCGGCACAGCGCACGAGCGCTTTCTGCAGCATGACCAGCTTACCAATGATCGCCGTGCTATTCTCTTTAAGATATAATTTCGTTGCAGTAATGACAAGGTCATTGCGCGAACGAGCCGTATGCATTTTCTTCGCCGCCGGACCGATCTTTGCCTCCAGTTTTGCCTGAATAAAAGAATGAATGTCCTCATACTTCGTGGCGAATTTCGTAAGGTCCGTATCCGCATATTCTTTGCCGATCGCTTTTAATCCTTTTACTATCTTGTGCGCCTCAGCGGCCGATATGATCTTCTGACGGCCGAGCATTTGCACGTGGGCACAACTCGCCTGCACATCATATTCCAACAGCGCTTGGTCCACTGCAAGTGAATATGAATACGCTTTGGCATTCTCTGCCAATTCTTTCTTGAATCGTCCTCCCCACATCTTTGCCATAACGGCGCTCCTTTGTTGAATCATTACCTTTCACGTGTCGTCCCCGCGTCGCACCCCGCCAAAGGCGAGGTTCCGCCTAAAGGCGGGACCGTGGGTAAGCGGGGACCTAAGATCCCGGCTCTTTCTTCTCCGCTAAAGCTTCGAAGCAATAATTCCTACGAAGCCTTGGCGAAGTAGAACGGCCGGGACGACAAGGAAGGAAGACCTCCCCTTTTCATGAAAATCCTTAGATCATTAACGCGAACCTTCGTACGGCAAGCCCCACAGTTTGATGAAACCGTTGGCTGCCGTATGATCGAACTCGTCATCCTTCGAATACGTAGCTAGTTTTTCTTTGTACAATGATTTTTTGGCACAGCGACCTACGATCGCCATTGTCCCTTTATCAAGTCGAACGCGGACTTTGCCCGTCACTCGTGCCTGATGATGCATAAAGAACGCATCCAGCGCATCCTTAAGCGGCGAGAACCACAAACCGTTATATACCAGTTCCGCATATTTCTCCGACAAGAGACGTTTATAATGCAGGAAATCACGGTCAAATACCATAGATTCGATCTCCTCGTGCGCTGCCATAAGCACGGTCGCTGCCGGCGCTTCATAGATCTCGCGGCTCTTGATCCCCACCAGGCGATTTTCGATCATGTCAACACGCCCGATACCATAGCGTCCGGCGAGTATGTTCAAGCTCTCGATCAGATCGACCAACGGCAGTGCCTGGCCGTTGAGTTTCACCGGCACACCTTTACTGAACTCCACCTCGATATATTTCGGCTTGTCCGGTGTCTTCGAGATGTTCTTGGTAAAAACATACGCATCCTCAGGTGGCTCGACCCACGGATCTTCCAACATGCCGGCCTCGATCGCTACGCCCCAGATATTCTTATCGATCGAATACGGGCTTTTTTTCGTCACATCGATAGGTATCTTGTGTTTCACCGCGTAATCGATCTCTTCTTCGCGTGATTTAAATTCCCATTCCTTAAGCGGCGCGATGATCTTAAGCTTTGGATCCAATGTCCGTACCCCTACTTCTATACGTACCTGATCGTTGCCTTTGCCCGTACACCCGTGCGCAACATACTTCGCACCTTCTTTATGCGCCACTTCCACCAATTTCTTGGCGATCAACGGACGGCCGATCGACGTTGCAAGCATATATTTACCCTCATAACGAGCGTGCGCGAACAATGACGGCAAAATATATTCCTGCGCCAATTCTTTTTTAAGATCATACACGTAACATTTCTTGGCTCCGCTTTTAAGTGCCTTCTGATTGAGTTTTTTGGCATCCGGGACCTCCCCGATGAACGCAGAGAAGCAGATCACGTCAAGGCCATACTTTTCCTTGATCCAGCGTATACAACACGAGGTATCCAATCCACCTGAATATGCTAAAACGACTTTTTCCATCTCTATCTCCTGTTTTCCTTATGCTAACAAATAATACAAGATCCCCTTTTGTACATGCAAACGGTTCTCCGCCTGGTCGAAAACGATCGAACGCTCGCTCTCGATCACCTCATCCGTTATTTCTTCGCCACGATGGGCGGGCAAGCAATGCATGATGAATGGCTCCTTACCACAATGCGTAAGTAATTTTTTATTGATCTGGAAACCATCGAACTCCTTGAGTTTCTCATCACGCTCATCTTCTTCACCCATACTTACAAAAACATCTGTATAGATCACATCCGCATCTTTTACCACTTCTTGCGGTGGTAATCCCGCAATCAACGTGGCCCCTTCTTGTGCAGCATACTTAGCACATTGCGCAAGTAAAGCAGCATCAACAGCGCGCGTTTTTGGCGTTGCGACCCGCAGAGACACGCCTAACTTACTTAAGATCATCATAAGTGAATTAAACACATTGTTCGCATCTCCGACATACGCGACGGTGATCGCGTTCACATCAAGGAATTTTTCTTTCATAGTCATGAAATCGGCGAGCGCCTGACACGGATGCGAATAATCACTTAACCCGTTTATGACCGGTATCGAAGAATACTGCGCGAATTCCTCAATGGTTTCATGTTCATATGTACGCAGGACGATCGCATCAAGATAACGCGAAAGCGTACGTGCCACATCACGGACCTCTTCGCGCGACCCGAGTTGGATCTCATCCGGCGCCAAATAATAGCTAAACCCTCCCAATTGTTGGATGCCCACTTCGAACGAAACGCGGGTCCGTGTTGAGGGCTTCTCGAAAATGATCCCCAGATTTTTGCCGCGCAAGGACACAATATACTCGTCCGGCGACCGTTTGATCTGTTCGGCCAATTCAATGACCTTGAGTAGTTCGCTTTTCGTAAAATCATCTATTGTCAGCAGATCTTTTTTCATGACAACTCCTTAAAAACCTCCGACAGGATCGCAAAGGCCTTGTCGATCTCCTTCTTGGTCACGACCATCGCCGGAATAATGCGTAGCACGCTGCCTTGCGTGCAATTGATAAGCAAACGTTTTGCTATGCACCGCTCAACATACGGACGTCCTTCACAGGTAAGCTCTATCCCGACCATGAGCCCGCAAATACGTATCTCTTTAATGACCGCATATTGTTCTTTAAGCCCCTTAAGCTTCTCTGCTATGTAAGCGCTCATCTCTTCGACATGTTTCAAGAGCTTTTGTTTCTTGATCGTTTTAAAAACACTGAGTGCCGCACGAGTGACCAACGGATTACCGCCAAAGGTCGAGGCATGCGTACCCGGCACAAGAACGTTCTCGATCTTATTATTCACCACTAACGCTCCGATCGGCACGCCGCCACCGAGGGATTTGGCAAGCGTCATCAGGTCCGGTTCAATGCCATAATGCTGATACGCGAACATCTTGCCTGTCCGCCCCATCCCCGTCTGTACTTCATCCAAAATAAGCAATAATCCTTTTTCATCGCATAATTTTCGTACTTTTTGCATATATTCTTTGCTTGCGATATTGATACCACCTTCTCCTTGCACAGGTTCAAAGAGGATCGCTATCGTTTGATCGCTTATAAGCGCTTTAAGAGAATCAAGATCATTGAACTTCGCGTATTTAAATCCGGCCGGCAAGGGTTCAAACCCTTTTTGATATTTCGGCTGTCCGGTCGCCGTCGCTGCCGCTAGCGTGCGGCCATGGAACGAATTCATTGTCGTAATGATCTCGAATTTTTTCTTTTCACTGCCATAGCGACGCGCGAACTTTATCGCGGCTTCGATAGCTTCTGCTCCGCTATTACAGAAGAACACTTTAGCCGGAAATGAGTTCTCGGATATTTCTTTCGCAAGCATTGCCTGTGTCAGATTATGATAATTGTTCGGCAAATGGATCAAACGGCCTGCCTGATACCGCAAGGCACTTACCACTGCCGGATGGCAATGCCCAAGTCCGCATACTGCCCATCCCGGGAAAAAATCGAGGTATTCATTACCCTCTATATCCCACACCCGGGAACCTTTGCCCTTAACGATGCACATATTCTCGGGTGCATAGTTGCCTAATACATAATTTTTGTAAAGTTCTTTAACGTCTTGTGTATTCATGTGTATGTCCTTTTTATAAGCTTTTTTGTGTTATCCCCCTCTAGTCGTCATTGCGAGGAGGGCAACGCCCGACGCGGCAATCTCAGAATTGCCATCCTGACAAATGTCAGGATCTAGATGCCGAAACAAGTTCGGCATCACACGACCAAAGATTGCTTCGGCCAACACTTTGCACAGGCCTCGCAATGACGACGGAGAGGAAATATCAAGATGACAATTTTTGACTATGGACTATTAACTGTCGGCTGTGAACCGTATAAACCGCTCATTCCATCACGATCCTGCGTAACAGATCCTCCCACTGACGCAGTGTGAAAAAGAATTCTTCTCACACTGCGTCAATGGGATTGTTGGAACGGCGCGGGCTAAAGCCCGCGGCTACCATCCATGGACCACCAATTGTAGACGATGGACCAAATCAGCTTCCTATTCCATCACGATCTCGGTACCGATACCTTGGTCCGTGAATATTTCAAGTAATAACGAATGCTTGATCCTGCCGTCGATGATGTGTGCTTTTTTTACATCGCCCAAGAGCGCCTGCACGCACGCATCGACCTTCGGCATCATGCCGCCGCTTATGATCTTCTTCTCTTTGAGCATGTCGACATCTTTGAGCCGGACCGTCGAG
>JAFGJY010000124.1 GCA_016928875.1 Candidatus Omnitrophota bacterium | reverse complement strand
GTCATGTCAAAAGCATTTGCCGGTCTTCTTGCGCGGGCAGGCGGCAGCATCGCATTTATAACAGATCTCGTTCGGCAGTTCGTTCTTCTCGAAAAAGAGTTTTATGTTCGTGAGCGTCGTCTCGGCGATGTTGCGCAATGCCTCTTCGGTAAAGAACGCCTGATGCGCGGTCACGAGCACGTTCGGGAAGGTAAGGAGCCGCGCGAGCACATCATCCTCGATGACCGAATTAGAAAAGTCCTCGAAGAAATATTCGCTTTCCTCTTCATACACGTCCAATCCGGCACTGCCGATCTGTCCCGACTTGAGCCCTTGGATCAGCGCCTTGGTGTCGATCAGTTTACCGCGGCCGGTGTTGATGATCATCACGCCTTTTTTCATAGTATTAATAGATACTTCATTAATTATGTAATGTGTCTCGGGTGTGAGCGGGCAGTGGAGCGAGATGATATCCGACTCTTTGTATAATTCTTCAAGCGGAACATACGTGCAGCCGGATGCGGCGGCATATTTCTCGTCCGGGAATTTATCATAGAGCAGGACCCGCATGCCGAAACCGCGCAGGATCCCGGCTGTGATCTTTCCGATCTTTCCGGTGCCGATAATGCCGGCGGTCTTGCCGTTCAGGTCGAAACCGAGTAGGCCGTTTATGGCGAAATTACCGTCGCGTGTACGGTGGTACGCTTTGTGTGTTTTGCGGTTAAGCCCGAGAATGAGCGCCAGCGTGTGTTCCGCGACCGCGTACGGTGAATACGCGGGCACACGTACGACGTGGATCTTCTGCCAAATGGCTTTCAGGTCGACATTGTTGTATCCGGCGCAGCGCAGCGCGATCAGTTTCACGTTATTACGCGAAAGTGTTTCAATGATCGTTTTGGTGACCATGTCATTGACAAAGATACAGATCGCGTCAAAGCCCTGGGTCAGCGATACATTATCTTCCGTCAGGTGCGATTTGAAGTATTTTATCTCAAAGCCGAACTCTTTGTTCACGGCCTCGAAGGATCCCTTGTCATATGGTTTTGCGTCAAAAAACGCTATTTTTATTGTCATGGTAACCCTCCTTATTAACAAATTCATTGTACCGCTGCAGCGGTTGATTGGCAAGAAGGGAAAAATGTAGGTGATAGGTGGGAGGGGAAAGGTGATGGGGAGTAACGGGGATTCATCCTGTAGGGGCCATTGGCTCAATGGCCCTTGTATTTTATCAGCGGGCTGTTCGGCGAACAGCCCCTACAAATTGGGATTGTTTTTATTGGTTTTTGTTGTGTCCCGCTCAATATCATGAGAAAATGAGCGCATGATCAAAGAATTTTACAGTTTTCCGGTTGTCTTAAGCGGTGTGGGCAAGATCCTATTGCTGATAGGTTTCGGGTTTGCGCTGTCGGCTTTTAAGATCATCAAGAAGGGAATGCTGAATGGTTTAAGCGCGTTCTTATTATGGATCTGTTTGCCGTCGCTTTTTTTTGTCAAATTGACATCGTTCTTCGACGCCGCGGAATTCCCGACGTGGTGGGTCCTGCCGATCGGCGCGGTCGTGATGGGTTTTGCGGGTTTAGGAGTGGGGTATCTTGCGCAACTGCCGCTTAAGGAGTGCGGTGCGCGGCGCGAGTTCATGGCCTCTTGCGCGTTCCAGAATTGCGGCTACCTGCCGCTGGCATTTATCGCGTTCACGACGACCGGTGCATTGCGTGAAGAATTGCTCATTTATATTTTTCTTTTTCTGCTCGGGTTTAATCTTAACTTATGGTTCTTTGTTCCCGCATTTCTTGCGCGTGAAGAAGCATCTCTGCGCACGACCCGCGAAGCGATCCTCAATCCGCCGATGATCAGTATGGCGATCGCATTGATCAGTGTATCTATTTTAGGCAAGGGGTGGCTGCCGCATGTCGTTGCCGCGCCGCTTAAGATAGTGGGAAATACGAGTTTTCCGCTTTCGCTCATCTTGCTCGGGCTTTCTCTTGAGATCCACAAAGGGTATCGTTTGCGATCATGGAGCGAGCTTGGGATGTGTTTGTTCGTAAAATTACTTCTTTTCCCGTTCTTGGCACTGCCGATACTTTTTCTGATCCCGCTGCATGAGACTGACAGGTTCATTTTATTGCTCGAGACCACAATGCCCGTTGCGGTCACGCTTATTTTGATCGGACATTATAAAAATGCGAACAACGCGTTCTTGAGCGCGAGCATTTTTTATTCTCACCTCTTTGCGATCCTTACCGTGCCGCTCTGGCTCTTCGTCTTTTCATTCATGTTCTAGAATTCTTTCCTGTTGTTATTGCAAAGAGATTCTATGTTGTAGGGGCCATTGGCCTCAATGGCCCTTGTTCATCGGGCTGTTCCCGCAAGGGACCCCGCCAAAGGCGGAGTCCTCAACGGGACGCGGTCGGCGAACAGCCCCTACAATGTTCCGACCCCGCAATGACGACAAAAAAAGGATAACGAACATACATTTTTTTATCATTGACGCAAAATATTTTGTTCGTCCGCACCAAAATACATTTACAAAGTATCGCGTTTATGTTAGATTTTTAGCAAGCACACATCACGTTAGCGAAAAGAGCATTGACATGGCACGCACAAAATTGCTGACCAAGAGTGAAGAGAAGATCATCAAAGAGCAGATCAACAAGAATGCCGTGTTGATCGGTGAGATCATTGCGAAGATCGATCTTTTGATGAATAAAGAAGGGCACAGGCGCGACTCCACGGTCGTGCTGGAGTTCAGACAGAAGCTCGATGTGCTCATCGCTGAAAATGACACCTTCCGCAAAGTATACTGGAAGCACGTGCAGACCGCCTTCGATGAGATCGTCGATACGGATTATGAAGCCGTGCGTTTTCTGGTCCTCCGTATCCGCAACCGGCATCGCGCCTCAAGCGGTGTGTTCGCCTGCGATTATCAGATCGGCGTGGAATAAAAAGCCTTTGACTTCCTTTGTTTTATGCTATAATACGTTTCCCTCAAAGATTTCCATACAGGTAACAGGGAATTAACAAAAAAGTAACATGAGCACCGTAGCGGTGTGCTAACTTATTTATTGAAAGGTACTTACAATGGCAGAAGAAACCAAAGAAAACAAGAGTAAAAAGATCTCTCGCATGACGCTTTCTGAGATCGACCAAAAGATCGCGGAGATGAGAACGTCAATGGGCGGCGATACTTCTAAATATGCCGAACATTTGCTCAAGAGAAAAGAAGTACTCGTTTCCAGTTAATACGGGGACTTCGATCGAAACGGTACGTATAAAGGCACTTGCTTTTTAAATACATTTAATAAATGAACCTTGAAAACGTATAGGGCTTAAAAAAAGAGGATCTTGCGAAAGATTCTCTTTTTTTTTATCTTCTTCATTTTGATATAATAAAGCTCAATAAACGATGCGGGATCAAGGTCAAGGTGTATTATGAAATTCGTCCTTCGTACATTTATTGTAATAGTTATCTTGGGGGTCATGCTTGCGCTCATTTTGCATTATAGCGGCCGCACGATTCTTAAGCACGCGATCATTGCCTACTTCAGTGACCGTACCGGGTTTAGGGTCGCGCTCGATGAAGCGTGGGTGGACCTTAAGAACGATACGATCGTTGTCAAAAATTTCATTGTCATAAATCCGCCTGAGTTCAATGAGCGTGTTTTTGCCGATTTTGAACGCCTTGTGATCCGGTTCGATTACCGGCGTTTTTTTCGCTCGACCTATCCGCGCGACATCGTATTTCCTCTTATCGAATATCACGCGCGCCGTTTCGTGATCGAAAAACGCACGGACGGGGTCACCAATCTTTCACTCCTTAAAAATCTCAAGCCGATCAAGACCGCACCGAAGCCGAAATCGCGCAAGCGCGTTTTTCTTATAGAACGTTTCGTCTTGTCCATTAAAGAGGTCGGCTATGTCGACCATACGAAGATGATCGGGAAATACAAAGTCTTCCGGATCGATGTGAACAATAAGGTCTATGAGAATATCGATGAGCTTTCAATGCTCGGCAAGATCGCGGTCATGGAGATCGTCAAAGGTACCACGCTCGATAAGATCCCGCTCGGGATCGACATGGACGATATGAACAATGCTCTGTCTCCGTTGACGGAGAGAGGGATCACCTTTGGCTCGAAAACACTCGATAAAGGTGTCGAGGTCTCAGAGGATTTTTTCTCGAGCGTACAGCGTTATGCGACCGATCCTTTTGCGAAGATGGCTGAGACAACGGCGAAAGCGACGCACGAGTTCTTTGAGGACGTTGGGTATGGGGTAGAAAAACTCGGCACCATCTTTAGCGGTAAGAAAACGGGCCGAGAACGGTAACGGCCGGTGATAAGCAGGAGACGGTTGATGCTTAGTGCGAAATATAAAAATTTCTTTAACACGATAACCCATCGCATAGCGCGCGTGTTCGTTGTTCTGCACGTAACACCGAACATGCTCACTCTGGGGAGCCTGGTGCTTTTGCTTGTCGCCTGCGTTATATTGTTTCTGACCAAGAACCTGATACTTTTTTGTGTGCTGGTGCTGGTCTTCGGTTTTTTTGATGCCTTTGACGGCGCGCTCGCGCGCATTACGAATACGACATCAAAATTCGGCAGTTACCTGGACGCGTTGGTGGACCGGTATTATGAGACGATCGGTGTTCTGGCAGTGGCGATCGTAAAAGGGAATTGGATATTATCATTTTTGTTCCTGAGCGGATGTTTGATCATCAGTTATGCCAAGGCGAGAGCAGCGATGGAGGTGCCGATCGAGAACAATGCGTGGCCCGATTTTATGGAACGGCTCGAACGTGATCTTATTTTTATTATCGGGTTACTTGTTTCTGAGATAACGGGCTGGCATATCGCAGGCCGCGAGCTTTTTTTCTGGGTACTATTCTTTCTCGTCGTTGCGACCCACATGACCGCGGTACAGCGCGCCTTCCGTGCGAAGCGGTTGATAGAGATCAATGGTAACAGTAATATGTCGTCCCGGCCGGAGCAAAGCGACGACCCGAGATCTGAGACCTGAGGTCCCCGCTTTCGCGGGGACGACATTTATGTGAGTATCCCTGCGACGCCAATGAAAAAGAGGTTTTTTTACTAGTAACTTCTCTATAAATCGTTATAATTATTCCTGTTATGAGCAAAAAACAAGAAGACTTCAAAGAGAAAAGAAAGTTCATCCGGCATCCGATCTGTGTGCCGCTTGAATTTCATCGTATACATGATCATCGCAGAAAACACAAGGCCGAGACCGTGAACCTTAGTTTCGGCGGGCTTTTGTTCCTCTCGCGCTCAAGGATCGTATCCGGCACGGAGATCAATGTTTCGCTTCCGTTCCGCGATAAGATATTTCATGTTCATGGATGCGTTGTGCGCTGTGACAAAGAGGTTTCGTCGAAATTGTATTCGGTCGGCATCGAATTTTTAAAGGTCACCGATGCCTTCAAGGTAAAGTTGGTCGAACAATTACATTTGATCGAGGAATATCGCTCGTTGCGCAGTCTCCAGCTTAATCGCGAGGTCTCACTTAAAGAGGCTTCGAAAGAGTGGATCACAAAATATTCGGAACAGTTCCGGAAGTTGTATTGGTAGGGTAGGCCGCAGGCTGCATGTAATGCCAGACATGTGTCTGGCGTAGATGTAAAAGTTCGTCTCCCCTTTTAAGGCGTAAAGCCTCGTGTAAAACGACATGGTCGTCACACGACTTTACGTCGTTGAGGCAACGCCTCTTTTCGAGGGGAGTGGCCCGCAGGGCCGACCGTGTCCCGTTTGAATACAGCCGCCTTTGACGGGGTCCCTTACGGGAGGGGTTTTACATACAATGTACCTGTTGTTAAAACCCCCCTGCGACTTCGTCGCTTTCCCCCCCTCACGAGGGGGGACGGATCTAATTCCTAAAACCGAAGACCTGGAATTTATATACCTCATGATCACCGAAACCAAACACGTAACATTATTCACACCGCCGAACGAGATCACGCTTGAGAGCGGGAAGAAGCTTGGCCCGATCACGGTCGCGTATGAGACATTGGGAACGCTCAATGCCGATGCGAGCAATGCTGTGTTCGTCTGCCACGCGCTCTCAGGGGACGCGCACGTTGCCGGTCGCTATTCGGCGGAGGACACCAAACCCGGCTGGTGGGAAGAAATGGTCGGTGCGGGGAAGGCGTTCGATACGAATACATATTTCGTCATCTGTGCGAATGTCCTTGGCGGATGCAAAGGGACCACTGGCCCGAACAGCATTGATCCGGCGACGAAAAAACCTTACGGTCTGGCATTTCCGGTCGTGAGCATTGCGGATATGGTCCGCGTGCAGAAGGAATTGATCGATCATCTCGGAATAACGCGATTACATTCGGTGGTTGGAGGGTCAATGGGCGGGATGCAGGCGCTTGAGTGGGGCATTCGGTATTCGGAGAATGTACGGTCGGTGATCGCGATCGCGACCACGCCCAAACTTTCGCCGCAGAGCATTGCTTTCGATGAGGTCGGCCGCAACGCGATCATGAAAGACCCGGATTGGCAAAAAGGCAATTATTACGGTAAGGACAAAGCGCCGAACAACGGCCTTGCGATCGCGCGCATGATCGGACATATCACGTATCTGAGCGATGAGGCGATGCGCACCAAGTTCGGGCGCCGCCTGCAGGAGCGGGAAAAACTCGGGTATGATTTTTCGACCGAGTTCGAGGTCGAGAGTTATCTGCGCTACCAAGGCGATAAGTTCGTCGAGCGGTTCGATGCGAACACTTATTTGTATCTTACAAAGGCAATGGATTATTTCGACCTGGAAGTGCAATACGGTTCGGTCAATAAAGCCTTTGAGAGAACGAACTCGAAGTTCCTCAT
>JAFGJY010000016.1 GCA_016928875.1 Candidatus Omnitrophota bacterium | reverse complement strand
GTCCAATTGTTTGCTTTTATAGTCACGGCGTTGTTCAAAAGCTGTTTTAAGATGCGTATTTAGGTCGTTGTCGATATCGTAGACAATATTGCGATCGGCAGGCACCAACACCGTATCGGGATAATAATTAGTCACGAATTTAAGGTCATTCGATGCATTTAGAATATCGTCTTTCGCGTCCGATACGGCATTATCTTTTATAAGTACATTAGCTTGTGCTGCGAGAAGATCTGTTTGTTCAACGAGACCGGTTTGTAATTGATCTTCAGTGATTTCAAGGAATTCTTGGGCACGTTCAAGCGCTTCTTGTTTGGCGTTAAAAAAATCATAGGCGTACATCAGGTCAAAATACGTTTTGTACGTATCGGTTATTATCGTTTCTATCGTTGTCAGCGTCTCGAGATCGGCTTGCGAAACATCGATCTTGATCAAGCGGACCTCGGCCCGGTCAATAAAGCCAAAGGAATTCTTTAGTAACGGTTGTGTTACCGTAAACTCAAGGGCACTTTCATATATCGGATTTATCGAAGCCGCGAATGGTGAATTAGAAGGTGTTGATGTCCGCGTACTGCGAGTATTTAGTTCAGCGAGTGCTCCGAACGGAAAGAGTTTCTTTAAGCCGGCTATGAAATCAGTCGTTATGGTTTTTTTAGGATATACCGCTGATTGTTTTTCAGTTTGATCATTAATGTAGCCGCCATCCATGGAAAGGGTAATATCGTATTTGCCAAGCTCTTTGTCAACTTCATGAAAAGATATTTTATTTTCGAGCTGGGCGATGTAAATATCAAAATTGTTGACCAGCGCTTTTGAGATGCTTTGTTCAAGCCCTATCGGTTCAGCTCCGTCGTCATTGACTTGTGCATAGGAAGCGGCCGGCGCAAGAACGAACATTAATATAATTACATATACTTTCATTGATCTCATAATGTCTCATCCTCTTTTAAAAAACAGTTTAATAATTCTTTATCAGGAATTCCCAAAGAATGTTTAGGTGCGCCGAGTATGCGTTCAAGCGCGACACCGAAAGTTTCAAGTTTACGCTCAACAAGCGCAGCATTTTCGGGATGTTGGCGAATCGCGATCGCGAGTTTTGAGATCACTTCTTTTATTTCATTACTAAGCCGCATGATTAGTTCTGCTGCGTCATCAGGATTTGATATATGAAAAACACCTTCGTGTACTCCTTGTTTGATTATCTTGCTAAGTTCCGGCGTGATCAGCTGCAGGTCGCGCATGTCCATTTTGTGGCGCAGGAACACGTTCTCATCACGATACATGACCTTGGTTACGGTCATAAAAAGTTCTTTATTGGCGATGCGCCAGCGACGCGTTACATCGATAACTTTACGGAATTTGGTCAACGCATCCAGCCCGGCTTCATTAATAACGCTGCCCATTTCTCTCAGGATATTGCGCGACATGGTATCGATAATGCAGTCGAGCAAGTCTTCTTTGGATTTAAAGTAATAATAGAATGTACCCTTTGATACTCCGACCGCTTCGATGATGTTATTGACCGATGTTTGGTCATATCCGTGATGATAAAACAGTCGTTGTGCTGTGGCAAGCAATTCGTTTTTTCTGTCTTCGTAGTTTTTTAAAATACGTACCATTATATTAAATATCCTTTTTTTTGACCACCGGTCTAGACTGACGGTCAGTCGGTAATAATTATATTAAAGTTTCCCTATCTTGTCAATCCCGGAGATAAAATTAATTTAAAATTGATTATATGGCAAATAATAATTGACTTAAATAGAATTATTTATAAAATGAATAAAAACAAAATAATAATTGATTAATAATAAAAGAGAGGTGTTATGGTAAATGTTAAAAGAGTTTTCATTCTTTTGATCGTGATAATAAATATAAATTCCGGGCTTCAGGTTGAAGCAATGTCGTTAGTTTCTTTTGCAGATTATGACTTTTCACATTTAAGTTACGATAACAGGATCATGATCAGCGCTGATATCACGGATAATGATTTTCAGTCTGAAACGTCTATTGATAGCAACGGGGACGGATCGATGGATATCCTTGAGCACAATACGTTCGTCACAAGCGGGGACAGTGCGTCGCTTTATCTTGGCAACTTGCACAATAGTTATGATATCGCGCGTGAACTGTTATTCATCGGTATCGATGGTACGTGGACATCGTTTACAGCTAACGGCATCGCAGTGAATACAGCCGATGTTGCTCAGGCCAATGATCCTGATGTGTTTTTTACTAACAGTGAGATCGCCGGATTACTTGATCAGGTCGCTTTATTTGAGATCGAGTACAAGCTTGAGGACCGGGAACCTAATGATTCTCCGGTCGGGGAGAACGATCCCTATGAGATCGTACTTTCGGATATTGTGTCTTATGACGAATCACTACGTTTCTATTGCGGTGGTTACGGGTTTATCAGCAGCGGAAACATGAATTCATTTACTCCGCTTAATTCTGCGGTATTGTTTTTGCCATCCATCGAGTCTATCGTTGATGGGGTAAACGAGGATAGCCCGAACAGTGCGCCGGTGCCTGAGCCGACCGTGTTGTTGCTCTTCGGGACATCGGTCGTATATTTATTAATTAATGAAAGGAGAAAGCCATGAGTCAAAAATTGATCTATAACATCCCGCTTCGGGAGGACGAAGAGATCCAGGTAAGTTTAAAAGAATTTAAAGGGAACATGTATTGCGATATGCGGGTATATTTCAATGCGAAAGATCAGGACATCAAGTTGCCGAGCAAGAAGGGGCTTACGCTGAGAACGGACCTTCTCGATGCCTTGCTTGAAGGGCTTACCCGAGCTAAGGAAGAGCTTGTCTCGATGACGTTGATGAAGGCCGAAGCGTAACTTATTGTGTGTCAATACGTTCAGGGCCCATATGGTATTATGGGCCCTGAACGTTTAAACGTCTTGACGTTTTAATGGCATTGTGCGATACTTGAAGTCAAAAAGGAGGCACAGTATGCCATCATTAACCAAGCGTGCAACGATCTATTTTGATCCTATGATACACAAGATATTAAAAATGAAAGCTGTCGAACTCAATAAAACGATCTCTGATATCGTTAATGACGCCATTCGAGAGGAACTTGCCGAAGATGCGGAAGATCTTACCGCATTTGAAGAGCGCAAGAATGAACCAGCCGTTTCGTATGAAAACATGATAAAGGAACTGAAGCGGAATGGCCAATTATAGCGTTAAAATAAAAAGAACGGCATTAAAAGAGATCGCTCGCCTGCCTCAACGCGATGTGAAAAAAATCGTTGCGATCATCGGTGCGTTAGCCGATGATCCCCGTCCTAAGCAGGCCAAGAAATTATCATCACAGGAAAAGTATAGGATCCGATCAGGGGATTACCGTATTTTATACGAAGTGTACGATAACGTATTGATCGTCTTTGTGGTCAAAGTGGCACATCGGCGGAATGCGTATAGATAATTTTGTCGATACGTTGTGTATACCATTATTTCCGTAAAACAACTAAGGTTTCGATATGGTGTGTGTGGGGGAACATGTCGAAGGGTATTACACGTTCGATCGAATAGGTGGATGAAAGTGCGGCCAGATCACGTGCAAGGGTTGTCGGTTCGCATGATATGTATATGAGCCTCTGCGGCAGAGCATGTAAGAGAGCAGTGACGATCTGGCCAGAGAGCCCTGTTCGCGGCGGATCAAGTAAGACGGTACATGAGCGTGATGAATGTTGCCTCAGAATATTTTTAAGTTCCTTTTCGACGTGGGTGTTGAGAATAGGGACATTCTTGATATTGTTTTTTGATGCGTTGCGCATTGCAAATTCGCAAGCGTGCCCATTTTCCTCTATTCCTATCACAGTATCGAATTTTTTATGTAACAAGAGCGAAAATATACCCACTCCGCAATATGCGTCAATTAAGACTTCACTGCCATTAAATTCCGTATCACAAAGCTCTTTGCATAATATTCCCAGGACCGCATTATTGGTTTGAAAAAATGTGTTCGTATTATATTCGAGGGTGATCCCGTTTAGAGTATATGAAAAAGGCGGGCATTCATGTGTATGGAAGCCCCCGTCAAAATAATAAAAAGACGTATGTTTCTTCGTGTGTTGCGAGGTAAATAGCGCTACAGACCTCTGTGCATCACATGCGATGACTATCTCGGCAAAAGGCGAAGGGATATCCGTGAGATTGCGTATCTGCGTAAACATCCGATTAAGTCCGTGTTGCGCAATGATACATTTTTCGATAGGGATAATGCTTTGATTATCGCGCGAGAAAAAACCTATCATCCCACCTAATGCAGTGCGTTTATGCACGGTGATCCGATTCCGATAATAGAGGTCATTAGGAGCGTACCTGATGTTTTCAACCTGTGGAGCATTCAGTTTCCCAAGCCGCGTGAGAATATCGATCAATTGTTGTTTTTTGAGTGCACGTTGCAACGGAGCATTGATATGCATGTAGACACAACCGCCGCACCGATCAAAATAAGGGCATGGCGGCGAGACCCGATCTGGGGACGGGGATAGTATTTCTAACGCTTCGGCGATCACGTAATTCTTTTTGCGTGTTGTGACTTTGGCCGAGACGTTCTCTCCGGGTACCGTCCCTGGCACAAAATACACAAGATTTTCATATCGCGCAATGCCCATACCGCCATAGGCGACCGAGGCGATCTCTAATTGTGATATAGCATCGTTCATGGCTTTATTCCGGTAAAAAACAGTTCTGATTCGTAAAAAAATCGATAGTTACGTGTGAATTACTATATTTTTTTTCTAAACTATGATACATTATAGGTTAAAATCCTATTAAGAATACCAAAAAAATGTGACGAGGATATGGCGAGGGAAAAAACTAATACTGTTATCATAGGCATATGGCTGTGCTGTATGATGTTTTGCATTGTGGGGCAGAGCTCGGTCAATGCGCAGGAGGCTACGCAGGTTGCCGTCGTTGCAAAGGAGACCGCGGTTGCCGATATGCGACTTCTTCATTTTTTATCATTAAAGAGCAAGGGCCGTGATAATGAATTAAAGAAATACGGCGTTTCCAACCTGATGCCGCCCGAACGCCGCCTTGCAAAAATTGAAGAAGCGCTTCAGAACTACGAGATGGCCAAGAAGTTAATGAAGATCACAAATTACACCGATGCGCGGGTACGTTTAAATAGAGCGTTACAGATCGAACCTAATTTCATTGAAGCACATCTTTTGTATGCGGACCTGTATGTAGCATTTCGTAACCGTCATTTAGAATTAAAGCACAGAGAACTCGCCGATATAGCAGAACGAACAACGTATCCTCTTACCGACCAACGCGATTTTTTAAAAACCAACATGAAGATCCTGAGTGATATCTATTATGGCGATCATCGCCTTAACGTGATCTTACGGAATATTGCGGCTTTGATCATGCTTGCGCTTATCGCATCGCTTTTTACCATAAGCGCGTTCCATGAAAAAGTAATGCGTGAGGCCGAATATAGGCGCATCATGGGGGACGGGACTTTTAAGAGGGAAGAGACGATCGATCAATTAGTGGCAAAAATGAAGGGACACGTTGAGATCAAGGTCAATCGATATAAAATGGCCGGCGTCTACGGGATTCCGTTTATATTCTTTCTTGTGGCAAGCAATCTCTTCGGTTTTCAAGGTGTTCTGCTTTTCATCTTCTCAGTCGTGCCTGCCGTGATCTATGATATAGTTATCCACATGTTGTATTTCAGGATCTCGATCACTAACATATAATTCCCACACTATGGAGTAAACCTATGGAATATAGAGAAGGTACAATAGGGCGTATTTTTTATGTGCGTTTTGATAATAATGAAACTATCTATAGCGCGTTGACAGAATTTGTAAAAGAGAAGGACATACATTCCGGCATGATCCACTTTATCGGTGCATTACAAAATACCGAATGTGTTTCAGGGCCAAAGAAGACCGCTATTCCGCCGGAGCCGTTCTGGCATGCCTTACCGGAAGCGCATGAGGTAATGGGGGTCGCTACGATCGCGTGGGATGATAAAGACCCGAAGATCCATTTACATACTGCGTTTGGCAAAGGTAAGGACGCATTTGTTGGGTGTATCCGCGGACAAAGCAATGTTTTTTTGGTGATCGAAGCGATCATTTTTGAGATCAAAGGCATCAATGCTGTGAGATCCGAGGATAAAGAACTGAAGATCAATAAACTATCGTTTAAGTAACGGTTCAAAGGCAAAAGTGTTTATGTTCCTTGATGATATTTCACGCAAGATCAATAAACAAAAAAAAGGCTGGGAACGGTGGGATGACCATCGTTCCTTAGACTTAACCGAATATCAGACCATAGTGGATTTTATCGGAGATATTGCGCTTTTGTGCATTAAGAACATCGGTGATATCAACATTGCGATCGAGATGAATGGTATGCAGACGCGACTTAAAGGCGGGGAGGAAAAATATTTTACCAGACCGGCAGGACGGCAAGTGATCCTTCATGTTAAAGAGGCTGGGGGACGGGTTTTTATTGGGCAATCAGTTAAAGGGGACATTACATCAATAGCTGTGTTTTGTTTTTTAGTCTTGTCACTGGTATGTACAGGATGTGCCAGCACAAAAGAGCATGAGCCATTCAAACCCGATCCATTTGCGACCCCCAAAGCGCCTGCGACCGCTCCTGTGCCTCGAACACCGGGCAGCTAATGAGAGGAAAATGATGATAAAGGTAATTACGTTCGATCTTGGTAATGTCTTGTTCGATTTTGATCCCTTGCGGGCCGCAAGCGGATTTTTGAAATTGACCGGGGGAAAGAAAAGTCCCTTTGAGGTGTTACGTTTTTTTCAAGAATCTGCCGTGGAAAAGGCATACACTGAAGGCCATGTAACAACGCAAGAGTTTTATGAACACGTGGCCAAAGGGCTTGAGATGAAAGGTGATTTCGAGGCCTTTAAAAGATGTTATTGTGATATTTTTGTTGTTAATAAAGAAACATTTGCTTTAGCTGGCGAAGTGCGCGCGCGTGGTTGTAAATGTTTTATTTTATCGAACACGAACGAATTGCATTACGATTATCTGTGTGATTTCAATCCCGCGTTACGTTCATTCGATCACGCGGTACTTTCGTATAAAGAACATTGTCAAAAACCGCACGCAATGATCTACGAGCGTTTGATCGCGTCAGCTGCGTGTGAGCCGGAAGAGATCTGTTTTACCGATGATCTGCTGGAAAACGTTCAGGCGGCCGAGGCTGCGGGTATTTGCGGGCATCATTTTAAAAGTGTGCAAGGTTTACGAGCTGATCTTGTGCGGAGGAATGTGTTGTTATGAGTGAGAACGATACGATCACCTTTGAGGAATCAAATAAACGGGCGCTCAAGATCGTGACCCATTTGCGTGCGAATGGTTTTGTAGCATATTATGTCGGCGGCTGGGTTCGTGACCTTCTGCTCAAACAAAAGAGCACGGATATCGATATAGCTACAAATGCGCGTCCTGAAGATGTGATGCGTCTCTTTAAGAAAACGATCCCGGTAGGCATGCAGTTCGGTGTTGTGCTTGTGCTCGAGGGTAGCGTGCACTATGAAGTGGCGACCTTTCGTAGTGATGGGCAATATCTTGATGGACGCCATCCGACCACTGTTCATTTTTCATCCCCGGAAGAAGATGCCGCGCGGCGCGATTTCACCATTAATGGCATGTTCTGGGACCCGGTAGAGAAGAAGGTCATTGATTTTGTCGGCGGGGAAGAGGACCTGAAGAAAGGGATCATTCGAGCGATAGGGGACCCTTATGCACGGTTTGCTGAGGATAAACTGCGCATGTTGCGCGCGATCCGTTTTGCCGCGCGCTTTGATTTTCCGATCGAAGAGACAACATACACGGCTGTTACTAAACTGGCGGCAGAAATAGAAGTGGTAAGCCAAGAACGCATTCGTGATGAACTTGTAAAGATGCTCACCGGTCCCGCGCCCGCGAAGAGCATACGATTATTAGATGAGACGGGATTGTTGGAAGCGATCTTGCCTGAGATCACTGCGATGAAAGGCATAGAACAGCCGCCCGAATTTCACCCTGAAGGAGACGTGTTCGTGCACACGATGCTTATGCTTGAGAAGATCAAGAATGCAGATCTGATCTTGGCGCTGGCCATTCTTTTTCATGATGTCGGGAAACCGAAGACGATGAGAACAACGGACCGTATCAGGTTTTCCTGTCATGATGCATTGGGCGCGAGAATGACGGAGAATATCATGCGGCGGCTGCGTTTCTCGAACAAAGAGATCGAACAGGTCGTGCAGTGCGTGCAGAATCATATGAATATCATGCATGTGCAAAAGATGCGCGAAGGGAAATTAAAACGTTTTATTGCGTCTGAGACGTTTAACGCCGAACTTATGTTGCACAAGATCGATTGCGAGTCGAGCCACGGCATGCTCGATAATTACGAATTCCTCGTTGCCAAACAGGAAGAGTTCGCAAAAGAAGACCTCAAACCAAAGCCGCTCCTTACCGGGCAAGACTTGATCGACCTTGGCCTTGCGCCCGGCCCTCATTTTAAGGACATTCTCGCCGAAGCCCTTGATCTTCAGCTGGAAGGCAAACTCACTTCAAAAGAGGATGCCATCCAGTGGTTTAAGAATTCCAGATAGGCCGACTTGCAATAATCGGATATCCATGCTATTGTTTTGTTGGGTCTAGAAACTGGTGTTTAACATAATATAGCCGGGAATCGCGAAAGGTGCGATCGATGGCTATTTTTTTATGTCAAAAATTGGTGTTCACGACCTGCTGGAGCGGCAATAAACCGCCGGCTAAAGCGAAAATGGAGGCCCTGTCAGAGAGTGATAGGATTTGGTTGTGGTTAATAGTGTTTGTTGTTCTGTTCGTCTAATAACAGGAGGACGGTTCTTTAAGAACCGTCCTTTTCTTATGTGAAAGGAGGCATGTAAGTAAGATCACGGATGACCCCAAACATTGAACGCAGGTCCCACGGCAATGAGCCCCTAACGGGTGAGCAGGAGGTAAAAATGTGGTGCATAGCCGGATAGGGATTAGGGGTCAACCCGAAAAGGAGGCGCAGCAATGCGCCTCCTTTTTTATGCCTACTTTGCTTGCTGCCCCATCCATTATTGCTATTCTTCGTACTATATATTATAATAAAGCTCCCAAATGGCCAAAATTACGGGACATTTTATACCTCGTATTTCTAACTAACTTTAAATTAATAAGTTACAATAAATAAAACGTAACAAAAGGAGTGAGGAATGTATAAGGTAGTATTATTGCGTCATGGAGAAAGTGTTTGGAATCTGGAGAATCGCTTTACAGGGTGGACCGATGTGGGGCTATCAGAGCGCGGGGTAAAAGAAGCCCACGCGGCCGGAAAGTTGCTCAAAGAAGAAGGATTTGTTTTTGACATCGCGTATACCTCGGTCCTCAAACGGGCGATCAAAACGTTGTGGATCACACTTGAGGAAATGGACCTGATGTGGATCCCGGTATACCGTTCATGGCGGCTTAATGAACGCCATTATGGCGGGTTACAGGGCCTCGATAAAGCCGAGACCGCGGCGAAACATAGTCAAGAGCAAGTGAAGATCTGGCGCAGAAGTTATGATGTGCCGCCGCCGGAACTTACCGCAGATGATCCGCGCTATCCCGGCAAAGATCCTCGGTACAAAGATCTCTCCAAAGATGAACTTCCTCTGACCGAATGTTTAAAGGATACGGTTGCACGGTTCTTACCGTATTGGCATGATACTATTGCCCCGGCTATTAAGGCAGGCAAAAAGGTCATCATTGCCGCACATGGGAACAGCCTTAGGGCTTTGGTTAAATATTTAGATAATATTTCTGAGAAAGATATCGTTGAGCTTAACATCCCGACCGGTATTCCGCTCGTGTATGAACTTGATAAAGAGCTCAAGCCGATCAAGAATTATTATCTCGGTGATCCGGAAGCGGTGAAGAAAGCGGCTGAAGCGGTCGCGAACCAAGCCAAAGGTAAGAAATAAACGACAGGAATGAACACACATGGCATTGCATAATGTAAAACGGTCTATTGCGATACTTGGCAATCATCTCCCGCGCCGGTGCGGGATCGCGACCTTTACGTCCGATCTTAGTGGGGCGATAGAACAGGAAGTCGGCCCGCAGCTCGATCTCAATGTGATCGCGATGACCAATCGGCCGGCGGGGTATAAATATCCTGAGCGCGTCAAGTGTGAGATCCGGCAACAGATCTTGGCGGATTACGAAGAAGCAGCGATCTTCATTAACAGCAGCAAAGCAGATGTGCTGAACGTTCAGCATGAGTATGGCATCTTCGGCGGTGAATGGGGTTCGTATTTGATCGCGCTTTTACGCAAAGTCAAAGTTCCGATCGTGACCACACTCCACACCATACTTGACGAATATCACAGCCCCAAGCAAAAAGAGATGTTCCATGAGATCGTCGATCATAGTGACAAGCTCGTGGTCATGAGCGAGAAGGGTGTTGATCTTCTACGTGCGCAAAAAGTTCATCGCGAGAAGATCGTTCTCATTCCACATGGCATTCCTTCAGTGCCGTTCGAAGATCCTTCCTATTATAAAAAACAATTCGGCTTTGAAGGTAAGACCGTTGTGCTTACCTTTGGACTTTTGAGTGCCAATAAAGGTATCGAGTTCATGATCGATGCAATGGCTGAAGTGGTGAAGAACAATACTGGCGTTATTTATATAGTTTTGGGTGCAACACATCCTGATGTTATCAAGCAGCAGGGGGAAGAATATCGCCGCAAACTTATGCGTCAGGTAGAAAAACGCGGATTAGAAGAAAACGTGTTCTTTCACAATCGGTTTGTTGAGCTGCAGGAACTGTGTGAATATTTATGCGCGGCGGACATGTACGCTATTCCGTATTTATATAAAAAGCAGATCACATCCGGAACATTGTGTTATGCGCTTGCTGCAGGTAAAGCAGTGATATCAACACCGATATGGTGTTCAGAGGAATTGCTCGCACAAGGCCGCGGTATTCTTGTGCCATTCAAAGATCCGGGTGCCTTTGCCGAGGCGATCATTGATCTGGCGAATAATCAAGCCCGGCTTAAAGCGATCCGCAAGAGTGCATATGATCATACGCGTGGAATGGTCTGGTCTGAAGTTGCCAAACAATATTTGCAGCTTTTTGACAGCACGAAAGAAAAACCGCACGTATTCGAGACCGAAGGAGTGGAATTAAAACCGGCGGTTCTTTCCGCAAAAGATTTTCCGATACCGACACTGGACCAGATCAAGGTCCTTACGGATGATTTTGGGTTGTGCCAGCATGCCCGTTTTACAGTGCCGGATTATAGTCATGGCTATTGTGTCGATGATAACGCCCGCGCGATGGTAGTGGCGACTAAATACTGGCGTCTCTTCGAAGATCCGATTGCGATCACGTTGTTACAAAAATACATGGCATTTGTTCTCTTCGCGCAAAGAGATGATGGGCTTTTCCGTAATTTTTATAGTATTACTAAACATCCGCTCGATGATCTTGGTTCTGATGATTGCCAGGGCCGCGCGTTGTGGGGCTTGGGATATGTCGTAGCGTATGCCCCGGATTATTTCTGGTATGTCGCACTTCATCCTTTTGAGCGGGCGGCGAAGGCGTATGCTGAAAAACTTAATTTACGCGGTTCCGCGTATGCGGTGATCGGGCTGTACTACTATTTACAGCGTTATCCTGAGAACGAAGAGATGAAAAGTTTCTTGCGCAATTGTGTGGACAAGATCATCTCACATTTTAAAGATTCATCAAATGCCAAATGGAAATGGTTCGAGAACAAGATCGCGTATGGCAATGGTGTATTGCCCTTATCGGTATGGGCGGCTTATGATATTTTACGCGACCCACATTATCGTGATATCGCGCAGCTTACCACGAATTTCTTGATGGAGAAAAGTATGCGCGATGGTATCGTTTCTCTGATCGGATGTGAGGGATGGCTCTATGAACATGATGAAGAAAAAGCGCATTTTGACCAGCAGCCGGTCGATGCCATGTGGCTTGTCGAACTGAATAAGATCGCCTATAACATAACAAAAGATTCCAGTTATCTTAAATTCATGCGCATGGCGGTCGATTGGTTCTTGGGCGTGAATGATGTCGGTACTGCGCTCTATGACCATATAACCGGTGGATGTTATGACGGACTTACACCGCGTGGGCCGAATCTCAATCAAGGCGCAGAAAGCACACTTGCAGCCGTGCTTTCACTTCTGACCAGTACGGAAATGACACAAAAACAACACATACGGAGTGCGGTCAATGAGAGGAGTGGGGAATGAGTGCTAAGAACAACGCACATAGCAATGGCAATGTTCCGCCGATCCGCGGCAGGGATGTGATCCATCGTTGGGAAGGTAATCCGGTGATATCACTCGAAAAACTTCCTTTTACATGTCTTAACATTATGAACGCAGGTGCCGTGCAATGCGGGGATGAATATATTTTGCTTGTGCGGGTCGAGACCATGCGCGGGCATTCGGTCTTTCTGGTCGCGCGCAGTCAGGACGGCATCCATTTTGAATGTGATGATAAGGTGCTTATGGAACCTGCCAAAGACGGACAGTTCGCGATCTATGAAGAACGTGGAGTCGAAGATCCGCGTATAACCTTTTTGGATGGGACTTATTATATAATCTATACCGCGAATTCCCGCCATGGTACGCGCTTGGCACTCGCCAAGACGGATGATTTTAAGTCGGTTACACGGATAGGTCTTATATCCGAACCGGACAACAAGAACGGCGCGCTCTTTCCCAAAAAGATAAACGGCTGCTATGTGCGTCTTGAACGGCCGAAGGACGGAGGCAATATTTGGCTTTCGTATTCGGACGACCTTGTCTATTGGGGCGAAAATAACGTTGTCATGAGCCCGCGCGGTGCAGGCTTTTGGGACGCGGAACGGATTGGCTGTGCTGTACCGCCGATCGAGGTCAATGAAGGGTGGCTTTTAATATTTTACGGTGTTAAAGATACGTCTGGTGGGCCGTTATTCCGTTTAGGTGCGGCGGTGTTGGATAAGTATGATCCATCCAAGGTCATTGCGCGTAGTCAAGAACCGATTCTTTCTCCTAGGGAAGACTACGAACGCATCGGTGATGTTGGCAACATGGTCTTCTCATGCGGTGCGATCATGAATGAAACAAATAAAACACTATATTTATATTACGGCGCTTCCGGCATGGTGGTCTGTCTTGGAACAGCCAAGATCGATGACATACTGCGATGTTGTTTTCAGAAAGGGGGCAAGTCGTGATGGTCCGGTTCCAACAAGATGTTCTGCAGCGATGGCCGCGTAATCCCATTATTACTCTTGAAGATATCCCGTACAGATGCAACACAGTATTTAATGGTGCGGTCACCAAGTTCAAGAACGAATACATCATGATGCTGCGCGTCGAGAATTTAGAAGGCCATTCAGTCGTGCTGCTCGCGCGTAGTAATGACGGCTATCACTTTGCGATTGATGATAAGCCGTGCATGGAGCCATGCGCGGTGGAACCGTTCAAGACCTATGAGACTAAAGGTGTCGAGGATCCGCGCATCATATGTGTCGAAGGCACGTTCTATGTAATGTATACCGCATACTCCACGTACGGCGCCCGGATCGGTCTGGCAAAGACGGATGATTTTAAAACATTTGAACGTATTGCACTCATTTCTGAACCGGGTAACAAAGATGGGCTCTTATTTCCGCGTAAAATAAATGGTAAATATGTCCGCCTCGATCGTCCGATCGGAGGCGATATCGGGAATATTTGGATATCGTTCTCTCATGATCTTATCCATTGGGGTGAGTCACGCGTGCTTGTTCAGGTGCGTGACGGGCAATGGGACCAGTATCGTATCGGGGGATCAGTGCCGCCGATCGAGACAAAAGCCGGATGGCTTGAGATCTATCACGGGGTCAAGATGACCTCATGCGGTCCTATCTATCGTTTAGGTGTATTTCTGATGGACCTCAATGATCCGACGAAGGTGGTCGGGCGTAGCGATATCCCGATCCTTTCGCCGCGTGAACCATATGAACGCATTGGCGATATTAATAATGTGGTATTTTCATGTGGCGCGGTCGTAGAGGATAACGGAGAGGTGAAAGTATATTACGGAGCGGCGGATACTTGTATTTGTCTTGCGGTCGCTACGCTTGATGAACTTATCGCGAGCTGCACGCAAGAATATAGATAAAAAGATAATCGTTGCGTTATTGATTAACAGATTGATGTATTATAATTGGTAGCCGCGGGCTTTAGCCCGCGTTTGAATGTTTACACACCTAAGAGATGTGAGAAGAGCTTTTTTCACACCTCGTAGGTGGAAAGCGTAAAGGAGTTATACATGGTAGATAAGAACAATAAACGAGAGTATGACGAACGGCCATGGGGAACGTATGAAGTCTTAAAACGTGAGCCGGGCATGTGGGTCAAGCGGATCGAGGTGAAGCCGTGGCAGCGACTAAGCTTGCAGAGGCATCTGAAACGCAGTGAACATTGGATCGTTGTGGCCGGCCAGGGTGTTGTGACCAAGGGTGATGAGGATATCACGGCTCCGCGCGGAAGATCGATCGACATTCGTCTCGGAGAAAAACATAGAATGTCTAACAGAACTGATAAACCGGTCGTTTTCATTGAGGTCGCCTTTGGCGATTACCTCGAGGAGGACGATATTGAACGTTTAGAAGACGATTATCATCGAACGTAGAACTAAAAAGTGCCACCCTTAATTTCTAATTAACCTAATTGCTCTAATTTCTAAAAAGGCCTTTAAAAAGGAGAATGAAAAAGGGGCACACTGAACATTGGCCATTGTGATTTTTTAGAAATTAGAATAATTAAGAATTAGGTAATTCGATATTTTTTACCTTTAATTCATTCCCGCCTCAATCATTACATCTGAACATCCGATGCTATCTGACGAGCATTTTTTACACATCTGCGAAAGTCCTACGTAAATCGCCGTCCTTTTTCTAGATTAATGCAATGGATTTGCTATACTGAAAAAGTGTATCTCAAACTCTATTATTAACTTAGAGGGATAGTGCGGCATGCGTTTTAAGACACTATTATTCTTTATTATTGTGGTTATCGTTTTTGTGTGATCTAATGCAATGCGAGGTAACTAACGATGGCTGAAGTAAGAACGATCTTGGTGGTGGACGACACACAGGAAGATCGGGATCTTCTTTCCGAGATATTGGAAGATGATGGATATGAAGTGATTACAGAGGATGATGGCGCTCGGGCAGTCAAACGCCTGCAGTCCGGCGACCTTAAACCCGACCTTATTCTAATGGACATGTCCATGCCTGAGATGAGCGGGCATACCGCGATCAGTCTCGTAAAGGCTGATGAGAACCTCAAGTCAATACCGTTTATCTTTGTGACCGGTAAGGACAGGACCCAAGACCTCTTGGAATCCCAGATGGCCGATGATTTTGTGACCAAGCCGTATGATGCCGACAATCTTTTAATGAGGATCAGAAAAGTCCTTTCCCGCTACACGTAATCTTTTAGTCGTTATTCATTCCTGTTATAATTAATCTCAACTGCGAAAGGTAATGAATGAAATATTTTTACTTACAAGTAATGTCTCTCTGGGTGTGGGTGGTCATTGCCGTGCTGACCGTGCTGGATGTCTTGGCGATCATCATCTTATGCCCGTTATACATATTCGATAAAAAACGCGCGATCGCACATTGGCTCGGATCGGTATGGGGCAGGGGGATCTTGTTCATAAACCCGTTGTGGGACATTACCGTGACCGGGCGCGAGAACATACAGAAGAACAAGTCGTACATCATTGTTGCCAATCATCAAAGTATGGGTGATATCATCGTCTTGTATTACCTCAGGACCAATTTTAAATGGATCGCCAAGAGTTCACTCTTCAAAGTACCGTTCCTCGGATGGGGCATGAGCCTTGCAGGATATATTCCTTTAAAACGCGGACAACATGGCAGCATTCGTGAAAGTTTTCAAGAAGCGATCAACTGGATCAAGCGTGGGGTTTCGGTATTGTTCTTTCCTGAAGGGACACGGAGCCTTGATGCGAAACTTGCGCCGTTCAAGAATGGCGCATTTAAACTTGCTGCAGCCACCAAAACACCGGTCTTGCCGGTCGTGATCACTGGTACGAGCGATGCTCTTGAAAAAGGCAGCTGGGTGTTTAGTCATCGAGTTCATGCCGCCATCTCAATTCTTCCCCCTATCAACGTAAGTGTCGAAGATGAAACCAATTTTGCCCACCTCCGAGAGCTCGCCCACGCAGCCATCCAGGCTGAACTTGAGCGGCTCAAGAACACCATAAGTACTTGATTTATATTCAGTTAAGACAAACACAAGCTAGTTCCTTGTATATCATAATAATATAGTGTATATTTTCTATATAACGGGTAAGTCGTTTAGCATGATAGCTAAACGGGTTACCCGTTTTTTTATGTGTGGAGGTGTGATGATTCGCAAGATTACGGCATATACAACAGTTATTCTTTTTATTGTAACGCAGACATTCTCTTCCTCTGCCCAGTTACCGCACGTATCTACCCTGAGCAAAAAGATCACCGCAGATGCAGCGCAAGATCAGTTTAAAGAACAGATCTCACGTGAAACATCACGCGGACTAATTAAATTGATATGCAATGAAACGGTTTCATTTGAGGACATCAGAGCATACGCAAAAAAACACTTTGATATATCCATCCCCGAAATTGCCGCAGAAGAGTTAATGGAACTGGTTAAAGTAATCCGCAGATTTTATGGTGAAGACGTATCCGTTACAAAACGTGATCTGCAATCGCATGAACCTATGGATCGCAATGAAAGGATGACGTATCTTAAGAAAAATCAGCCCCAAAAGTTTGCTCTTATCAAGAATTTAGTTGCAGAGTTCTATCAAAAAATTGAAATGCTTAATTCCCGATCGTTTGAAAAGGAAGAATCCACAACTAAAGATCAAGACGTTCAGGTAGGAGAACCGCGATATCGTGATCCTCGGGATATTAGACGGCAAAATCCTAATTTAGCCCAACCTGATGCGATAAGAAAGGGAAAAGGTTGCCATGAATATCGTGATTCTGAAGAGGATTTTAACGGTGTTGATCTTGAGCATTTTGTAACGGCTATTGAAGGTCTGTCGATCGGAGTTCTTTCAGATAAAAATAAACTCAGAATGGTCATGAGGCAGTTAGGGTTGGATCCGAGGAACTACACTCCGGAAAGTGCATTGCAAGAGGTATATGCGGCATTGGTCAGTGGAAAACTTACAAAAGCAGTCATAGACAGCATTGCCGCTGATAATTACGCGGATCCGGACATGGATAAAAGTATCTATGGGCAAAATTCCAATCCTCGTCAGCAAAGTATTCTTGAAGCAGTATCGAACGGACTTGATGCACTTGGGCTGGAGATCGGGAAGTTTGGTAAGGGGATAAAACAACACGTTGCTTGGCTGGAGCCGACAGGGCATGATCGTATCGATGTGTTTACGCGGCCTGTAAACGCGCCAGAGAGACAGTGGTTCCAGCTTACTATACTAAAAGGCATCAACGGTCAGCTGTATATTCAATTACGCACGAGAGATCTTACAAAATCGCAGCTTCAGGATATGATCAGATCATCGCATGCAAAGAAAATCGTAAATTCACTTGAGCACGGAACGATAGTCGCTCTCTCAGTTGAAAATGCTATTCCCCGCATGCGCGGTCAGGGAGATAATCCGCAAGAGGTCATTGAAGACGAGATCCATAAACGGTTTGCATGGGTAGATGATGTTAGTGTGTTTACGGAGCGGATTGGGAAAGAGCCACATGAGGTCAATGGGTTCAAAGAGAAGAAAGTCATTGTCGGCGAGAAGATGCATAGCAAAGTAGAGCGTCATGGCCGCGTGTATGTCGCTTCTGATGATAATAGTGTTGTTATTGCAGACAATGGGGGCGGAATGACACAGGGGCTCTTAAGTAGGATGTTTGTTCCTGACCTGAGTTCTAAAGAATCCGAGGAGCAAACGTTTACCGGTAAAAAGCTTGATGCTGAGCTTGAAAAGGTCCGCGTTGTCCATGATCCGACATTACGAACGCGGGTATCCATAGCGCGACAGAAAGAGGTCATAAGAACGATCGATATTCCTGCAAGCGTAAATCCTGAAGCAGTGGTCAAAGGAGGACTGCTTCTTGAATTTGGCAGGCTTATCGGGGTGCCTGAAGGCCGTGATATGTTTAACTTTGATCAGGACATAAAGCCCGGGCAGGAATCGCAATTTATACGTGCGTTTGAACATATGGTGCAAAAAATAATTGAAAACGAGGAGATCTCAAACGCAGAAAAAGTCCGTTATATCAATACGATCGTTGTTGCCTTCGAAACCTATTCAGAAGGGAATGCACATTATAAAAATGCGGCAAAAGCAGCGCGCTTTCACGTGCAGGATCTTATGCATGATATCGTTAAGGAGCTTCGCGATGAGGGATTTATTGTCCTTCCTCATGACACGGCATACAGGAAACTCAAGATCAGAGGAAAAAAGGTCATTTATCTGCATAGAGATTTGTTTAAATGGACAGGAGCCGACGCCCTCGAAGATCTTGGTTCGGTTATGGTCCCCGGCGTTATGCTTGAAGGGGGGCGCCGCATAATCCTTACGGATTTTGATGAAGATACTCTTCGGCATATTGCGAAGTATGACAATAACTGGCATAACATGCCTGAGTCTGAGCGTGTTCCCGTTATTTTTGATGAACAATTTGTTATCTTTCCCAAACAGATCGCACAGCGCTTTTATGATCTGCAGGTAAAAGCTCTTAAGGAGCCGGATTCATTTACAGACGAAGATCGTGAAGCTTTTGCGTCACTTGCCCAACGTATAAATATAATCACCGCGAGCCAAGTAATAACGTCATATGAAGTCGGCCAGAGACAGATCAATATGCGCCTTGATGCATTGCTTATCGAAAGTAAGTTAGATGATGATGAATATGATCGCATTGCACGCGAGCAGTTTTTGACACAGCCGCCGGTTCCCGGTATGACAGAAGATGACGATGTCTCGGAAGGTGATAAACAGGTGCTTTTTGTGAATGAGGAAGGGGCACTTGTTAACACAAAAGACGGCAGTATTATAGAAAAGCAAAAAGGAAATGTTAGGGAGTTGGAGTATCTGGGGGATGGGTACTATGTCATTACAGAAACTATAATAACAGATTCAAAGGCAGTATTACTACGCACGGAAAGTTTGGCAACGACCATTGCCAAAGGGGAGAAGTCCGATCCTGATGCCGAACGATCACGCGGATTGTATCGTCTGACTGAAGACGGTGATCTCGAGGAAATAGAAAGTCCATTTGTTTATCGTAATTACAGCCTTTCGCACGATGGTCAATATATTTTATCTCGACTTGGTCCAAACATTCTCAACGCCTTATATCATAAACAAACAGGTAAGCAGTTAGAACCGAATGATCTGGCAGATAAAGCTGGGTATCATGGTGTGGGGTATTTTACGCTTAGCCCTGATGGTAAATACGCTCTCTTCGAGGCAACCTCTCCAGATGATCCTGAGATGCGATGTGTTGTGTTGTATGAAATGGAGACAGAAGAGCATGTGATCGTTGATACCTTTCAGCATGTAAAACTCGATGTGTCCATCCCGGAGGATGGTATTCCCTGGGGAACGGATACGGCTAAAAAGATTCTTGGGTCAGTCCTTAAGAAACGGGCTAGGTCCGAGTTTTCAGAAACATCCGATGAAATATTTCTCTATAAAACAATAGAGGGTGTTGAGGATGCGCCATATAAAATAGCACGATTTTCACGGCCGGGCTTTGAGGGAGGAGCGAGCCTGGGTGATTATCAAGTTATTACAGACCTAAGGGGAATATACGCCAATCGAGAGAGTCCATTACGGATCTATGATTTTGGTAATGAACTGCGGATCTTTGATACAGTCACTGGTGAATATTTGCCTGATTCACCCATGATAGAAGTGCTGAAGTCTGGAGAGAAAATAATTGGTCTGGCAAAGGTCACAAAGGCTGACGACGGTCAGAAAATGGATGTATTGATAACTAATCGTAATCGATTTGTATTTTATGTGCGGCCGACAGAGGAACATCGGGATGCAACATTTGGAATATTTGATACAGAGAATATTAAATTTTACGCTGAAGAAACAATAATTAATGCTGATGTTGTAAGCAAATCATTGAAGCTATACGATAATGATAATGTATATGTCAAAGATTTTACAAATTTTTCACGGCCTTATAGTATGGAGGTTCTCAACAAGGGATGGGGATATATGCATCCACAATATCCTCATTTATGGGTTGCGCGCGACGCAGAGGATCCGCGTCCTGGTAGAAAAGAATATGATGATGGATACGTGATCGATCTTACGAATGATCATCGTGTTGCTGAGATCGAACCTGATGACAACGTAATTTATCACAAGCCTGGAGGTGTGATCGTTATACAGCAACAGGAAGAGATCGTTGTAGATATGGTGGAGCATATATGGAGGTTCAAAGGTGTTCCTGATTCAACAACAGAAGCACGCTATGTGGTAGGCAGAGACACTGAGGGGTATTATATTGTCGATTTGCATGATGATGATCCACGTGGGCAATGGGAGGAAAAAATAAACGTTTCTGCGGAATATTCAGAAGTTTCATACCATGGTGGGTATTTTGCTTTTTTTAATCCTGAGACAAATGATGTAATATATATCGATCCTGCAGAGCCGGACAAAGCAACGAAAAAGCGTCAAAAACTCTTTTCACCTATGCCGCCGAATGATACGAATATTATTGTATATGATGAAACAACAAATGGTTCAGGTGTTGTAACTAATGGCACGTTATCGCGTCACCTAAGTTTAAGAGTTGAGAAGCTTGTGCCGATCTCAGAGCACGGTGTTTTAGTGTATGAAAGCGATAAATATGCGAAAAATAGAAGGCAAACATATGTAGCACGCCGAGAGAGGATGTATGATTATTTGGGAAATGATATGGCTCGTCAGTCCGGTGAAAAAGCTGTTGAGGCTATTCGCGAAGGATATGTATGTTATAGCGAAGATGAACCCTATGACCTGGAACATGAAGTGGAGGGGTGGTCTCCCGACTTTACCCGTATAGCGTTTCGTTTCCCCGGCGATGATGTGCAGATCGTTCCTGGCGGACGATATATGGTAATAACACCATATGATGTGGAGAATAATCCGAGGATCAGAATATTTGATAGGCTTAGGGATGATAGCCAAACAAAAGATTATTTACAAGGAGTACCGTTTAAACGTGTCAAAACAACCGCGCATGAGAATCATCTTATTGTCGAAATGGAAAACGGGCAATATCGTTTATACAACATTGAGAAAGGAGATTTTATCGGTGATGAGTATGATATCACGCTCGTAGAATCTCACGGAGGATATGCAATACAAGCGAATGAGGGCCAGAATGAGTGCGTGATCACGCATCTTCAGAGCGGCAGGCAAAAAATAGTAATGAGCGATGATTCATTTTATTTCGGTTCTGACGGAGATCAAGTGTATTGTTCGTATGCATCGATGGACAACGAACGACATTACGTGCATTTTGATAATGAAAATAATGAATTTGTGGATCACTTGCTCCCACGAATGATAGATTTCATGCCTGATAGTCGTGATTTATCTTCGTTGGATGAGTGCTTAGAACGTTTAGTCCCTTATGGGATCCGCTTCTGGCGTGAGTATCACATTCTGCGTCACGGGTTGCATCATAAGCTTATTCGGGATCTTATGCAAGATAAGGAAGTTGATATTTCAGGACGTAAATTTATTAATGATGATCCCTTTAATGCGCAGCATGAAGATCATCTGTATGGCAATATGTACATATATGTAACCCGTCCACTGTGGTTTCATAAGGAAGATCAGGATGTCCTGTTTTATGAAGGCATCGATTTGGAGACCGGGCAAAGCTGGCGATGTCGTGCTCATAATGATACTATAATGCGGAGAGAGCCGATGAAAGGGCATAAAATATGGTTTTTTCAAGATAAAAATCATTTATATCACGTGCCGTTGTTTGGAGAATCCAATAATCGACGTTATTTTAATCTCATGATGAACAATGATCATACATTCATGATAGGATCAGAGTTGGAGGCAGGCGGCGCCTACGATCTGATCGATGAAGACGGAAACGTATATGATATTAGTTTCATCGTACCTGAGGGATATAGGCTGACCGACAGGTATGGAGAGTACTTTATATTCAGTGATCCCAAAGGAAATCCCTATCAGGTCGATCCTGCGCGGCTAAAAAAGATCATGCTGGGACAGGGGGAAGAGGCACAGGATATGAGAGATGCAGCTCAAGAGTATAAAAAGCAGGGCATTATTATTAATAAATTTCAGAATACCGTATTGCCCAGCCGGGATAAATGGATCACGCAGGCCCGCGAAATATACAATGCCTTGTTCAGCGTCATTCCCGAAGGATTTGAGAACGGCGTCAAAACAGCGTCCTCTCAATTCATAAAGAAGATGTATGCAGAACAAGACGCGATCATTTACGGTCTCTTTGATACTATGCTTGAGAAAAACGAAACAGGGCTCGACCTCAGTAAAGACCTCCCGTTTGATATCTACGCAAAAAGACTTCAGACGATCCTCCCGTATCTTGAGAAATATATAACAAAGCTTCATTCAACGTATTATATTGCGGGCATAAGCAGCAAACGACAGCAGGAAGCGTATCAGGGACTTTTTTCATTTGTATTCGGGCTCATTCTTTCTGAAAAAACGATCGATGAGGATGTTATGTTTGAGCTCACTGCTACGTACGGTCTCAAAACAGAACAAGTCTATACGCGGTTGTTTGACGCAGCATTGCACGGGCTTCAAGCAACAAATATGAATGAATACCATCTCGCTATTCGTGCAGGGCGTATTATTGAAGACCTTAAATATAAATATAGATCAGGCATTTCATATGATGGCGTGTCTACGATAATAGGCTTTATGGGAAAACAGAGATCGCATAGTGTCCAATCTATAATGATCAAACAGCTGGATATGATATTTTCATTGAGCGCCTCAGCGTATGACGGTGCTTTAGGGCAATGGTATGACTCTTTTTCTGAAGTCAGGCTCGAAGATCTGCTGTCATATCAAAAAATGAAAGAGGCCTCTGATGTCTATCTTGGCGATGCCCGCGCATTTGTTATTATTCTTACTATGGATACAGAGTTTGTGCGTAAGAAAGAGATGAAGCTTGAAGAGTACATCCCCGAAGGGGAAGATGCTGATATTGATGAGGGCAAGATATATTTATCGCAGATCGCTCAGTATGAAAAACTTCGCAAGAAAAAAGGCCCTGATGATAAGATAATGTCGATAGAAAAGCTTTTACAGATGATACAGGCGCCATCAAAAAAACAAGGTTTTTTACAGAAAGCTTCTGAGAAACTTCCTCCTGTTAACAAAAGGGTCGAGCGTAAAATAATGGCTCTTATCAGAGACCAGCGTGAGGCCGGCGCATATACCGCTGAGATCGCTCAAAATTCAGCAGATGCCGGGTCTCCTGATCTTGTTGTTGATTTCTATACGCATAAAAACCCCGAAACTGGTGTGGAAGAATATGTCGAAGAAGCCGTTGATCGGGGGAGTGGAGCGCTTGCTGAAGTCGCATTGCTTATTCCGTTTTCAACAAAAGCTGACGATAGGCAGAAAAATCAAACAGGGAGGTACGGTATTGGCAAGTATACTATCTACAGAAATGTAGATAGAGTGGAGATCATAACCAATAATGGTGTTCGTGCTTTCATGTTCACCGTAACAGTTGAAAAAGATGAAAACGGTACGCCGTTAGGTATTGCGCTTACGCGCGTAAGAAAACTTAATCCGGCTTTGTGTGAAAAGGGAGTAACAATAAGGCGTATTAAAGAGCGTGACTTGTCCATACCGGAATTAGAGTATATTCTGGCAGAACGCGCGTGGAAAACAAATACAGCTAATGCACATAGCGAGAAATTTAAAGTGCTTCTTGTTGACCATCAGGGAAAGAAAAAACCGGTTATTCAGGACGGAGAACGTGAAGTGCTTTCGGAGAGCCGGATAGCTTTTGATAAAAAAATAGAAGACCCTATATTTCGTATTGTTCAGACAAAAGATATGCCGAATCAGGTAGTCGATAAGCTCGGACTTCGAGTGAAAAACATTCCTGATGAGTATCTTGCGCTGGTCCCGTGGCAGCTTAGAGAACAAATAGCGGAACTGGGTATTAATATACAAATTCCACTGCCGCCTAATAGCGCTCGCAATGGATTTAAGGAAGAACCGGAAAGTATGGTCAAGAAGATCCAAAAATTTGTTGCCATTGAGATGTACAAGGCTATGGCGTATAAGGTCCTTACTCAAGATGGCACCCCGTTTTCTCTTGGTGGGTTATTTCCTCAGGATTGGGATTCCAATGTAGCGTATGACAAGATGTTTAATACACAAGAAAAAATGATACAGTTCGCTGATAAAGTTGATGCCGGTAAATATGATGAAATTCCCTATGAATATTTAGAACAGCTTATGCCCCGGGAAGACATGCTTGATAAGCAGCAGCTCTTTATAAAATTTCTTGCTTTATTAAAGGTTAACGCTAAAGGAGAAAAGATAAGTTTACTCGATAGACGCATCAAAATAACGGGACTTGTTGATAAAAAACGTGCTGAGAAAATGAAAAAGGTGATCGAGTCGGCAGGGGGTGAAGTAAAGAAGTTTGAAGGCAAGGATCTTCCTCACTTGAAAGAGCTTCTTTTCCAGGCAGAGTTCATGCATAAGGTTCAAAATGAAAATCCCAATTCTTATGCTATCCCTGAAGAAGAATATGAGGAAAAACATAAAAAGCTGAAACGGTTCGCGGAGGATGTCTTTGCCGGGTTTAGTGAAATAATGACTGCTAATGTTGTCATAGTTAATGAGAATTTTTCAGCCCCGGGGTGTTTTTCTAGTGGGGTTGTTTACTTAAATGAAAACATCACTGATCATTTGCAGGGCTTATATTCAATGGACATTACTACAGATACGATAATACATGAAATGGCCCATTTTCTTGAAAAGATCATGTATGCCTCAGAACAAGATATTCAGCGATTGCTTAAAACAGGATACAGGTCTCATGATAATATTAATATGACCCATACCTCGAAAGGGACGTTTGGAGAATGTATGAAGTATATTTCACTTCGTTCACTTGCGTATGAACATGGTTTTACTATTCCCGAAAAAGAGGGATTTCGCGTCGACGATGACATGATGCAGGAAGTCTTTCTTGATCAGATCGAACGCGATGAAAAAGGCGAAAAAACTGAGTATGTTGAAACTCGTGAATCAAGGACCGAAGCGTTGATCGAAAATGATGCCCGTATTATCATTGCCGCATAAAGGCCTTCCACGGACTTACCGACATAATTAATTTAATTTAAATCACTTACATAAAATGCTTCGCCAATTTGCATTTACGCGGACCACATGTTAGGCTTTAGTAAATCCATACAATTTAAAAGGGGAGTGGGGTCATGGCAGCCACACAATGCAATCATCAATTCTGGAACAGATACGAGAACACAAGAACAGGCGAACGTTTCAACATTTGTCCGATATGCGGCATGCGGGTCGCTCTGACATCGCTAAATGCATTACGGACGAGTTCTCGAAGCAGCATTGCGAAAATGAAAGCTGCGAGTCTTAACACGCGCTACGCTTCAACTATCTAATTCTTATACATTGATAACAAAACAATAAAAGTGGGGAGAACAATCATGGGAAAGAAATGTATCTTTTTATTCTTTGTGTGTGCGTTTATTTGTATCGCTACACAAGCCTTCGCGGCCGTCTATTCGTTTACGCCGACACGCGCGGATATCTATGATCTCGATCATTATAGGTACTATACGTGGGGCATAAACTTTGCGCCGCCGGAGGGGGAGACGATCTTAAGCGCTTCGCTTGCGATCGACAATATCAACAACTGGCAGCCGGAGGCGAACGACAGGCTTTACATTCATCTCTTTGACAACGTCCAAAGCGGTCTTACGGCGTACTGGGATGGACAGCTTGGCGGCGATAATTTCCAATATTGGACACAAGAGAATATCTTGCTTGATGTCTATACGGATCTTCATGACGCGCCGGGTCCTGCGGAAGATTACAGTTACGAGTTCACACAGAGTGATCTTGCGTATCTTACGCAATATGCGGGCAATGACGGCCGCATCGGATTTGGTTTTGACGCCGATTGTCATTATTGGAACGACGGGGTAACGTTCACGGTTGAGACAGAAACGATCCCGGTACCTGAGCCTGCCTCAGTCTTGTTATTCGGGATGAGCTTAATCGGGATGTTCGGGATGAAAAGGCGAACGAAATAATAAGCACTCATTTAAAAGGGGAAAGGCAAACGTGTTGTTCAAATGCGTTTGCCTTTTCTCTTTTTTATTGCTTCCTCACAAAATACGACACAAATGCACCCAATGTCTGCGTATTCACGGACCGCATATCCGCAGACGCCCCGGCCCTTGCATATTAATGAACGTACAGAGTACCGTACACGTAATAATGAACCTCATAATTCTAGACATAGCGATACACACAACTCCCGTGGTAATTTTCTTAATACTAAATAAATAAATAAGTTAAGTATATTTTGGATACTAAATAGTTACCCAAAGTATGCCTTATGGATCGTACTTGGTCAAGGGGATGAATTTGAGAGACACATTCTTAATTACCAATCTCTTTCACTGACGCAGTGAGTCGGTCAGCCCCACTGCGTCAGTGGAGTGTTATTAAATTAAATATTATGTCCCTTTAATTCAAAGTAAACAGTCAGAAAAAAAGAGCATAAAATATGAAAATAAATAAAATAATTATTGACAAATAAATTAAATTAAGAATAATTATAATTATTAGTCAACGATAATTGATATAAAATAAAAGTGGGTGAGTTAACATAGATCAGAGCGGATAAGGAATAATGCAGTGACATTGCTCATTATCCGCTCAGCCACATCAAACGTTCGAGAGAAATGAGGAGGCCATGAAAAGAACAATAGCAGTTTTGATCGTAGGATTACTTACCGTCGGAAATGTGGTATGCGGTGAAGCAGCGATTCCGGAGGTAATGACATATGCTGGGATACTTACGGATATGAATGGTGTTGCGCTTGATGGAACATACGACCTCACAATTAAATTATATGAAACAGCAGCGGGGGGTATGCCGGTGTGGGTAAATACGTATGGCGGAGTGCCGGTGGATAAAGGAAAATTCTATTTGGAATTTACCCCGGATGTTGTTTTTGATAAGGAATACTGGCTTGGATTCCAAGTTAATGGTGATAATGAAATGGAACCGCGGCAGCGGCTCGGTACAGTGCCGTATGCGATGAACAGTAAGAGTACTTCATTAGAGAGTGTTTCGATCGAGAGTGAAGGAAGCGCTTCGTTATTGCAACTTAAAAAAATAAGCAGTACATATGACGGTGAACCGATCGTTGATGTTGCTAATCACAGCAGCGATCCGGCAATAAAAATTCAAAATGGGATCGATTATGCAGGATCCGCTATCGAGATATATAATGATAAGAATAATTATCAAAGTTTGATATATGGCAAGAACTGGAAAGCAGATGGATTAGATACACGGGGACGATGTCTTTATCTTGTCAATAAAAGTTATTCCCCAACAGCAGAGCTCAAGCAATGTGGCTATGGAACAAGCTTATGGGTCGATAAGGCCAAAGGTGGTGGCTATGAATCCCTGAAGGTTACACGATATACGAATGGCCGGGCGGCAACAATCTATCAATCAAGCGTGGGCGCAGAAGCATTGTTGATACAACAATCGGCAACCTCAAATGCTGCGCTTAAAATTGAACAAACTCCGCGCAATGACAAGCCGTTTGTCGACATTGCCGGTATTTTTAAAATAGTGAAGAACGATTATGTGACTGACGGTATTGCGCTTAAATTCGGTAGTCGTTATGTATGGATCGACGGCCAAGATACTATGCGCGTAAAACGTGGTATGCCGATCTCCGACTATGACGGGGAGATCGTCGGGCAACAATAACAAAAAAGATTAAAAAGGAGACTGGAACATGAAGATCATAATAGTGATAGTAAGTTTACTCGTCCTCATCTCATTACATGCATTTGCGGATACGTATACGGTTTCATTGGATGCGGATCAGGATGCAGCCCTCTCGCAACGAGCTGCCGCAATAAACATGTTGCCTGACGATTTTATACAGGAACTCGTTAGTGAATATTGCGACGGAATGATCGATGAAGAGGTCGAGATGCATGTTAAGCAGCTTAGCAAACATGAACGTCGCGCGTTAGCACGGCAATATTTGAATGCGAATAAACGCCACAACAGGAAGTAAACCATAATAAATCTGGAATATAGTTCCCAGGAGTAAAGCCATGGAAAAAAAGCAATTATATAGTGCGATATTGCTGATGATATTGTTGATATGCCAAGGAGCAGAGGCGTATTTAGCGCATTCCGAAGGATATGCGTTAGATGTGAGAGGATTTATAGCTGCGGGCGGGATTATGAAGACATCTGCTATACAGATCGAAGGTATGGCCGGATGCGGTAATTATCATGCTATGAATTCTGAGTTATACAGTATTGCGCCAAATCTTTTTACAGATAACGTCAAGCAGCCACTCGAACTGTATATCATAAGCCCGGGAAGCGGCATTCACACGGAGGATAGTATAATGATGATCGAGGGGGGCGTAAACCAAAGCGGGGCTACGGTGACTATTAATTCGGTGACCGTACCACTTATCGAAGGCCGATTTAGTTATGGCTATCCTTTGGCATTTGATGAAAATATTATCGTTATTCGAGCAGAAGCGGGGAATGCGGTTACGGAGAAAATAATAGTCGTTTATAGGGATTTCGGTCAGATCACTACTGCTGAAGATATGTTAATGAGCGTAGCGCGGAACTTTGAGAAGCTCTATGACCTTCAGGCAACACTCGTAAGTCAGGATATGTATAACGGCAACGCTTTGATCGGTATGATATGGTCAAAGTTATACTTTAAAAGTCCCGGCGAGATCAGGCTTGAGAGTTATTATGATGCGAGCATGATCGAAGAGTATTCAACTTTTGTGCTCAACGATACGATGTTGTATAATAAAAGTGAAGATGGGACTATCCATGAAACCGACCTGTGCTTATTTGCCGACCTTGAGCGCGATGAATACGATCACGTCAATATTCCGTTCGATATAGCATCGTTTATCCTCGGGCATGAACTTACTCTTGAAACATACAACAATAAAGATAAAAGCGGTTGGCTCAGCGCCGTGCCGCGTACGTTCAGTGATCTTTATTCAGAAGTGCGGCTCAATATAAATTGCGATGAAGGTGTGATCCGTGTCATGGAATTATTTTCTAACGATATGCTCGTCGAACGCAATGAAGTTGTCGATGTTGTAATGATCGATGGTATTGTAATACCAAAAACGATCCGGAAGACAACTTTCTTGCCACTCGGAAATTATATCAGTGATTATGTACTTGAAAATATTGCGGTCAATCAAGGCCTTGGTGACGGATTGTTCTTTTTAAATTAAATGCTCGAAAATATATAACGGTTTTTGTGCGGTAACCGCAGGCTTTAGCCTGCGTTGATTGAGAAGAATTACGTATGGTAGCCGCAGGCTTTAGCCTGCGTTGGTTGAGAAGAATTACGTAT
>JAFGJY010000015.1 GCA_016928875.1 Candidatus Omnitrophota bacterium | reverse complement strand
TAAGGAAAGACCGTAATAAGTCCGTACACAACCTCAAGATCGGATGACCGTATATGCTCAAGCAACAAAAGGTCTTCCAGATTCCAGAACGGCCTGCCTGCGTAATCTTTGCCTAATGACGTTTCACCGCGCAATGCGCTATCTCCACGAAAATACAGCGTATCCGCAACCTTATCAGCGACATCTCCACCCCCGAGACCACTGTGCTCGCCATAATATTCAAAGAGCCGCTCTAATACCTTCTCCGATGCTATATTGATGTTGATCCGAGATTCTTCATCCTTGATCTCAATCGTAAGCTGTCTTAGCGAGTTAGCATCGAGAACCTGTTGAATGGACTCAGGATTATACCATGTATCATTACGACTATCAACTCGCTGATCTTTGTCGCTTTCAATGATAAAGCGCGCCAGATCTATGCCGGTACGGGCCAATGCCTTCTCGCTGACTCGTTCGTGATAAAATCGAGCGATCTTAGCCTCTAATGCACCGCGCATGCCAAGGCTGAGTGCAAGGACCGATAAGATCAGAATTATCCATAAAGAAATAATTAGGATCGTTCCGTCCTCATGAATAGTGCGATATTGCGGTCTTTTTGTAACGCCCTTATTCATTTAATTTCACCTCAAACAACGTACCGACCGGCATCGTGAACGTCTTGGTTATAAACCCTTTGTCAGTCTCGCGGCGCGGCGCACCTGCAGAACCTGTCGTATCCTTGGAAGTATCGATCGCATCTTTGATCGATAAACGTATGCCATAAGGCACTAGTAAACTCTCTGACGTTACCTCCCCGGTATCCCATAGATCTTTCCACGCAAGACTTCCGGCAGGCGTACGATATGCATACTCAAAACTCCCCCCTTGTAGACCACTCAACAGGATATCTTTGTGCTCCTTGGACCCGGAAAGGCCTTTTTTCCTAAGCGACCGCATTATTCGATACAACGCTTTATTTTTTAGTTCATACGTGATCTGATAAAAATCGCTGTGACGTTCTCCTTTTTCGTAAACCTCAATAAATGCCGGGAACGATATACTCCGGTCCTGACCTTTAAAGACAACATCATCGTAGGCCACTATATTATGCAGCTCTTTGTCGATCTTATCAAAACACAATCTGTACTCGTCAAGACGCTCGAGCCCGTGGCCCACTCGAGAGTGAAGGAATATCCCGGTCTGAAAGTTGAAATAAAGGCTTACAGACGCTATAGAAAATAGAGTGATCGCGAGCAACAGCTCTATTATCGTAAATCCTCGATCAGATCGCATGTTCTCCTTCGCTTTCCTTTATCACAAACGGCATCTCTATCATTACTGTCTCGTTCTTCTTAAGCGTAAGTGTCGCTAGATAATATTTGAACTCCGGCAGTAAGATCTCCGGCTGCTCGGTTTCTGGCCTTTCAGAGGGCATGGTAAGCCGTGTCTTTTTTATTTCATACGTAGCTTCATCTGATCCGGGGACCTTACCCGACATCGGGAATGCTGCGTCCGATGCCAATCCATTTTGCACCTCCAATAAGAGTGCTTCCGCAGCACGCTCAACGTAAAAGAATTCAATCGATCGTTGTGATAACACAAGCACATGATGAAAGGCCCGCATGCTGAACACGATCCCGACCGACAAGATCACGACCGCAATAAATACTTCAAAAAGAAGAAATCCTTGTAGTCCCTTATTACGTACCATCCTCTTCATAACACCTCTTCTGCGATCTGCGGCGTGCCAAAATAATCCTTACCTTGCATAACGACCCTTTTTATGCCTTCCTGTTCGATCTCAATACGGTATTTCTCGGCTGAACCGTCAGGATTAAAGAAGACCGCTACACTCGTACGTGCCCCAAACCGGACATTATCCGGCAGTTTGAAACGTTTACCGAATTTCCCGGTCAGTTGTATATATTCATCCCGCACGTCTTCATTCTCGTTCTTCATTTCGAGCACATATGTATTCTCATCGCTATCACACGTTAATCGTAAAAAAGCGTTTTCCATGACTGCCCGCATACGCGCATACTGAAAAAGCTTGACCGTACGCTGGACAGAATTATCCAATACTGTTTTGGCATAAAACTGCGTTAAGTTGGGGAATATCGCGGTTGCAGCGATGGAAAATAGAACTACGACCAGCAAGACCTCGATAACGGTAAATGCCCTGCGTTGCTTTGGATTGGATATATACTTCAGTAGTGTGGTCATAGGTTGGTTAGGCGAGAAAAAGAGCGAAAGCCCGCACTTTCACCCTTAGGTTAAACAGAGGCCAGGCATAATGAGATCACTCTTTAAGCTCCCAATTAGTAATGTCGTCATTACCGCCTTCCGCACCGTCCGGGCCTCCTGATAAAAGATCATATCCGTCTTGATTATTCTGCCCGGGAAACCTATAAATATAGTCGTTGCCCCAAGGATCCTTCGGCAAAACTTTCTTTTTCACATACGGTCCGTTCCAATTCTTGGCACCTGCCGGACGTACGAGCAGATCCTGCAATGCCGCAGGATATTTCCCATTATCCAACTCATAAAGGTCGAGGACCTCTGATAATCCTGCCTCAATATCCGTTCGTGCGACCTTTATGCGCGTTTCTTCTGCCCGGCCAACGAGCCTTGGAATGATCATCCCGGATAAGATGCCTAATATTACAACAACGAGCAATATCTCTATTAACGTAAAACCCTTTTTATTGTTCATGGCCCTCTCCTCTATATGATCGATGATTTCGTTTATTGTGCCAATAAGTTCAATTGAAAGATCGGCAAGAACATGGCAACCGCAATGAGTCCGACCACGCCGCCGATGATCAAGATCAGGAACGGCTCGATCAATGTCGTAATGACCTTCACGTAGCGTTCAACCTCTTTTTCGTAAATATCAGCGACTTTATCAAGTGCTTCATCCAACGTGCCGGTTTCCTCACCAACTGACAATAAATGCACGATCAATGACGGAAATTCATTATACTGCCCGAGGCTTGAGGACATCGGTGTCCCTTGTTGCACTTGATCGTGCGCTTTACGAACGATCGTTTTAAAAACAGCATTCCCCAATACTTCTTCCGCGATCCTAAAACTTTCTAATATCGCAACACCATTGTGTAATAACATACCCATGGCACGGGAAAAACGTACAAGTTCCTCACGCGCATACAGGCCGCCAAACACCGGTATGTTCAACACGATCCTACCTAGCGCCCGACTGATCCGGGCATTGGCCAAAACAAGATTAATTATGCTTATAAGCACAACGATACCACCAATGACCAACCACCATGAATCCGCTAATGTAGTACTGACGGTGATCAAAGCTTGGGTTATAAACGGCAGCGCCTGATCCAACTCCTCGTACATCAAGCTCATCTTAGGAATGACGAACATCATTATTACCATGACCGTAATAATGCCGACGCACATGATAACACTAGGATAGATCAAGGCCTGCAAAACCTTAGAGCGCAGGTCATTTTCTTTCTCAATATGGATCGCCAGGCGTTCAAGCACTTTATCTAGCGAGCCGCCCGCCTCTCCTGAACGAACCATGCTCACGTAAAAATTATTGAACACACCTTTACATTGCGCAAGCCCCTCAGAAAACGATCCTCCCTGTTTGATGGTGTCAACTAACCGGGCTATGATCTTCTGCCAGTTTGAGGTTTTCATTTGCGCACGCAAGATCTCAAGGCCACGCAAAAGAGGCAACCCACCTTTAAGAAGATACGCCAGTTGTGAAGTAAAGGTATAAAGGTCTTGAGGAGAAACTTTTTTTCGCACTAATAGCAATGATGTTACTGTGGGTTTATTATCTCCGGTTTTTTTTATCGACAGAGGATAAATAGAGCGCGCGGCCAATTGTTTTATTGCATCGGTCTCATTTGTTGCCGTGATCGTACCTTCAACGAATTCGCCGTTTTCATTCTTTGCTTTATAATGATATTCATGCATGGGGACTCTCCCGCTCTCATTTGGCCGTATTAATGAGCATACATAACAAACCCAGTATATAGTTTGGGGTAAAAATAGGTTGATTTCTGCGGCATCAATTCTCCTTGTTCCGATATACTTTTGATCGTGAACTTGTCAATGCCTTGCAAAAGAAATGCAAAATCCACTGCTTTTTTATCGACTGCATCGAACGTCTCTTTTGCTGAATGAGTATAGGTAACGACTTTCTGGAATTGTTCTTCGCTCAAACCTAATACATCTTTGAAAACGCAGTACGAAAGAACGCTCACATTAAGCCGCCTCCAAAGCGGCGAAGCCCCACTCGGCATCACAGACTCAAAACCGCTTTTTTCTTTAAGCGCCAATAAATATGCCCGTTCCTTATCTTGCGTATACAGACCCAAGACGACTTTCTCCTGATCTATCTGACAGACCATATCCGACAATGCTTCTTTGGTCGTTGCTTCGACCGTAAAATATTTCTTGAGTTTATCGATAAGGTCATTGGTGGAGATCTTAAGTTCGACCAGACGATGTGTCGGCAAAACTACCAATCCAGGATCACTAAAATCCACCAGGCACATTAAGATATAATTCGCGTTATCATTGAGCTCACCTTTTTCTTTCAAAAGATAATCGCGATACGTCAACGCCGTCTCATAGCGGTGATGGCCATCGGCGATAATGACCTTCTCATCGGCAAGGGCATTGACTAACGTATCTATCAAAGCACCGTCCGTGACCTTCCATAACGTATGCTTCGTACCGTCATCATCGACATATATTGCATAAAGCGGCTTGTTCTTAACGACCGCATCAAGTGCCTTTTTCACATTACCTTTATTATCATGATAAAGGCCGAAAATAGGAGAAATATTCGCGCGGGTCGCTTTCATCAGTTTCAAACGGTCGATCTTGGGCGCTGATAATGTCTTTTCATGCGGCAATACAACTCCATTTGAAAATTCTTCAAGCTTAAGTGCTGCAAAGAAACCGGTCCTTACGAACCGTACAGAAGGATTGCGTTCAGGTACAGCATACTCTTCCTGATATACATACAACGCTTCTTGATCGTCGGTGATCAAAGCCCCTTCGGCCTGCCATGCAGCCAACACCTGCTCAGCTCGGTCGTACCGTGCCTCATCATCATTACTACCCGGCTTATCTATATTTATTATATTATGATTACGCGCAGCTAAAGCAACGCGCTCTTTTTCGGAAATAATATCGTATGGAGGCGCTACCGGAGGTTTGGCAAAATTGTGTTCAGAAAACCGCAATCCTCTAAAGGGTATGATCTCAGCCATTAAATGTTTCCTTTCGTGATGTTTTGTATGGGATATCAGCGGAATAGCCTTAAGGACTGTAATCCTATCATACTATTATAGTTATGACAAGCACCATTTTAGAATACGCACAGTGAAGGGATAAAAGTGACCGGTTAGCCACGCGGGCCGGTAAACCAGCGGAAAAAATTATCTTCATCGAAGAAAAACAAATAGATCAAAAAGCTAAAAATGAACGAAAAAAGCGCTGTTAAAATGAGGACATGAAGAATATTGCCGATCTCGATCCACCACAGGATGAGAAAGATCGGGACGATCGGCGCAGCTAACACGAGAGTTTTATTGACCCTTGATTTATTCACCTTGTCGTCACCGGGAAAGTTGCCAGTAAAGATTCGATCGTCTTCCTCTTGGATCTTCTTAAGATAAACATCCCCCATGATCAACCCCGTTTCTGCATCACGTACTACTTTGGAAAGTTGGCAAACAAAATGCAAATAGTACCATTTGAATACACGTTCAAAAACATCTAACTCTATCGTAACTATAAGTGATCAAAGCATTAAAGATTACTTGCGGCAGCAAGGCTAAAAGACAAATACGGAAATTTATTCACACGTAATGGGTAATTACTACCTGTTAAGGAGCCGCCTCAATGAACAGCATCTATATCTGTCCCGAATGTGAACATGAATTTGAAGAACATGAAGCCACGATCGTGGTTCAAAATGCTAATTTTAGCCACTATGATGATGCAATTCAAGCAATAAGTTTAGTTCACTGCCCGGAATGTGAAAATATCGTCGTGGCTGTTTTTGATTCAATGGAATGTTCCGAACAATTTGATAAGTAAGATCAACTGACCACTGCCCCGGACGGCATGTCCTTATCAACCGTTAACAATCCAAGGCCGTCATTCCCCCGTACAGCTAATAACATACCCTCCGATGTTTCTCCCCGCAACTGGGCCGGTTCAAGATTGTTGACCACGATGATCTTTTTCCCGCGCAACTGTTCTAGGCCATAAAATGCCTTGATCCCGGCTACGATCTGTTTTTCTTCATCTCCGACTTTTATCTTCAAGACCACCAATTTATCCGCATTCGGGTGCTCTTTGGCTTCGACTATCTCTGCGACCCTTATATCGACCTTTTTAAAATCATTAAAACTCACCTTCTCCATAGATGCTCCTTGTGTAGATCATTTTGAAAAATGTTGCATTATTATATCATATGTACGTTAGAACGAGTAAATGGGAACGGACACTCTTTTTATTGGCAACATTTGAGCCTGGCAAAAAGGTATCTGCGCTCTCACATTTTGATTTACTTTGATTCTCAAGGACTAAATGCTACAATCAAGTTCATGAGCACGCGTAAAAATATTATTATATCTATGATCGCCGGCACAATGCTTTTCGGCTTTTCTGGATGCGCACAAACATCGGCTCTCACGCGCGTTCCTCCTTCGCCTGTCATAAACCTGATCGGGAAATCACCTGATGACGTCTTTAGATTATTGAATGAAAGGATAGAACATTTCACAACGGTACAAGCCAGCGGTGACTTCGAAATAAAAGACTTACTTGCCAACACAACACAAAAATGTTCCTGTCTTGTGCTCGTTAAGGCGCCGGATGACATTCTTATCAAGGGATATCAAGCGCTCATCCCGAATTATTTTACTTTTATTATCAAGGGGGATAGCTTTCTGTATTATATACCACGGAAAGATATTGCCTACCGAGGAACTATTGAGGCATTAAAGAATAATAAGGATTACACCATCGGCCTTGAACCACACGTAATGCACACCGCTCTTATCCCGCACCTTTTCACACGATCAACACATACCATCGAGCCGTACAGCAATACTCTTTTTTCGGTCGCCGAGATGCGTGATGAGGGCACTATCCAAACGATAGCCGCAAAATATCAGTTCGAATCAATGTCAACATTACCCACTATAATCGAAATGCTCGACAGCAACGGTGTGCGAACCTCCCTTATCTCCTTTAACAAGCCAACTGTGAGCGGAAAGATCGCTTATCACAAAGAGATCACAATAGTTAATGATCAACAACAAACACAGATCTCATTCAAATTCAAAAAATTATTATTTAACTCAAAACTACCAGAAAGATTGTTTAACGTGGATATTCCAGAAGGCGTTACGGTAGAAGAAATAAATAATTAGCGCACGGTCTTATTCCATGCGCTAATTTCTTATTAGATCAGTTATTTTTCAAATCGTATATTGTCAATCGCTATACTGCCTGTATCTGTATAGCCATTTGTTTTCTCATAGATTATCGAACACTTGCCGTAAATGATATCAACGGCGGTCTCAAAACTCCCCCCGAGATCAGTAACCGGGAATACGCCTAGTGGGGTAGCGATCAAGAAATCATTGAAATCCACCGCAGCGCTCATGCCGTCAAAATAATAGAACATTCTCGTATCAGGCAAAAAACCTCTTGCTCCTAAATAGGGACTATGCACTTCAAACTCGACCTTCACCCGTGGTGTCCCTGAAATAATCCTTGAAGTAATACTAACACCATTGTATTGCATAAGCTCATTACGCGTAACTGGCTGCCAGCTATCTCCACCACCACCCAACACTATCGTGTGTCCTCCCCAGGTCGTAACTGCAGTATAGATTGAAACTAGTTCACTGCCATTCAACGCGCCAGTCACTGAACCACTATCAGCTAAATCAGCTCTGCTCCCTCCGAGAGAACACGTACCAACTCTATCATTAAAATTATCTATAAGCAATGAATCTGGTGTGCTCCCTGTAACAACCCGTATATTATCGAGGTAAATTGACCCTGAAACAGGGAGAGTTATGCCATTTTGATCTGACTGTGCTCCCTCGAAAACAAAAACAAGTTCGTTCATGTTCGAAATGGTCGCGAGATTAAAAAAAGATAAGAGCGGTATAGCAACCGTCTGCCATGACGTCGTAAGGGTTGCCCCCAAAACATCCGTTATCATAAGATTAGCCTGAGTATACGTTCCTGTGTTGGTCTGCAACTGTATCTTAAAATATTCACCTCCATTGGCACCTCGAACATCAAAATAAAGATAACCGTATGGAGTAAAACTATTGCTTTGAAGTTTCGAATAATAGCCACCGAATGTACTCGTATTTCTTATTGTGTAGTCTATCTTTGCCGCGTAGTTATTCGTGCCAACGGATACGGTCGACACCTTCATCACACCATCACCGCCTGAATTAAGAAACGTCCCGGTAGCTCCTCCAAGATTATTTAACGTACCTCCATCATTGAAATCATCAATGAGCGGCAAACCGCCAATCGTCTCAGTGGGCGTAAAGGAACCACCCACAGATACCGTAGACGAGGCAATGACTTCATAGTCGATCGCATAACATGCTTGAGTAATCATCAGAAACAATAATAATGTAGCCACTAATACTTTTTTCATTGATCTTCCTTTATAGCTTCTTCATTCTTTACTTCAAATGGTACAGTAATATTATACCGCTTATCCAAGCCGTACAGTTGGCCAATATCAATGTTAACCGTTGCTTCATACTTACCCGGCTCGAGTGACGAATCAAACTGTGTAAATATGATGTTGTCCTCTTTCCCAGGATATATACCTTTTGACGGTAATAATTCTATGGCCTTAACGATCGATCTATCATTAGGATCACGTATCACAATATTCCCGAACGGCCTTATATGAACATTACCGTGATTTTTTACGTCAAAATATACTCTGTAAAGAGCTTTATCTTCTGTGCTTTTCGGCGGCTTATACGATACGCCAACATTACTTATTGCTGCGTCAACTTTCTCGGCACCTTTAGCCATCATATATACGATGACGCCTAATCGGGTCGAAAGCATCGACAATGAACGCTCGGTCTTGAACTCAAAGAACACTTGCGCGACCTTTTCTCCCGTGAAACGGAACGGCGCCGTTAAGGTATATGACAGATCTTTTTCTTCACCGGGCGCAAGCTCGAACTCAGACGGCGCTACCACCAGCCAATCGCTTACATCAAGCTCACCCTCGACACCGAAAAGCCGCACCATCCAATCCTCCGGCTGCACAACGATCTGCATCGTAACATCCGTCGTATTCTTCACTCGATAAATGCCATGCTGCACTTTACCGGGTTCAAGGCTTTGCTCGATCAAGGTCGGCGCAACATTAAGGCCAGTAGCCTGCACTATGGATGTCATAAAAAATACTGTGATTAAACTAATATAAGTAATGCTCAAAGATCGTTTAATAAAGGTACGTTCTATTTTCATGGCCGCCTTTTTTACTCGCCGGTTACTTATTAATCGTATAAATACATCTCGACCGTTAATGTTTCAGTGCTGTACGACTGCGGATCAGCATTCCTGAAATCAGCGGCACAATGGACATATACACTCGTATCTGTCGCCACAAGACCCGCTGTAGGATACGGCGCTAATTCACCAAGACTATTAACGATCGTACGATCCATTATAGCATCTTCCTCATAAAAACCAACCATGGACTTATCCAGTACGATGCCGAAACTGCCGTCGAACGGAAATTCATAATCATCCGGCATCTTATCGTCAAACACCAACCAATACAGCGGCACAACCTTGGTCGAATCACTATGCCCTACCATCCCCGCTGCATCGCCGATCCCTGTATATGGATATGTGGAATTATTACAATTATCGGTAAAGATTGCTATGCCGCGATTAGCATCGTTAAAGTTGAAGTTGATCTTCACATACTGTGCCGCAACCGCGATGTCTGTCCCGTCCGGATTATCACCAAAATCTAGGCTGCTGGCTCCTGAATCATCACCAACATTCTTGATCTCAAGATCAAAGTAATCAAAACTTTCACTAAAGAGCCTGTTGAGCGCATAGCGTATCTTCTCATTGAACAAAAGCGTGTCCCACGCAAGGCGTGAACGATAGTTCTCGATCATCAGTAACGCCGAACCTGTATCGATACCGAGCACATTGGTACTGAATTCACCTTTATTATTATATGAACCATAGAAACCGTATGGCCCATATAATTCATCAACGAAATGATAATAATAATAATCGATCGCCTTGAAACCCGGGTTTTCACTTAATGCTTCTGCATCGCTTGTCCGCAAGAATGGCATCGCACAGATCGGCATGGTCACTGCCACCGTTCCGTCATGGCCTGGGCCATTCATCACCGGCGGAGCGCCAAACAACCCTTCATATCTGCCAGAAGGAGTCTCGCACGCCGAAAATCCCCAGCTATTACCATTATCAAGTGAGAAGGGGAAATACTGACTGCGATCTAAACAAAAATCCTTGTTCGCCCGGATGGCATCGACCGAGTTCGTCCACCAGTTGACCGGCTCCATAGCTCCAAGTCCCGTAACCATATGTGGTTTATCTTCACCCAATGTTTCAAAATCAAAGAAACAATGCCCGTAAATATACGTAAACATCGATCCATAATACGAAGGAATAATTTCAAGTACATCGCCGGTGTTCTGACAATGTTTAAGCGTATACGATTTCTTATCACGTGCAAATGCATAGAATGACCTTAAAACATCTTCATCTTGAGGATGATTACCCAACGCGAGTATTGCGATCAAAAGGATCTCATCAGAATAAACATTATAGCGGGCATTGGAAAGAAATCCGCCTTGTGCATAGATCGTGTAATCACGTGAACTCTCCGGCTTCCATCCCATATGATATTGTTGGGAAGTCCTGTTAAGAAAGAACGTCCAATCCACATTTGCATAAAGAACATCTGCAAGTGCCTTGACCTCTCCGCCGAAATACTCGCCGGCCATAAGTGCTCCTGCAAGGAGGAGCGCGGTATCAACCGTTGATACTTCCACCTTATCGAGCCGCTTACCCTCTGCATCTATAAAATGATAAAAACACCCGGCCTTGCCATAGACATCCGATAACAAGTCCTGATTTATCTGCATATCCAGAAAATGGGAGATGATCTGATACGCACGTGCACGTGCATCGTCCGGTGTCACCCTATTCCATAATGGATCATTAACATCATAATGTTCGGCTAAAATAGCGAGCGCACTCAAACCAAAACCAGTTGCTGACACACTAGAAAACGAGCTTTTCGCGGAATCCTTAACGAAACCCGGCCCAATCACTTCATAATAAAAATAATGCGCCATATCTGACTCAAGCTTGTCGAGCAACTGTTCATCGGTCATTGTCTTCTGATCGGGAACCGGTACGACCGGTGTTACCGGCGGAACATATTCCGCCTCGTCAAAAAAGATAGCATCAATGAAAATATCCCCTAGTTTATCAGGATCGCTGTCTTTTAGGATAACGATCGTTATCTCATCGATAAGCCCACCGTCACAATATAACGGAAAACTTATATCCTGATACTGCTCTGTAATATCAGAAATAAGCACATTGCCTTTTACCTCGCCATTTAATTTAAGCTCTAATACGATCCGCAAAGGCCCATTTACCACAGAATCGGTGCGGAAGCGATAATTTATCGTCTTATACATTGAAATATCATGCACCGGCACCAGATTATCTTTAATATACATTCCCGTAAAATTCTGATTTCTCGCATCATAATGCAACTTGTACGCCTTCCCCTCACTCGCTTCGGGATCATCGACAAGGGTTAGTGCAGTAGTTGAATCCTGCGGATATTCGTCAAAAACGCCTATATGAAGGAATGTACCCATTACGTTCAAAATGGTATCATCCGCTACGACTTTTACAGAGACGACCTCAGATGGTGCAGATGCTAATCCTTGCGGTGAATTCTCTGTATACGCGGTCACACGAAAATAATATGTGCCAGCTTGTGTGACTTGGATGTCCTGGTGCGTTGCTGCTGTCCAATGCTCATCGGCTGCTGTGAATGTCCCTTCATCCGATTGCTCAAGGAAATAGATCGTTGCTCCTGATGGGCTTTCATCGCTCCATTCGATCGTAAACATACCGTCAAAATCCATGACCGGAGGCGCAATAAAGTGCGGTTGTGCCGGAGGCTGTAACGGTATACTTAAAGTGATATCGACCTGAACGATGTTCGATGGCAACGAACCGATCCCGCCCTGATCGACCGGTGCAGTGAACGCGCTTACTCTGAAGTAATACGTCCCGCTTTGGGTCACGGTCAGCTGCTTCGTTGTCCCATTTACCCAGTACAAAGTTGGGTTTGAAAACGCAACATCATCATATGATTGCTCTAACAGATAGACCGTAGCGCCGCTTGAAGTAGACCAATTAAGTGTGATCAACCCCTCTACCACAAGAGTGATAACAGGTATCGAAGGTGCTGTTGGAGCATTACTCGGAACGACCGGCGAACCACTTCCTCCACTCTTTCCCGTATCTAAAGTTGAGGGAATGATACTATTGTTCGATGATCCGCCGCCAACGACATAGGGTAGTCCTCCACCGTAGATCGTAACAGGATTACTTATCCCACTTGTATCAACGTTGCCTTTTCTCATGACTTCAGGTTGTGCGGCTGAATTTGCACCAACACCGCCTGTTCGATCATTGGCTTGCTCTTGATCATTCTTCGGCCCTCCACTAGTGACAACCGGTTTTGAACCATTATTGACTAAAACAGGCGGCTGTTCATTATCTTGAAGCATTAATTCACCAACGCGATGGAATGCTTGCGCTTCTGCCATCGTTCTAAATACGGAGACATTGACCTTGCACGCCTCTTTTTCCGTGCCATCCCGCGATTCGGCTTCAAATACCACTTGCGTATCCCCTACCTGGTCTTCGCGCGGGCTCCAAGAAAAGCTGCCGTTTGAAAACATTGCGCCACTCGGCAGTTCGAGTGCTTTAAGCATGACATCGCCGATACGTACTTTATCCATAAGCACCGGAAAATCGAGCGACGTTCCTGCGGAAGTGATAATATCGGTAAGATGGCTGAGCACTGAATCACGCTTGACCTTATATTCAACACGCGGATCAGAAAAAACAACATGATCTGCATTCTCCACAAAGAAACCGGCCATACCGTACGGGATAGTATCGTCTTTGATAAGGATCGTCGATCGACCGTTAACAAAAACCGCGATCTCATCTTTATAAAAATCTATGAAAACTTTGTTCGCATATTTCAAATAATCGATCTCGATCGAATCAAGCGTCGTTACCTGTCCTTCAAACATCCTCTCGAGCGCAACCGTATGGGCTTGCCTATTCAAAATAACTTTATAATAATTACGTTCGTGCTGATAATGTAATAGAATACCGGCTGCATCACCCTGATCGATCTCGATCGTAGCGGTAATGATACAGTCACTCCATGTGCGTTTCCCGAACGTGACATCTGATGTTTCGTTCGTACCGTAAAAAACAACGGCGTTCTCTTGCATAAGCCACGCACCGGATGATTGTTCATTGTCAGAAGATTGTTCGACTTGAGCGGCCTGAGAAGAAATAGCTGAAAATTGGTCGTCCGCTGATACCGGATAGTTTTCATACACAAAGAAAGCCTCTGCCTCATGCCCCGAGATCATATACGCGACGCATAAAGCAACGATACACCCTACCGTTAATAGGTCTCTAAGCTTTCTCACGTTTCCGTCCTCTTCAGTTAGTCTTCTTCTTGCTAATTCGATAAAAGAGAGCGGAGACGGGGACGCACAAGCGCCCCCATCTCCGTCATTCGCCTGATTAGGAGATAGTCACTAACTCTAACTTAAGAGTATCCGTCACGTAATTACCAGCTTCTTGGCCATTGTAGTTACATGCCAAGCGCATAAATGCATTACCGTCAGTGATGAAACGACCTTCTGTTTGATTGCTCGTAGCAGGATCATCATCATTATACGGCGCATTTGCTAGAGTACCGCTCTGGTTGGAAACACCGCCGATAACCGTTGCATATCCGAGAATGTTAGCTAGCTCATCAACATTAGTCGTTGCAGGATTATCTACGAATTCTTTTTTGTCTGTTACAAAGAATTCTGTCGGCGTCTCGATCGTTGCACCGAAAAGATACGCATCAGATCCAAGGTCCGTCTGTGCATATTCGTTATCCGATTCTGTACGATCATCAAACACTGTCCAATGTAATGGAGCTGCTGCTGCTCTGTTGCTCAAATTCACAAGACCCGCACCTGACCCCGTACCGGTATACGTACGGCCCGTGTTATTGTTCCCGTTATCCGTAGAAATGATAACCGCCTGATAACCGTTGCTATTATCGTCAAAAGCGACCTGCACGGTCTTTTCAGTTTGAACAACATCACCGCTGGTGATCTCATCGTTCCCTTGATAATTGAATGTTAAACTACCACCTTCAACGACCGATACGTTAAAGGTAGTGGATGCCTGCAGCGAACCGCTTGCACCGATCGTCGCACTGCTAATAGGTGTATAACTAGCAGCAAAGGTTGCTTGCGGTAAGGCCAGCATCGCGATTGTTAATACTACGCTTAATGCCTTTCTCATTGTTTCCTCCTTTGGTTAATAAAATGTTTTTGCTTGGTTACTATTTTGTTAATATTAATTTTTTACTAATTTATGTAGAACCTATATATATGATTTAGGTTGTAAGAAGAACGGAACGTACAAAATCGCGAGATATTAAAGAAATAGTTTACTGTTTTTAAAAACTTTTAATATCTTGTGATTAACGATTGTACTAAAAATGCCAAATAATTAAAGGAATATTTTTCAATAGTTTGAATGGATTGAAGGAACTAGTCGTTAGCTTCTTTCAGATAAAATATAACCTATATATAGTACAACGTCAAGACTTGGCCTTTTTTAAAAGAATCGCCTTTAACTTATTTAAATGCGTGATGTTACGAGCCTTTTCACTTTGCATTACATAATAAAAACAACATCAAACATGGATTATGCATAAAAAGATCATTCACAGAAAAAAAGGGCAGCTAAATCAACTCTAGCTGCCCCTTTTGAAATGTCAGAATTCCTTTATTCGCTTATTCAATAAACACGGCACATGCAAGCACCGTTGTCCAACGCCCCATCTTATCCACACGGGCGGATTGGGTAATGTTGGTCGTCTTGACGATCTCATCTGAGATCTTCCAAATTTCTTTCTTTTCATCGTAACTCGCATCCGGATCGAATTTCACGCCCAAGATCGTAGCGAGCATCGAAGCCGCAATGTCTTCGGCATAATCACCGCACTCACGTTCAGTCGAACCAAACGCATGATGCTCGGACAAATACCCGTAGTTCTCTTCACTTTTCGGAATCGCCACGCCCACAGATGCCGCCAACAAACGATGCGGCTCGTTAGACGAACATTCGCTCATGACACAATGCACGATCTGTCCGGAATTGAGGAACTTAAGTCCCACATCACGTGGGATCTTCTTACAATACGGAGGAAAAATGCTGGAAACCTTGACTAAATTCAAATTGGCGATCTTCGCATCACGCAACGCCATCTCAAAGCTGGTCAATTTCTCGCGCGAAACGCCAACCCCCTTAGTAAAAAATATTTTTTTTGGAATGCTCACGTATTCTTCTCCTTAAATTATTGTGGAATGTTCGTTCATTCGAATGTATACAATGGTAAGTGTCAGGTATCAGATCGGGATATGCCCTGAAATGCCTGTTATAGTTTCTAACGCATGGCGTTTGGTCCGTCGATCCTCCGCCTCCTGTAATGAATATATGCAGCCGCAATAATGCTGCATATAAAAATCCATTTTTTTGCTCATCTGCATACTGGCCTTAAAGCCGTCCTTCTTACGAAAATCGTAATCTAAGAACTTTAAACCGTAATCACGCGCATAATTTTTGCAGATCTTATAGACCAGATTTTTGTTCTTATATGGACTCAATGCAAAGGTCGTCGCAAATAACTTAAACCCATTCTCCACCGCATACTGACAAGCACGATTGATGCGCATACTGAAACAAATATCGCAACGCAACCCTCCTTCAGGCTCATGATGTAACTCCTCCGTCATGCTCATCCACCGCTCGACATCATAGTCACCTTCCACGAACGGCAACTCAAGGCTCGCCGCATATCCCTCTATCTCAAGCTTACGCATTTCATACTCTTCTTCAGGCTGAATATTCGGATTGTAAAAATAGACCGTAAGCGCGAATTTTTCCTTGAGTTGATCGATAATGTACGGAGCACACGGCGCGCAACAGGTAACCAACAACATATTTTCTTTGTGGTCGATGTGAATGGTCATTTGAAGCCTCGGATTTGATAGAAGTAATTATACTGCAAAAAGATATAGAAATAAAGCATTTTTTATTGACCGACCGTAAATATCAGTACATTCATTTTACAACCACGCTACTAGGCAGAATGATACATCACCTGTAACTGCATCGGATCATCGACGGTGTTCCGGCGTGCAAAACCAGAACCATTAACAGTAGACTCATTTTTCCGCAATGTGCGTTTAATTTTCTTTTGCCCGACTATTTCCAAATTGGGTATTTCATTATATGATTGAATAAGACGCCTTATTTCTTCATGTGAAAGCTCTCTGCCCAAGGTACCATTAAGTGTGCTTTCAGGAGATGGCACAACACCATATATTTTATAAAAATTGTGCACTGCTTGAGCATTTATGAATTGCTTGCTCTGGTATTGCCCATACGAACCATATATAAACCGCAGCATATCTTGGTGCGTATAGAGATCGATAAACTCTATTGTGTTATCGTCTGTACGATATAATGCATATTCTTTCTTTTTTTGCTCCAGCACATATTGCACAAGTAATAATCCCTTACGGTCATCCATATCTAAGAACTGGACTACCTCTTCATAATATGATCTTTCACTTATTAATTCTTTGCTCAAAAGACGTGAAAAAAGATTAGCAATGACCATGACGTCGGTATGTTCAATCATAATATTGTTCGATGCAAGTGCACGCCACGCCCACGCAGCGGCAAGCCCGTGTATATATGCGTGCTTTAGCTCTTTATCACTCGCTTTATTGTTAATAAAGACCCCGACAGTCTTCCCTTCGTTAAGCAACACTGTTCCGCCTGCGCATGATTCAGATATTAGTTGCCATACAAATTTGTCCTTGGTCTTTTCGAGCAAGTCTGCGATAACATAATCAAGCTCTTTTTTGAAATTATCAATATTCTCCTCGATGAAATCCCAAACCTCGTGCTCCACCTTTTGATTATCGGCGAACAATTCGGTAATTCCAAAATTTTGTGCGTAGCGTGCCAACACGTGATTCTGCCTTAAGATCATTATCACGTTCTTTGTATACTGCGACAGTTCTTTTGGGCTAATAAAGCCTTTTATATATAACTGTTCGTGCAACCTTAATAATATAAGCAATAAATTATTACAGGCTTTTTCTAACGGCGAGGGTCGTTTGATAAACATGAGAGACTCTTTGATCGCCCGAATGGTATCGTCAGATTCACCTAAAATATCGCATAATACCTTCTTAACGTGTGTTTTATCAGTAATGCTCTTACTCTGAACCTTCGGTTTCACAGAATGCCTATTTAGCAGGATATTATAAAACGTCTCGCGCGATATGCCGTTTTTATCATCGAGATTCTCTAAAATAACTACATCATAGCTACGCGCCCGCAGATCGGCTAACACTTGCGCATGAATGATCTCTATGACCGCCTTCATATCCGCTATTGATATACCGCGCAAATACATATCTGGCTCCGCTTCACTCAACACCAATCTGATCAAAGGGAGGATCCCGTTTAAATTTGAATGG
>JAFGJY010000123.1 GCA_016928875.1 Candidatus Omnitrophota bacterium | reverse complement strand
TCAGTATCACAATATTTATGGTTATATTGGGATAAAGGGACCCCGGTCGGTGACGGCATACCGTACATATTAAAAGGAATGCGGTTGTCTTATATTCTTAGCGATTTTGGCTTTCTTGATTTTATTCGTACGATGTTCAGATTCGATACCCAGCAGTGGTATCCTCCGTTTGGAGAAGCCGCCTATTTTATTTTTTATTCCTTATTTGGAGTAGCTTCCGAAATGGAACTTATGATGAACGCGCTGTTCTTCATGATAGGAATGCTTGGGGTCTTTGGCTTAGGATGTATATTATTCAATGGACGAACTGGCCTATTAGCTTCTTTTTTATTTGCGACCATGCCGGGAGTATTGTTTTACAGTAAGATGGGTATGCGTGAATATCCGCTTATGTGTTTTTTTGCGCCTACTTTATTTTTTTATTACAGATCGAATTTGTTTACTGAGAAGAAATATGCATATTTGTATGGCATTGGTATCGGTGTGCTGTTATGGATCAAGTTAGAGATCCTGATATTTCTTATCCTTCCGACTCTTTTAGAGGTAATAGATATTTTATGGCATAAAAAATATCGTACCGCTCAGGGCCGACGTTCGATCAATAATTTTATCGTTGCGCATATATTCGCGCTCATTGTAGCCTGTCCATGGTATATAAAAAATCATTCGCATCTGCTATCGCATTTAAAGAGCCGGATAAGGCCGGATAATCCTACGCCTTTATTGTTTTCAACGGAACAGATAGGGTATTATATAACAGCATTGTTCAGAGAATTGATGACACTACCCCAGACCGTGATCTTGGCTTTGATCGTTGTTGCTATGATGGTACGGCGAATGTTTGATCGGGGAGTACACGCTTTTTATTTTAAATTAGGCGTGCTTGTCCTAACAATAATATTGCCGATGGTCATTTTTACGTTATTAGAGCCAAAAGACACATCGCATCTTTTGCCCGGGTTGCCGATCATGGCTGTGATCATTGCTGGATCAATATGCAGCTTGAGAATTCAGTGGATCGGCCTTCTTCTTGCGTGCTATCTTTTGTTGCATGGTGTCAACACGCATTACGTACAATTTTTCTTACATAGGAACGATAGATTGGCCCATATTCCGATAAGTATGTATATGGATCCGATCGATAAACATATGTATACGCATTTACACTATAGAGGTGAATACTCGCAGTTCGGGAAATTATTAGGAGTTAGATACAACGCAAAGGATAGTTCTCTATATACTACTCTATCATTTATATATGAGGATGCATTACAAAATGAGTTTGTTGATGTTCAAGATCATAAACCACGTGTGCTTTTGCTCGCAAACTGGGAACCTTTACGATTTCACCAAGTAGAATATTACAATTTAAAAAGCGGAGACAAGCTTGACATAATTTCCCCGATCTTTACAGATAATTTCAATATGGCTCATGCTGAAAAATATTACCTCGGGCGTCAAGCTGACTATATCATTGTTGAACATCCGGCCCATTTTCAGTATGGTAAAGAAGATGAAAATGTGAAGAGGCTGGTGGACTTTATCAATGAAAACGAAGCGAATTTTGCTGATATATACAAACATGTTGAAAGTTTTAACATTCGTTGGCGCGTTAATTCAGAGATTAGGGTCTATAAAAGGATTGCGGTGAGCTAAATGATGACTGTGAGCCGGAAGGACGAGAGGACCAGGGCGATGACCCGAGGCACGGGGATAATAATGCTCGGGCTTTGTGCTGTAGTTTGCATTCAACAATATATATGGCTCAAACTGGACCATTCACCCCCGTGGGGTGATGCAATGCATCCTATATTTCGAGGTTTATATCTGCTCGATCTCATAAAAAGCGGAAAGATCGGGGGGCTTATCAAAGCATGTTACGTACTTGATCTGAAGTGGATATACCCACCGACCGTTGCGATCGCATATTGCGCTTATTATCTTTTATTTGGCATCAACGAAATGGCATTAATGGTCAATGCTTTGTATCTGTGTTTAGGGGTATGGGGGGTTTTGGGGATAGGGAAAGAGCTTTTTGGTGAAAGGACCGGGGTGCTGGCAGCGGTTGTATTTGCGTCATTGCCCGGAGTGTTATTCGCAGAAAAGCTGGGATTTCGCGAATTTCACGCGATGTGCATTTTGGCTGTAGTTGGTCATTGTCTGCTTAAGACACGTTATTTTTCCGATCGCTATTATTCATTTCTTACGGGTTTTATATTTGCGTTCGCAATGATGACAAGGATCGAAAGCATCATATATCTTTTACCGCCGTCATTATTTCTTGCGTATAAAGGCCTAAGAAAAGGCCGCTCACCAACAATGATCAGCAATATCATGATCATGGTCATGACGACGATCGTGATCATGATGCCATGGTTGGTCCTAAATCATAAGGTGCTGATTCATTATTACTTTTATAAACGAATAGATCCTACGGATATCTACCGTATTTGGGTATCTCTAGAGAACATGATGTATTATAGCAAGCATCTATATAAAATACTTTTAGGCCCCGTGTTCTTATTTGTCTTTTTAGCGTCTGTGGTCGTTTCATGTATGGTCTATTTTACAGAAAAAGAGAGATCAAAGTCCTTGATCATGATCTGTCTTTTCCTTTGTTTCTTTGTACCATGGGTGTTCTTTCATGCGGTGTCGATAAAAGATTTTTCACATATATTCCCGTTGTTCATCATAATAGCTCTTTTGATCGTTGGTGTGAATCAATGTATCGGACAGAAGAGCATAAGGGGGCTGTATGTTGCTTTTATCCTATTTTTTTGCATGAGAAGTATTGCATTCCCGATAACGAGAGCTTATGAACTCAATGAGCTTGAGTTGCCGCCGTATTTCAAGCCGGCGTTATTATTTTTGCCGTGGGACAAATATGCGGATGCAAGCCGGCAAGGAAAGCCGGAAGCGACATTTCAGGGAGTAGTTACTCGTGCGGCATGGGATGACGTTTTGAAGACGATGATCAATTCGATCAACGATGATCATGCACAAGAAACACGTATGATGCCCAATGATGCTTTGCCGAGCGTGCTTTTATTGCAAAACTATTTTCCTTTAAGGCATATACAACTCAATTATTATAACGCATTAAGCGGTGCATCGCTCAAGATCGCTAATATTCTGGAGGGAGAAGGTGAGCCGGACGTAGAGATACAACAGCAAAAATATGACTATATTGTGATAGAACGGCCATATTTATTCATTTCTGATCACCCTGAATCAAGATATATAAACGAATTTAATGCATATATTTTAAAAAATGAAAATGTGTTTAACGATCATTACGAAAAGATCAGCGAAATTGATCTGCCCCGCGGCACACAGGCTTTTATTTATTCATTAAGACGATAATATGGGGAGAACGATGGGGATTAATGCGGTTTTAATAAAGAAGAAATGGACGATCGGCCTGATCGCGTTATTTGTTGTCATTGTAGCGCTCAATACATATATACTGCATAACGACAACCTTTATCCGCGATATGACAGCAGCCTGTTCGTTGCGTCCTCAATTAATATGGCCCAGCAAGTCAAGAACGGACACGTCCCTGTTCCTCACGGCAAACATCTTAATCCACCTCTGTATGAATATGTGATGATGCTTATTGTTCTTTTTTTTGGATCACACGTGGATATATTAGTTTGTACTAATTATATATTTACTATTTTTTTATTTGTGGGGCTTTATCGTGTTGTGCGTTATATTTTATCGAAACGTATGGGTTTTCTTGCTGTATGTATCTGCTTAAGCATGCCCGTTGTAATCGGACACTCGAGGCTCTTGTGGCATGAATATGCTTTAATGTGCATGAACATATTTTCTATCTATTTGCTTTTTAAATCGAAATATCTAACGCGATTTAAATATGTCTTTTTAACGGGTTGTTTTGTCGGAGGCATAATGCTTTTAAAAGTATCAGCCGTTATTTATATTGCGATCCCAATGCTGCTTTATTGTATAAAAGCTTTTCATATCAGTAAGAATAAAGGGATGATCGTAAGGAGAGCCATTATATTTATGTTGCTGGTCTTTACGATCGCGGCATGGTGGTACATTGCCAATTACGAGTATGTATTATCAAGATATAAGGTATTTCTAACGCTAGAAGAAGATTATGTTACGCCCTTACAGTGCCTTAGGTGGGCATATGCAAAACTATGTAATCAGTGCTTATTACTGCCGTTATTTATTATCTTTTTGGCATCATTTCCTTTTTTATTTATACCATTTAAATTCGAAAAGGCCATATTGGGTTCATGTATAGTGGTCCCTATTATTGTTCACGCATTCAGTTCGTATAAACTAGGGTTTGATTCTGTACGTTATTTTCTTCCGCTTATGCCGTTTATAGCTTTCAGTATCGTCAATTTCGTATTTTTTGTTTGGGATAATAAGCATGGACGATTTTTATATATGGCCCTGATCATCTTATGTTCCTTACAAATAAGTCTGGTACATAGGGGACATGTTTCAGCATTACAATTTCAAGATTCCGTCCTAGATCATCAATGCGATTTTGACGCAGTAGTAGAAAAAGGAAAATTAACGCCACAAAGGCATTTTATTAGACCACGGCTGTTCCTTGAGGCAATGAAAAAAGCAACCACAGGGCAACCGATCACTATCATACTGGCCTTAAATCATCCGCAACTCGAGAGTTATTTCATCATTGAAAAAAGCAAAGACCCAAATAAAATTATTCTTACTAGTGCCGCTTTGCTAGCCAGCATTAACCGATCAACGGACATGAAAACAGACGATCCCACGTCGCTGGATCGACATGAATTCATTATCGTATTAGGCAATAAAGTAAAAGAAACAGACGATGTCGCGCCGTCCTTTGCGACAGAATGGATCCCCAACATAATGAGCGAATTCGAAAAAAGAAAGAAAAATTATCGTGAGCTCATGCGAGAGATCGATAATTCAGGATATGAGATAATACTTTATCAAAAGATAAGGGATGGTAAACCTGCCATGTCAACAGGATAAAAAAGATATAATATCTTCAAAGGGGACAGATCGTGAAAATAATGTTATGTAACCCTCCCACCGGTTTTTTTCTGCGGGATGAGCGGTGTCAGATTGACATGAACACGCGGGTCGCGGAGAACATGCGCGAGCCGATCCAATTATTGTATTTGGCCGGTCTGGTGAAGTCGCTCGGCTATGAAGTCGCGCTGCATGATTACAGTTTTCCGCGCTATACGCTGGATGACGTATGTAAAGATATCGAGGCCTTCAAGCCGGAATGGTTCTATATGGAGACCACTCAGGGGACGTTTACGCCGGACCTCGAGTTCATGGCATCGCTCAGGCAAAAAGGATACAACATGAAATTCCTACTCAAGGCGCCGTTCGTTGACCGGGATTATTTACAGGAAAAGCTGCTTATGCGGCCGTTTTTTAAGGATATTTCATGTTATTTCATTACCCGCGATGCTGAAGACACCTTGAAGGAAGTCTTGGCTAAAGGGCGTGAGGGCATATTGAGCAGTGTGTTCTATTGGCATAACGGCGAGATTGAAGTATTCGATCATACGATCGATCAAGCTCATAAACGGTTCAAACTTGATGATTATCCGATCCCGCCGCGTGAGTTGCTTAATAAATTTGATTATGTCCGGCCGGACACAGGAGAGCCGATCGCGTATATTTATACCGCCAAGGGATGCCCTTATCCGTGTGTCTTTTGCTCAGCACCTGTTTACCTTGGTAAGACCATCAACATGCGCAGTGTCGAGAGCGTCATTGCTGAGATCGAGAATTGTGTCCATGAACACGGCATCAATAACTTTTTCTTTCGCTCTGATACTTTTACGTTCGAGAAGAAGTGGGTGCTCAGTTTTTGCGCCCATATATTGGATAAAGGACTTGTGATACGATGGGGAACCAATAGCCGGGTCGATAAAATAGACCGTGAGATGGTCGAGGCGATGAAAAAGGCAGGATGCGACATCATCGGCTTCGGCGTTGAGAGCGGGTCTGACCGTATTCTTGAGCACATAAAAAAAGTGATAACCACAGCGCAGATCAAGGCGGCACACAGATGTGTGAAGGAAGCAGGCATTAAAAGTTTTTTTCATACGATAATCGGGTTTCCGTGGGATACGCACGAGACGATCAAGGAGACGCAGAGATTCCTGCTTCAAGAGTCGCCGGATTTTATCGAAGTGAATGTGCCCTATCCGTTGCGGGGCACGGAACTTTTTGCGATCGCCAAAGAACACGGGCTCTTCATCTCGGATGATCTTGAGGCGTATTCGCACGTTAAGCCTATCTTGCGGACATTTACCCTCACACCGGAGGAAGTGAGCCGTTATCGCAAACAAATATTGCGGTCATTCTATTTACGGCCGCACTATATTTTTAGCAAGTTATGTTCGATAAAGAACCCAAAGGTATTCATTAATTATATGAAATGGGGCGTGGCGTTCCTCGGCAAGCTCAGGAGGGCATAATTTATCTTCTCTGTCGTCATTGCGAGGAGCGTTATAAAATGTCGTCCCGGCCGTTCTACGTCGCCAAGGCTTCGTAGGAATTATTGCTTCGAAGCTTTAGCGGAGAAGAAAGAGCCTGGATCTAGATCCCCGCTTTCCCACGGTCCCGCCTTTAGGTGGAACCTCGCCTTCGGCGGAGTGCGACGCGGGGACGACATAGGGATAAAGTTCGCGATGACGACAAAAATAATGTTACGGCAATGAACGATAATTTTATTTTATAAATAACAAAAGATCATGAAAAGAATATTTTTTGTTAATCCGCCCTCAGGGCTTGTCGTCAGTAACGACCATAAAAACACACCTACGAGGTGTGAAAAAGGTTCTTCTCACACCTCGTAGGTGTGTTAAGCACGAGTGAAGTCATTCGATATGAAAAAAAGGATACTGTTCGTTAATCCACCTTCCGGTCTTTTTGTTCGCGACGACCGCTGCCAGAGCAGTGTTGAAGATTTTCTGGTCGCGATCCCGCGCCCGCCGCATGAGCTTTTGATCATGGCGACCATTCTTGAGTCAGCGGGTCATACGGTCATGGTCCGTGATTATCCGATCATGAAAAAGTCATTTATTGAATATGCCCTTGATCTTGAGTCGTTTGCACCGGACATTGTTGTGATCAATGCGACGATCCCATCTCTGGTAAAAGATATCGAGTGCGCTAAGATCGCGAAGCGACAGGCGTTCGAAACAACGGTCGTCCTCAGGTGCGGTATGATAGAGCCTATCGCGCGTGATGTTATGCACGCCGAGCCTGATATCGATATGATCATTTACGGCGAAAGCGACTTTTCATTACGTGAAATACTTCAGGGAAGCACCATTGCCGCGGTACCGGGGCTTTTTTACCGCAACGGCGGTGTGATCGAACAAACAGCGGCGAGGCCCTATCTGCAGGATCTCGATTCATTGCCGATCGTCAATAGGCGCCTGATCGATAATAACGCATATATTCGTCCTGACAGCGGCCGGCCGCTCGGGCTTATCGAAGTAAGCCGCGGCTGTCCATATTCGTGCATATTTTGTCTTACACCGTCGACGTATGGCCATGGACATCGCCGTCGTTCGCCGCAGAGCATTGTTAAAGAGATCGCTCTGTGCGTTACTGAATATGGGATCCGTGACTTTCATCTTAAATCGGACCTGTTTTCTGCCCATCATGAGTGGGTGCACGAGTTGTGCGATGAGATCATCAAGAGCGGGCTTAGCATCAGTTGGTTCGCGAACAGCCGCGTCGATTCGGTCAATAAAAAATTATTGCGTCATATGAAGGAGAGCGGATGTTTCGCTGTTTCATTCGGTGTGGAAAGCGGATCTCAGGAGATCCTCGATAAGATGCACAAGAAGATCACTATTGATGAGATACATAAGGCGTTCTCTCTATGCAAAGAGCTCAAGATCGAAACATATGCGTATTTCATTATCGGGTTCCCTTGGGATACACGGGAGACGATCGAGGAGAGCGTTACGTTGGCAATGCGGATCGATCCCAATTATGTTGATTTCTTTTTCCCGTATGTGTTCTACGGAACGCCATTATATGACATATGCAGGGATATGGGGCTTATGCACGATATAACATATACAGAGCTGCAAAAAGGCTCATACGTGGCGGTCCAATTCCCCACCACAACACTTTCCACAGAGGAACTTGCGAGGCTGCGTAAAAAAGCGATGCAACGGTTCTATCTGCGGCCGCGTTTTATCATGAAGACGTTATTACGGTGCAAAAACCTGCGAGAACTTCTGGCCGTTATGAGATACGGTCTTTCGACATTTAAAAAAATGGTGCGTTAACAATGTGCGGAATATGCGGCATATTTTCAAAGAGCGGGATGCCTGATCTTAAAGATCGTGTGCTTACGATGAGGGAGCAGCTTGTACATCGCGGGCCTGATTCGGCCGGCCTGTTCGTCGCTCACGACGGAGGCTTAGGTGTGCGCCGCCTGAGCATTGTCGATATAGAGGGAAGTGATCAGCCACTCTATAACGAGGATAAAAGCATTGTTATGGTCTACAATGGCATGATCTATAATTTCAAGGAATTGCGCGCGGAATTACAGGCGAAAGGACATCGATTTACGACCAACGGCGATGGGGAGGTGATCATTCATCTCTTTGAGCAGGAAGGCATACGCGGGTTAGGGCGGCTTAACGGGATGTTCGCGATCGCGTTATATGACCTGAGGCACTCAGATCTTTTTCTGGTGCGCGATCAGATCGGGATCAAGCCGCTGTATGTCGCGGAGAAAAACGGTATGGTGTGTTTTGCCTCTGAGGTCAAGGCCATTCTGGCAGCTGATGTGTTCTCGCCCACATTGAATAGCCGAAGTATCGAGCTCTTTCTCGCATATAATTACATCCCGGGCAATGGCACTTTATATAAGGAGATCGTTGCGCTTAAACAAGGGCATTATCTTTGCCGTAACGCCAAAGGAGATATCACGGTAGAGCAGTATTGGGCGGTAGAGGACAATGCCGCCGTTGACGCCGGGCACAGCGAGGCTGAGGTGCCCGGGATCGTTGAGCGGCTCAATGGGCTTTTTGCCGAGAGCATAGAGCGGCACCTTATTGCGGATGTCGAGGTCGGATGTTTCTTGAGCGGCGGCCTTGATTCAAGCGCGCTTGTCCATTATATGGAAATGAACCCGCGTGGCAGGCTTAAGACCTTTACGGTTGGCTACGATGATCCGAGCTATGATGAACGGCAATTCGCGCGGGCAGTGACGAAGAAATACGATACGGAACATATTGAAATGCTATGTTCGGAGCGGGATGTCGTTAATTTTCTCGAAGCATTACCGCGTATCGGAGATATGCCGATCGGCGATCAAGCGAGCGTTTCTACCTTTTTGGTCAGCAAATTGGCGCATGACCATGTGAAAGTGTGTCTTTCCGGCGAAGGCGGGGACGAGATCTTTGCGGGGTATCCTACCTATTCGGCCAATGAACTGTATCCGATGTTCGACCGGTTGCCGGATGCATTACTTCGGTTCTTATTG
>JAFGJY010000122.1 GCA_016928875.1 Candidatus Omnitrophota bacterium | reverse complement strand
TTAACGAAATAACACGTCACTTCTTCCGAGGTGAACGCATTCAACATCCCGCCCCGGCCTTCGATCGCCTCCTTGATCTTTTTAACACCTTTGGTCGTAGTCCCCTTGAAGACAAGATGTTCTATAAAATGCGAAATCCCTGCTATGGTATTCGGCTCATACCGCGCACCGGCCTTGACCCAAACGCCGATTGAGACAGAATTCATGCCGTGCATCGGGATGGTCACGACCCTCATTTTATTATTGATCTCAGATAGCTCGAACATAATTATGCTTTATCCTCTTATTCAAAATTCGTCGTTATTACTAAGCCTGTTCAAGTTTTTCATGTCGTCCCCGCGCAAGCGGGGATCTAAGATCCCGGCTCTTCGGCCGGGACGACATCGAAGACTATTGCTTACAATGACGGCAAAAACATAAAAAAAACAAGATACTCATTCAAACATCTGCTTAATATCGTTTACAGTCAAGATACCCTTGCAGCATAATTTGCGCTGCCAATTGATCGATCTTCTTGCGCTTTTTCCTGTTGCTGATCGCATCCGGCGTCATATAACGGTCAGCGCTCTTTGACGTCAGCCGTTCGTCCCATGTGGTCACTTCAATATCGATCTCGCCCTTAAGCTTCTCGACGAATGCAAGCACCTTCTCGGCCGCAATGCCAATCGTGCCATCGAGCTGTTTCGGCAAGCCGACCACGATACGGTTCGTCGCAAACTCCTGACAATAGGCTTTAATGGCCTCAAAAACGCTCTTCTCATCAGTATTTTCAATATGCCCTACGCCATGCGCGAACATACCAAGCGCGTCGCTTTTGGCTATACCGATACGTTTTGTTCCGTAATCGATGCCTAGTACCGTCACTTTGGGATCCCTTGCATCAGTGACTTTGTAAAGGTGAGAGCCTGAGAAACCCGTTTCTGTTTCTTAAGCACCTTAAGAATTGCACTCCCGATAATAGCGCCGTCGCTTACCGACAGTACTTCTCTGACATGCTCTTTACGCGAAATACCGAAGCCGACCAAAACCGGCTTTGTGGTCGATCGTTTTATGGCCTGAACCTCGTTTTTAAGTCCGCGACTGAGACTGCTCTGCGTGCCCGTGATCCCCTTGCGTGAAACATAATAAATGAAATCGTCAGAATCCCGCGCGATCTTCGCACGCCGTGTTGCGGTCGTATTCGGCGCGATCAATCGTATGCATGAAATTCCGCACGAACGTAAAAGCGTAGGGAAATGGTCCTCAACGCCGAGTGGCAAGTCCGGACATAAGACGCCATCGACACCGCTGCGTACAAGTAATGCCGCAAATTCTTTATACCCCATATACACTATCGGATTGATATAAGAAAAAAATATGATCGGCAGCTCACATCCTTCTTTGCGTAGCTGTGCCACAAGCTTACAGCACTCGCGGATAGAGACATCTTTCTTGAGCGCCTCGAAGGATGTTTCCTGAATTACCGGACCATCCGCCAACGGATCTGAGAACGGGATACCGAGCTCAAGCATAGGGATGCCCATCGCTTCAAACCCGCGGATCAATTGCTTGGTCGCACTAAGGCTCGGATACCCTGCTGTAATGAAAGGGCAGAGAAGCTTCTGCTTGTTCTTTTTAGCCTGCGCAATGCACCGTGAGATCCTATTTTTCATAATGCTCCTGAATGATACCGATATCTTTGTCCCCGCGTCCCGAGAGGCACACAAGGATCTTCTTGTTCGTGCTTAACCGTTTGGCCAATTTGACCACATATGCTATCGCATGCGATGATTCAAGGGCAGGCATAATTCCTTCGGTGTTCGTTAATAAATGGAATGCATTCAGTGCCTCCGTATCATTGACACTGACATACTTCACGCGTTTTATTTTCTGTAAATATGCGTGTTCGGGGCCCACGCCGGGATAATCGAGCCCGGCAGAAACAGAATGCGCTAACTTTATCTGTCCGCTCTTGGTCTGGAGGATACGCGTTTTCATGCCGTGTAAAACCCCCATATCCCCCGTAATCAGTGATGCACTATGTTTCCCGGATGATAGCCCTTTACCTGCTGCCTCAACACCAATGATCGCTACTTTTGTCGAAAGAAAATCATAAAAAAGCCCTATCGCATTACTCCCCCCGCCGACACACGCAACCAAGTAATCAGGTCCTTTCTTTGCGATCGCCCTAAATTGCCCTCTCGCCTCGATCCCGATAACAGATTGAAAATCGCGGACGATCACCGGATATGGATGTGGTCCTACGACTGAACCGATCAGATAATACGTATCGTCAACATGTTCGACCCAATCACGGATCGCTTCATTCGTGGCGTCCTTTAAGGTCTTCGAACCTGAATGAACAGGAATAACCTCCGCGCCCAACAATTTCATCTTAAAAACATTCAAAGACTGCCTATGTACGTCCTCATCGCCCATGTACACAACGCATTTCATTCCGAAAAGACGCGCCGCGGTCGCTGATGCAACACCATGCTGCCCGGCCCCTGTCTCAGCAATGATCCTGGTCTTGCCCATAAACCTCGCGAGCAGCGCCTGACCGATCGTATTATTGATCTTATGTGCACCTGTATGACAAAGATCTTCCCTTTTTAAATAGATCTGCGCACCTTTTAATTTCTTACTCAGGTTCTCGGCATAATAGATCGGCGTCGGACGTCCGGCATAATACTTCAAGTAATATGCAAGCTGTTTCTTAAATCGAGCATCGTTGCGGACCACACGATAGGCCTTCTCCAGTTCAGCCAGCGGCTGCATGAGGGTTTCAGGAACATATTGTCCGCCAAAATCTTCGAAATAACCTTTTTTGTTCGGTAACTTAGTCATAATATATACTCATAAATATTATATTGTAGTTAGCGACGGATTATAACACTACACTATTTTTGAATCAATTCGAAACACCGTGCGTATAATGCAAATATTACTCGTAGTCGCAGGTCCATCGCGGCGTGATCATCGGCCGAAACGTAGCACGCTTAACATCGCAACAACAGCAGTATCGGTCCGCATGATCGTATGCGGGAAATACACGTTCTCAAATCCATTACGGGCAAAACATTGTTGCTCTTCTGATGAGAATCCCCCCTCTGGGCCGACAGCAAAAAATATTTCATTAACATTGCCCGCAGAACTCATCGCTACGGCATCGCGAGGCATCATTCCGTTTGTCGGTTCAAGTAAAAAACGTTTTACGATCCCCCCTGGTACTCGCCCGCACGGTATCGCGTCCACATCGCGGATCGGCACATGCACGCATGGCTCAAATAAACGATGGCATTGTTTCAATGCTTCGCGCACTATGAGTGTATGTTTTGCAACAAATGACTCATCATCATGGATCTTGACCATCGACCGTCCTGAAATAAAAGGCACGATCACATCGACCCCAAGTTCCACGGCCTTTTCAACGACCGTTGCAAAAACACCTTTGCGCGATATCGCGCAACATAAAGTAATCCGCGGTTCAATAGGTCGCTCATGTACCTCGTATTGTTCGATACGGCATGTAACATCTTTCTTGGTGATACGATCAAGCGTTACCTGCGCGCGCAACCCTTCACCATTGATAATGATGCACGTATCGCCCTCACGTAAGCGATTGACCTTGATCACATGACGGTACTCTTCGCCATCAATTACAATAGTACCATTCTCAGTATCGATATTTTTGGAATAAAAGTATCTCATACGGCCTTGGAAAAAGGGGACGGAGCCCTATTTAACCATACGGCAAATAGGGCTCCGTCCCCTTTTAAGCTAGGTGATTTTTAAACGCACGTTACTCGTACCATTGCGTTTAAAAAGAAATTCGCGTTTATTTTACTTTTTGCTTTAATATCAAACCGGGCTTAAAGACAACTACCTTTTTTTCCGGAACAGGTACTTCTTCACCGGTCCTAGGGTTACGACCAATTCTTCCGCGTCTTGATTTCACTTTGAACACGCCAAAGTTCCTCAGCTCAACGGTTTCTCCTCTTTCAAGACTTTCCGTGATAGCATCGATCGTTCTCTGCACGATCTTTTTCACATCTTGCTGAGTGAGATTTGTTTCTGTTGAAACCTTCATTACGATATCCTTCTTGGTCATCTATGTACCTCCTATTTAAATGTGAATACTCTTTGTAACGTTTTGAAAGTTATAACGATATGAAGATATCAAATTCACCGTAGCGTGTCAAGGGTTTTTCAGTTTATCTTATTGCCAGTATTAATGTTAGTGCAACAGGCAAATATAATGTAGTTTTAAATGAGCACCTTGATAGCATTTTCCCCGAGCAACTCCTCAACCTCGTAAAATAAGTGATCATCAGCATTTATGAAATAATCAGGAGAGGGGGAAAGTTGTGTTTTCCGGCCGGCTGCATCGATAAAATTGATCTTTACCGGCACCTGCCCACTGTGGCTCTTTAAGATCTTTTTGAGGTTCGTTAAAACATCCTGCGAGAGACCGGTCGTCGAAACAGTCACACTGAAAACCTTGGTAAGCTTCTCTCTAACGTTATCTAAAGTAATCACTTCTGATGCTAAAAGTTTCGGCATATCGGAACGCGCATCAACCTTGCCGCGCACGAACAGGATCTTGCCGACCTGCACATGCTCTCGGTCCTTCTGATAAATATCCGGAAAAAATATGATCTCGACCTTCCCCTTGAGATCTTCCAGTGTCACGAAGGCCATCAGGTCCCCGCGTTTTGTGTTTATCGTGCGTATGGCAGTGATGATCCCGCCCAATAATGCCTCCTGTTGATCGCGCAGACCATCAAGGTTCGCACTGTTGGCTGACGTATAAATATTGATCAGCTTTGCGTGCCGCACAAGCGGATGGCTCGAGACGTAAAACCCCAAGGTCTCTTTTTCGAATTCGAGCAGTTGGCTCTCAGGCCATTCTTCAATATCAGGAATATCACGCAAAAGATGCGCATAGCGGTCTTCTTCATTCTCGCCTTCGAACAAACTGAACTGGCCCGCGTTGCGGTCTTTCTGAATGTCATTACCGTATTCCAGCAACTTATCGATCATCGCCATCATTTGCGAACGTTTCATCTCGAAACAATCGCATGCCCCCGACTTGATCAAGCTCTCAATGACCTTGCGGTTAACAAGCCTGAGCTCGACGTTCTCGATAAAATGAAAAATGCTCACGAACTTCCCTTCTCGTTTACGGCTTGAGATGATCGACTGAATTGCGGTCGTACCCACGTTCTTGATCGCCGAGAGGCCGAAACGGATCGAACCCTCTACTGCAGTGAACGCCGAAAAACTTTCATTCACCGATGGCGGCAAGACCTTGATGCCGAGGCGGCTCGACTCGTCAATGTATTGCACGATCTTATCGGTATTGTCACGTTCTGATGTGAGGATCGCAGTCATGAACTCAAGCGGATAATTCGCCTTCAAGTACGCCGTTTGATATGAAATAAAGCTGTACGCAACTGAATGTGATTTATTGAACCCGTACCCTGCAAAATAGACGATCAGGTTAAAGACCTTCTCGGCGACGGTCCTTGAGACCCCCTTACTGATAGCGCCTTCGATGAATTCTTTCTTCTGCTCTTCTAATACTTCGGGGATCTTTTTCCCCATTGCGCGGCGCATGTTGTCCGCTTGAGCGAGGCTGAACCCGGCCAAGTCGCGCGCAATACGCATGACTTGTTCTTGATACAAGATCACGCCATGGGTTTCTTTGAGGATCGGTTCAAGCAACGGATGTTCGTATTTGATCGTCCCGGCCGAATGTTTGCGTTTAATGAAATCATCGACCATCCCGCTACCGAGCGGACCCGGGCGGAACAAGGCTAAAAGGTCAGCGATCTCTTCTATGTTATCCGGTTTTAGTTTACGGATAAGATCACGCATGCCCGAACTTTCAAGCTGAAATATGCCGAATGTCTCTCCCTTCTGCAAAAGCTCATAGGTGTTCGGGTTGTCGAGCGGGATCGTGGCTATATCAATGTCTACGCCCCTGGTCTTTTTGATGATCGTGACCGCATTACCGATCACGGTCAAGGTCTTGAGTCCCAAAAAGTCCATCTTAAGCAAGCCGATCTGCTCAAGTATCTTCATCGAATATTGCGTTATGACCTGGTCCCCGGTCTTAAAGAGCGGCACATAATCCGTAAGCGGCCTATCCGAGATAACGACACCGGCCGCGTGCGTCGAGGCGTGGCGCATAAGCCCTTCGAGCGCTTGGGCGATAGTCATCAGCTTCTTGATCTTCGGCTCTTTTTTCATAAGCTCGCCGAGACGCGGTTCTTGTTTGAGCGCTTTTACGATCGTCACATTCGGCCCGGCCGGAATGAGCTTTGCGATAAAATCGACCTCTTGATATGCCATGCCCAATGCCCGGCCAACGTCGCGAATGGTCATGCGAGCTGCCATAGTGCCGAACGTTATTATCTGTGCAACGTTCTCACTGCCGTATTTTTGAGCAACGTATTCGATCACTTCATTGCGCCGTTCATAGCAAAAATCTATGTCGATATCAGGCATGCTGACCCGGTCCGGATTAAGGAACCGCTCGAACAGTAAGCCAAATTTGATCGGATCGACCTCGGTAATATTCAAACCGTATGATACAACGCTTCCGGCTGCCGAACCGCGGCCCGGACCGACGAAGATCTTATTGTCCTTCGCATACTTAATGAAATCCCAGACGATCAAGAAATAACTCGTATAGCCCATGGATTCGATCACCTTGATCTCGAACTCCATTTGCTTGAGATAATTGTCCGGGATGGTGCCAAGTTTGCTCTTTAATCCTTCTTCGCATACTTCACGAAGATACTGTTCTTGTGTTTTACCTTCCGGCGGTTCGAACGGTGGCAGATGAGTCACACTGAAATCAAACTCAACATTACAACGGTTAGCGATCTCAACGCTATTCTCCATGACCTCAGGATTATCAGGGAAAAGTTTCTTCATCTCATCGTACGACTTCATATAGAACTCATCAGACGAAAACTTCATACGGTTTTCATCCTGTACAGTGGTCCCGGTCTGGATGCACAGCAACACTTCATGTGCGAGCGCATCCTTCTCCCCGATATAATGGATGTCATTGGTGACTACGAGCGGCGCTCCCATTTCCTCAGAAAGCTCGAACAGGACCTTATTGACCCGTTTCTGTTCTTCAAGACCGTGGTCTTGCAGCTCGAGGTAAAAATTCTCTTTACCGAAAATATCCTGATAGTCACGAACACACTGGCGGGCACGATCGATATCATCGTTGACGATATAATGCGCGACCTCACCCTTTATGCATGCGCTCAAGGCTATGAGATTATCGCCGTACTGTTTAAGGATGTCTCTGTCGACCCGTGGTTTATAATAGAATCCTTCGAGGAATCCCGCACTGGAAAGTTTGATGAGGTTGCGGTAGCCTTGCTCATTACGCGCGAGCAGCACGAGATGAAAGGCCGCCTCTTTAATGCCGTGCGTACTTTTATCAAAGCGCGACCCATACGCAACGTATGCTTCCATGCCAATGATCGGCTTGATGCCTTTCGCCATCGCTTTCTTGTAGAAATCGATAACGCCGAACATGTTGCCGTGGTCGGTGATCGCAATGGCGGGGAATTTGAGCTCAACGGCACGGTCAAGGAAATCATCGACCTTGCATCCGCCGTCAAGCAAGCTGTATTGGGTGTGATTATGTAAGTGTACGAAATTTACGTGGGGCATAATTTTAAGGTATTTTGTCTTGTGTCGTCCCCGCGAAAGCGGGGATCAGCATACTTAGATCCCGGATAAGCCTTCGGCTTTCCGGGACGACAAGGAAATCTATTCCCACTCGATCGTCGCCGGTGGCTTTGAGCTTATATCATAACACACACGATTAATGCCGCGAGCTTCATTGATAATTCTATTCGATATTCGCGCAAGCACATCTTCCGGCAACCTGACCCAATCCGCGGTCATGCCGTCGCTGGAATACACGGCACGTATCGCACATACATTTTCATACGTTCGCTCATCCCCCATAACACCGACGCTGTTGATCGGCAGCAATACCGCGAACGACTGCCAGATCTTTTTATACAAACCGGCTTTTTTGATCTCTTCCAGTACGATAGCATCCGCTTCGCGCAGGAGATCGCAGCGCATCTTTGTCACTTCGCCAAGGATCCTTACTGCTAGCCCGGGCCCCGGGAACGGCTGGCGGTCAACGACCTCGGATGGCAACCCGAGCGTACGTCCGACAAGCCGCACTTCGTCCTTAAAAAGCTCCCTGAGCGGCTCGACCAGTTTCAGCTTCATTTTTTTCGGCAAACCGCCCACATTATGATGTGATTTGATGGTCGCTGTCGGCCCCCCGTGGAACGAGACTGATTCGATAACATCCGGATAAAGCGTTCCCTGTGCAAGAAAATCCACCTTACCGATCTTCTTCGCCTCACGCTGAAAAACACGAATGAACTCATGACCGATCGCTTTGCGTTTCGCCTCGGGGTCAGTGATCCCTTTGAGTTCCCGGAGAAAACCTCTCTCCGCATCGATCATCTTCAGATTTATCTTAAAATTTCGTTTGAACACTTCTCTCAGTTTCTTAGATTCGCCTTTGCGAAGCACTCCGTTATCTACAAAAATACATGTAAGCCGCCGCCCGATCGCTTTGTGCAGCAGTATCGCAGCGACCGAGGAATCAACACCGCCCGAAAGGCCAAGAACTACTTTGCCCTTCCCCACCTTCTCGCGGATCTCCTCTATGGATTGTGTGATGAAATGACGCGGTGTCCAATCAGGTCTCAATTTGCAGATCCGGAAGAGAAAATTGCTGATGATCTTTTTACCGAGGGGCGTGTGTTTGACCTCAGGATGGAATTGAACGCCATAAAATAATTTATTTTTTGAACGGATGCTCGCGATCGTAGAACTTTTCGTATGTGCAATGCGTTCAAAACCATTCGGTACACGCGAAATGTGGTCGCCGTGGCTCATCCAGCATTGGATCTTCTTCGGCAATCCATAAAAAAGGTCAGTGTTAGAATTGATCAGCAGGTCCGCATACCCATATTCACGTTTATCCGTTTTTTTTACGTGCCCCTTGAACTGATGTCCTAAATATTGCATTCCGTAACAAATGCCGAGCACCGGGATACCGAGATCAAAGATCCGCTCATCGGGTAATGGTGCATTGCGTTGATAGACATTACATGGCCCGCCGGAAAGGATTATGCCGCCTAGATCAAGTTTCTTGATAGCCTCTATATGTACGTTGAACGGCATGATACGCGAGAAAACTTTTTGCTCTCTGACCGAACGAGCTATAAGCTGCGTGTATTGTGAACCAAAATCGAGGATGAGTATTTCGTTCTTTTTCATGAATTTCCCATCAATGTATGTAGGGGTTTGATTCCTGCCCGTCCGGCAGGCGGGTATCAAACCCTGCATCTATTTATAACATCATGCACGGGCATGATGAATCATGCCCCTACATTGTCTGCCTATTTTCCCATACCTATTCTTTGCGCGCTCTGAAAGACCTTGCCTTCGGTCTTGATCGCGGGCGCGATAATAATCTCTGTTTCCTGAAAATCCCTGATAGTCCTGGCACCCACACTGCCCATCGATGTACGAATAGCACCCATCAGGTTCTGCGTGCCATCATCCGTACGGGCCGGCCCAAACAATATCTCCTTAAGCGTACCGGTCGTGCCGACACGGATACGCGTGCCGCGCGGCAGGTTTATGTTCGGTGTTGCCATCCCCCAATGGCATCCTCCGCCCGGTGCTTCGTTAGCACGTGCAAATGCCGAACCTACCATGACCGCATCCGCACCAGATGCAAAGGCCTTACATATATCACCACCGGTCGTCATGCCGCCGTCAGTGATGATGGGAACATATATGCCGGTCTTCTTATGATACGTATCACGTGCTGCAGCAGCATCACATGTCGCTGTCACTTGCGGTACTCCGATCCCCAATACCCCGCGGGTTGTACACGCAGCCCCGGGCCCCACACCGATCAGCACCCCGCGTGCGCCCAATTCCATAAGCTGTAATGTCATTTTATAGGTCACCGCATTACCGATCATGACCGGGATCCTGAGCGAACGGCACAATACGCCATAATCGCATACTTTGTATTCAGTGGAAATGTGCGTTGCTGAGGAGACCTGGGATTGTATCACGAAGATGTCAGCTCCCGCAGCTTGAACGACCTTGCCATAGGTCTCGGCCTTTTGTGGGATCGCGCTCACGATCGCCGTCACCTTTGCTGCCTTGATCTGGCGGATACGTTTCTTGATGAGTTTTTCTTTGACCGGCGGTTGATAGATCTTCTGCACGAGCTCGGTCGCCCGCTCCGGCGTTGCGTTGGCGATCTCGTTCAAAATATCGCTCGGGTCTTCGTAGCGTGTCTGCACACCTTCAAGATTCAGCACAGCCAACCCGCCGAGTTTGCCCATTTTGATCGCAAATTCTACATCGACCACGCCGTCCATAGCAGCTGCAATGATCGGCACTTTATAGCGCTTGCCGGCAAACTGCCAGGAAGAATCAACTTCATTAGGATTGATCGAAACCTCCCCGGGAACGAGTGCGATCTCATCAAACCCATAACACCGACGCGCCTTACGGCCTCTGCCTACCCACATGCCCATGCCACGTACCTCCTTCTAATAGGTGCTCTATTTATGTAATTAATAATAAACTATTGCGTTTGTAAACACCTTGGCCTTGAAATAGGCCACTATATATTTAAGATAAGGTGGAAAATGAATGATAATACTTAAGATTAAAATTCTTGTCAAGGCGAATAAACATTGATATGCCTACGCAGAGCGAAAAATCCATTTTTAGGCGACCTCAGGGCATTTATAGAGATCTTATTCTTATCTGAAAAAATCGTGAGAATATGGCGTGAAAAAATGGTTCAATTCTTCTAGACATTTAATTTTTAATAATATACAATCTTCACACAGTTTAAAAATGACTGTGTAATATTCTGTAAGTCCGCAAAGACCACTTATAACACCACATATCGTAAGGGAAAGGAACGTATCATGAAAAAACTAGTAATCATTATTTCAATTCTATGTCTTATTTCTTCAGTCGCCTACGCAGATAAAGGTGCAGGAAGAGCAGTAAAGAGAGAAGTTATCGAAAAACAAGTAGTACAAGAAGAACCTCAAGTACAAGTCATTGAAAGAGAAGCCCCGCGTCCGGTCCAACAAGAAAGAATAGTCACGCCTGCACCGATGCCGGTCCAGCAAGCTCCTGTAGTGCAACAAAAAGCAGAGCCTGATTTTGACGCATTGTACCATGAAGTAGGTTGCACCTGTGCTTTGTGCGAATGGTGCGCATCTGATAATTACGGCGTCAAGTTCGGCGGGCAATTCCTTCGTGGTCTTTTGAATGCCGCAACCTGCTGGGTAGAGATCCCGGTCACAACCTATGAGAGAAGCGTCAATGGCACGACGCCATTCATTGATCCGGTCACCGGATTAGCAGAAGGCTCAGCACGTACTGTGCTACGCGCCGCAAGCGGTGTTATCGATGTCGCAACATCCTGGATCCCTATGTACAAGAATCAACTCATTTTCAAATCAAAACCGACCCTTATCTGCGATTAAACCGCAGTGATTTTTTCATGATACAAAAAAGGCGGGATAGATCATCTATCCCGCCTTTTTTATTGTCTAAATTAAATCTCTATCCCTCCCCCCTTGCAAGGGGGGAAAGCGACGGAGTCGCTGGGGGGTTTTGAGATCACATACAAAGCTACGCAAAACCCCTCCCGCAAAGGACCCCGCCAAAGGCGGAGTCCCAACGGGACGCGGTCGGCCCTACGGGCCACTCCCCTTAAAAGGGGAGACGGTCTAAATCATACAACTACGTTATCCTCAATTCATCCAACCGGAACACCGGCCCGTCTTTGCATACTGTCTTCTGGGTGCTCACGGTCTCAACCATACATCCCAGGCACGCCCCTAATCCGCAGGCCATGCGCTCTTCTAATGAAACTTGGACGTGCTCACGCTTTATGCCGTTAAGTTTATCAGGCAATGCCGCGATCATTGCATGCGGTCCGCACGCAAATACAGCGATCTTATTCAAGGGCACTTTTCCTTTGCATTTCATCAAAAGATCGGTCACGAACCCCTTCTCGCCAAGCGATCCGTCATCGGTATAGATCCGCAGCCTTTCGCCAACATTTTGTTCCACGAGGGTGACATGCAATTTCTTCGTCGCAAAACCAACTCCAAATATAATATCTTTAATACCGGCTTGAAGCATTTTCCGATATAAAAAATGCAAGGATGCTATGCCTGTCCCGCCACCGAGCAGCACGACATGTTCATCGCTCCTCGGCATCGCATACCCTGAGCCGAGCGGCCCTAACACGTCGATCTCACTCCCTTTCGGCAGTGTCATTAAATATGTCGTGCCTTTACCGACCGCCTTATACAATATCTGGACCGTATCCCCCTTCACATCAAACACACTAAATGGCCTTCGAAGCAAACATCCCGGCGCATTAACATTGATATTAACGAACTGCCCCGGGATTACTGAAGACGCGATCGTCGGCTCATCGAACTCGAGCAGATAATATTCGGCATTCATTTTCGTATTATTTTTGATCAATACTTTATTGTCGACGATCGGCATAAATGTTTTTTTGTGATCTCTGTTTTATTTCTGGGGACAGCGCCCAGTGTTTTAAAAAGCTTTTTTAAACACTGGGCGCTGTCCCCTTTTGGTGGTTAGTTATTCTCGTACAAAACACCGTTACACACGGTAGCGACTGCTTTACCTTTGAGCTTTTTGTGATTGAAAGGACAATTGCGCGCTTTTGATCTGAACGCGGAAGGTTCAACGACCCATTCTTTATCGACATCGATAAGTGTCAGGTTCGCACTGTTCCCGACCTTGATCGCTCCATGATCATCCTTGCCGATGAGCGCAGCCGGATTCACATTCATCACCTGAGCTACTTTCTGTATATCTATCATTTGCGTATGTAATAATTCGCTGAGCACTACTCCGAGCGCTGTTTCAACACCGATACACCCGAAGGGTGCTATGGTGATATCACCCTCTTTTTCAACACTGTGATGCGGTGCATGGTCGGTGGCGATCACATCAATAATACCGTCGGCCACACCACGTTTTAGTTCATCCCGATCAGCGTCAGTCCGCAGCGGCGGGTTCATTTTGAATACCGTATCATATCCCGATAATGCTCCGTCGGTAAGCGCCAGATGATGCGGTGTCACCTCGCAGGTGACCTTAAGCCCATCCTTCTTGGCCGCCTGAACCAGCGCGACCGACTCCTTACACGATATGTGCTGAAAGTGCACACGTGCCCCGGTGATCCGCGCAAGTTCGATATCGCGCATGATCATGCCGTATTCACTGAGCGACGGCGCACCTTTAAGACCGAACTGGGTCGACATGAATCCTTCATGCATGACCGTGTTCTTGGTAAGCGAAAGGTCCTCCTCATGCAACATAAGCGGCAATCCTAACATCGCCGCGTATTCCATGACCCGGCGCATGAGCATTGAATCCGAAATCGGCCCGCCATCATCGGTCACGGCAACGATCCCCGCGCGTTTGAGGTCAGCCATTTCAGAAAGTTCTTTACCATCACGGCCCTTGGTCATGGTGCCGGCCGGAAAGATCGAAAAATTCTTTTTGCGTGCTTCACTCAGGATGAACTCAACGACACTGCTGTTATCACAACATGGTTTTGTATTCGGCATGGTCACACATGCCGT
>JAFGJY010000121.1 GCA_016928875.1 Candidatus Omnitrophota bacterium | reverse complement strand
CATGCAAGCGCCATTGCATGTGCTGCCCATCGTCCGCTGAACAAGAGCACGGTCAACACAGCGACATACACATAATCATTATGAATGAATATGATCAGCGGTAACGCAGCAAGTGAACCCCACGTACCCGGCGCCTTTGGCAAATATCCCGTATAAAAAAATGTGCTTATGCATTTAATGAAATGCTTTTTCATGATACAGCTGCTCCCTCGCGTGGATCATTACCGTTTATCGTATCCCAATTATTTCTAAAAAAATCAAAGCCAGAGCGTATCGTCAAATAGACTGCCGCTGTCAAAAAACCATAGGCAAGCATAGTCAATACGGAAAACAAAATACCTTCTTCAATATTGTAGAACCGTATTGAAACGTAATACAAAAAAAGAGAAAAAACAGATATGTTTTGCATAAAGGTCTTGATCTTCCCGCCCCGCTCAGCCGCGATCACCAAACCACGCCTCACCATGATCAAGCGCACGACCGTCACCGTAACTTCCCTTATAAAGATCGGCCATATCCACCAATGTGCGATCAACCGTAGAAACACAAATGAAGCATAAAGTGTCAAAATATAGACTTTATCTGCGATCGGATCCATCAATGCACCGAAGGCGCTCACTGCATCCCACTTGCGCGCTAAATATCCATCAAGGAGATCGGTCAGGGTAACCATCGCATATAACACGATCGCGGTTATGGTCAAACAGAAAGTACCCTTAAAAAGCACATAGGTTGCCAAAACAACTCCAAGTATTCGTATAACGGTGAGCATATTCGGGATCGATCTTCTCAATCGCACACTAAGCACCGGCATTGTTTTTCTCCTCTTTGATCTTTGCAACGGATTCTGCGGCTTCCTTTACTTGATCGATCTTTAATGTGCCCGATAGACCAAGAACACCGCCACCGACGATGCCTAAAAAAATGAAAAACGCATTAACGAGGATCGCGATAGCCAATGCCTCTTCCGGACTGCTGTAGGGACTGAAGAAATAAATGAACATAACGTCACGCACCCCCATACCATTTAATGACGGGGCGACTGCCGCCAGGCTTATGATCGGCAAAAAGATCAGATAAAAGAACGCCGGCACATCAATACCAATGGATACCGCGAGAAGGTATATACAATAGAAAAAAACAAGCTGCGCGATCACAGATATTAAAGCAGAAACGAACAAAATACCCGGACGGTCTTTATACTCGTGGATCGCAAGATAAAAATCTCTTAGGGAATCTTTTATTTTTTTATGCGGCACTAGAACTAAAAATGGCCGTGCTAAACGTCCCAACCTCTTATTGGTAAAGAACAAACATATAGCGACCGCAAACACTGCCATCATAATGATCGATCGTTTTACATTACCATCCGGCACAAGGTCCTGGCGTATCACGATGGCCGCGACCGCGATCATGATAAGCGTCGAGAGACCGATCACGCGGTCGATTAGGATCGAACTGAACGTTTCTTTTATCTTATTTGTGCCTTTAGCCAAATACGTGCCTTTGACGAGATCGACGCCCACGCTCGAGGGAACAAAGTTACCAAAAAAATATCCTGCCATAACTACGACAAATGCATTATAAAGGCTGACCTTGACACCTTGCGCAGCCAAAATTGATCTTAACCGTAACCCGAACAATACCGCATTGGCAATGCCACCAACGAACGCTATACACACCAAGCTGACATCGGCATTCGCAAGCAGCTCAATGATCTCATCAAGTTTGTCACGGAAGACATAAAAAATTCCTCCTACCAAGGTCACACTGATAAAAACCCTAAGGATCATGCCAATCTTCTTTTTCAAATCAACCTCTCTTGAGCATAAGCTCTTTTTCGTTCTTTTCTCTGGCGGAATACACGAAACACATGTTTGTGTCCGGGAAGGATATCATCATAGTATAAAAACATTTATTAGGATGACCGAGAAAATAGGTCGGACAATGCAACTAAAGTGCTCGATGGTCATGTGGCATCAGTATCATCATCGATCAACACCGGAACCTCCTGGCTCTCTATTTGCCCACTTCCGTATTGATCGATCTTGTCGATCTTTTTATCTAACTGACGTAACCTCACCCCGACCATTTCTTGGTACGCCTTTTGCGCCTTGTCAAGCCGATCACCGACCGTATCCATGCTCTCCCTGAAATTATTGAATTCCTTCTTGAACTCATTTATCACGCTGATTATCTTTTTAAGTCCTTCGCTGTGATGATAATTGTTCCAGGCTTGCCAAATGATCCTCAGTACCGCATACAATGTCCACGGCGAACAGAGAATTATCTTCTTACTCAAAGTCTCATCAATGAGCCCAGGCAGTTCTTCGTTGATGAAACCGTAGACCTGTTCATTGGGAATAAAAAGCAAGACATAATCAAGCGTGCTATCTCCTGCCGGCCGATAATCCTTGCTCGCCACCTCCCTGATACGCAGCTTGACATCATCAAGAAAGGCTTTCTTGAGCTGCTCACGCTCGGCTTCATTGGTCGAATTCACGAAGACCATATACTTGTTGAGGGGGAATTTTACGTCCATCACCACTTTATGATCATCCGGCAAAAGGAACGTATAATCGGGTCGCAATGTATTTGAGTCCAGCGTCTGTTGCTTGAGGAAATGGAGCCCCTCCTGCAAGCCACAATATTTCAGGATATCCTCAGCCATACGTTCACCCCATTGTCCACGTTGTTTCACATTGGCCAAGATCGACGTCAAATGAGCGGTCGTAGCATGCAACTGCGAGGTTTCCTTGGTCGCTTGCGAGATCTGCTGCTCAAGACTGCCGTATTTCTTTGTCCGGTCACTCTCGAACTCTTTGACCATTTTTTCGTATCGATCCAACTGTTCCTGGAGCTTATCAACCGTATGTTTTATATCTTGTTTACTCACATCGATCTGTCCGGTCGCAACCTTAAATTGCCCATCGACCAGTTTGCTCAATTGCTCACTTACGTTTTTTAGCGAATTCTGGATCAGTTTTGAAAAAACAAAATACAAGACCAAGGCAATGATCACCATACCCGCTAACACTAAAATACTTGTCATATCAGAAACCATCCCTTCCAGCTATCTATTTTAAATATCGCGAAAGTTCTCGTGCGATCTTTATCCCATACGATTCGCGTAATGCGTCCATTTCTGCCTGCAACTGATCCGTCATTCCTTCACGAAACGCTAATGAAATAAGCTCAAACAGTTTATAGTGCGCCCATTTCTGCATGATCTCATCATCCTGAGATGAAGTGTGTCCGGCAGTATTGATCGCACAGTTTAATTCCTTCCTCGTTCCTGTCCCATCGATGCCTGAAACATCAAAAGAAAAGGTCCCTTCTCTATCAAGTCGTACATAGATCTCTATATTCTTATTGAGATAGACATGATTAAGCAGTCGGGGAAAAACATCACGTGTGTCACCTTTGATCTCATCGATCTTCATATCAAAAAGAACCGGGTCCCCATATGGTTCTATAAAATTCACTAATGCTTCAGACTCATCATTATCGCTTTCCTTATGAAATGCCTTACCTCTGTTCTCATACGCCAGATAATCAAGTAAAAATTTGTTTTTTGCCCTGCCGACCTCATAGGTGAAAAAAGCGATATTGCCGATCCGATGCTGGGTAAAATCGTTGATGATCTTACGGAAACTGCGCGTCCCCTGCGTAGGTTTAGCATCGCTAATGAACACTATATGCAGGATACGCTCACCTTCCTGGAAGAATGGCACTACTTCCATCAGTGCGTTATAAATATTCGTTTGTTGCGCGCCGCCGATCTTATTTATAAAGTTGAGCGCTTGTTCAACTGTATCATCGCTTACCGATTGGAAACTATCGAATAACTGCCGTTGCGCCACATTAAAAAGGACTACATTGAACCCATCGTGCTGGTTGAGCTGCTCAAGGCAGGAACGAACGTCCTTACGAATTCCCTCTATGTTATCCTGCGAGATACTGCCCGAAACATCGACCAAGAACAAAAGATTTTTGGGTATGGCGTGCATGTTTTGGGCGTTCTTAGGAGTAATAGTTATCTTGGCATACACGGCGTCGTCACCTTCACGGCGGTAGGTTTCACAATCCGCGCTGAGACAATCGGCCAGTTCCCCTGCTATACGCGTTTGCCCTTCAGCAACCGATATCTCACCAATCTGAATAGTGGACATCGGGGACTCCCCTTGAAAGACTAATGCACTTTTGAAAGCCGGCTCGATAGTAACGTTACGCGTTTGAGTTTCGTCCGACAGATACGCAGGCTGCACATTTGATGAGGCGGCTAAAAAAAGCGTACCGCGGTCATCATCAAATACCTCACCCGTATCTACTTTAATATCTCCGATAAACGAGTTTTCTCCGCTGCTTTTCCTTACCGGGACATTAACAAATTCAGATATCGCGCTATCATCCATTATCCCACTTCCCGCTGAGGATAGTAACTGCTCCTTAGGCATTGAAAAATCCCGTTGTGGCTTAAGGTGAGACTGGTCGAACTCAGGCTGGGGCGCTTCGATCTCTTCGGTCGTAACACCGTTCTTATCAAGAGATTGGACAGAGTCTTCCAAAGCGTCAGTGACATTTTGTCGATCGACCAGTTCATCAACAGACTGTTTTAAGACATCAGTATCATCGGGAACATTAATGCTATCGTCGAGTCGGTGGGATTCTACGAGTTGCGCAAAGTGTTCATTGACCTTTATCTGCAGCATGCCGTGGATCTTGGAAGCATATTCACTCATGTCAAAAAGCACTGCATCTGAACAGACGCAATAAATTACCCCGTGTATGAGGAAGGAAAGAATAAAGGCTAAAATGATGATCTTTCGCATACTAAACCCTTCCGTGCACCTTCACGCAATATATTTAAGAAAAACTCTGTATATAACTACTAATTATACTTAGTATGGGCTGGTTTTCAAACTGAGTATTTACCTTTTTTGATAACTATATGCAAATTAGTCCTTTTAGACAAAGAAATGTATGAAAAAAACCTATTTGTGGCTATAATGAGGAAGACCTCCGGTGCATAACCTCTAAACCAGTAACTATTGATATGGGCATTAATTCCGTCTTGATCGTTATTATTGGCGCGTACGGCCTGATAGCCCAGGTAGTTTTTATGCGTACTCTGAGCCAGGTCTTTTATGGTAATGAACTTTCCCTTGGCATAATTCTGTTCTTATGGCTCTTTTTTAACGGGATCGGCACCTTTTTAGGGCAACGCTTCTTGAAAAAGATACAAACCCGTAGCCTACCCTTCATCGTCGGTGTGATCATTCTTGGCTCAACCATACTAATGCCATGTTTGCTTTTCGGCCTTTCAATCATCAGACCAGTATACGGATTTTTACCCGGTGAACTGGTTACCGTGCCTTTTATATTCGTTATCAGCGCAGCCTGTTTGATCCTGCATTCCATGGCACAGGGTATTCTCTTCTGCTACGTGTGTAAACTTGCCCCAACCAATACGTCCACGGCCATACCGTTCTCCTCCCTAGTAAATAATGTTTATATTCTGGAATCGCTGGGTGCATTCATCGGCGGCCTTTACTACTATTTGATCGGGAGGATATTCCTGATCCCGGCCGCCAATATTTTCGCGGTAAATATTTTCTACTGCTTGGTTGTGATCATCTTTCTTGCAAAGAACAAGGTCAGTGTATTACGTTTTATCGGTATATTTATTGTTTGCATTCACGTGATCGGCTTTTTGCTTGCGCCCTCTTTTGATGAGCTTTTCTTGAAAAATCTTTATGCACCGTTACCGGTGCTTGCCAGCATTAATACGAAACTCGGGGACTCTGCTGTCATAAAACAGTCGACCGGAGAATTCTCTCTTTTCAGGGATGGTGTGCTTGAAGATGAGAGCGGTAATGAATTCGCAAGCGAAGAACTCGCGTATTACGGTCTGCTACAATTCGATACCTTGCCTTCAAAGATCCTTGTGCTCGGTGGAGGATATTGCTCCCTTATACCAAAATTAAGCCTTATACCCGGAGCAACGATGACGGTTGTTGAACCGGACAACAAATTGGTCGATTTCCTTAAAGACGAAACACGCTCACATTTACCAAATGCTGAACTGTTAAAGCGTGTCGATTTTAAACACGATACGATCCACACATTCCTTTCCAGGTGCAATGAACGTTTTGATTATGTTATTGCCGCCAGCCCCCCTCCGTACACCTTGGCGCTTAACCGGTTTTACACGTCAGAATTTTATTGTTCCGTTCGCGACATCCTGAAGCCAAATGGGATATTCTGCTTTAGAGTGCCATCTTCTGAAAATATTATCAATGATGCACTGGCTGATTTTTTACGTGCGGTCGACAATTCCACGAAACAAGCATTTAGCCATTCTTTTATCGTTCCGGGTAGCACAAATATTTTCATTCTTTCTAATTCCCGTAATGGCCTTATTACTGATCCCGTGATCTTATCTACCCGCAGTCAGTCCCTTCCTTTTGAAGCCCGCTTTATAAATCCGGGATATATTCCATACCAAGTCACTAACGAACGGATCGCCTATCAAAAGGAACGCCTCAGGTCCTCATCATTCACAAAGATCAATTCTTCCTTTCATCCTATCGCGTTCTATTTTGATTTCATTTTGTGGTCAAGCAAGACATCTCAAACCCTTAAGCACATATTGCTGGCACTGTATGCATTGCCCTTTTATCAAACAATTCTCATACTCGGATTTATTCTTTCAGCATTAAGCCTGACGCTCTCAAAAAGAACGCACACAACGACCCAACTTATTTTTGCTATAACATCGCTGGGATTTACCGAGATCTCGCTTGAGATAACATTGTTGCTCGCCTATCAATCGCTTTTCGGGCATGTGTATTCAGCGCTCGCACTCTTGATCGCATGCTACATGGCAGGACTTATTATGGGGAGTGTGGTCTTTACTCATATTTTTGCTGTCTTGAAGAATATCTCGTTTGGAAAACTTTTACCTATCTGTAGTGCGTTCATGGCTCTTTTTTGTCTT
>JAFGJY010000014.1 GCA_016928875.1 Candidatus Omnitrophota bacterium | reverse complement strand
CTGGGGGTTTTCTTCAAAAGAGTTTAAGAAACCGTCACAAGAGCGTATTGATGAGGTACGTGCGCAGGTGGGGTGGCGGAAGATCGCCTTGAGCGATGAAGGAGAGCAACGGTGTATGATCCAGTTCTCTCAACCGGGTGTGCAGATAGATCTCGGCGGCATTGCCAAGGGGTATATTTGTGACCGGGTAAGCGATCTTTTCATTGCAGCGGAAGTCGAGAATTTTTTAGTTAACATAGGCGGAACGATTTTTGCCCATGGCCGTTCCAAAAGAAGCCGCCATTGGGTTGCAGGAATTCGTGACCCGCGTGATAGGTCTCGCGTAATCGAACACATTACATTGTTCAATGAAGCGATCGCTACCAGCGGGGATTACGAACGATATTTTGTGGAAGATAATAAACGATATGCTCACATCATTGATCCCGTAACGGGGTATCCGGTCGAAGGCACGGTCGCCGTGACCGTGGTAGCTGCAACAGCTATCGCTGCGGATGCTGCATCGACGATCATGTTCTTAACGCCACCTGCCGAACGACACGATATGTTAAAACCACTGCAACTTAAGAAAGCCATTATTCATGAGGAAGAGTCGATCGGCAAGATGCGAAGGATCGATATAGGATGAAGACAGTGGTAAAGGGGTTATGCACTCACCATCACACGGTTTTTCCCGCCTGATTTCGCATTCCGTAACGAACGGTCTGCATTATTGATCAACACATGCAATTCACTTTCAGCGTCGCTTTCTATAAAACCGTGAGCGACGCCTATGCTGATCGTGATCGGAATATCTTCTTTGGTTTTCTCTTGGATGGTGGTACGGATCCGTTCAGCAAGTGAAAAAATATGGGTGACATCGACCTCTGGGAGGAAAATAATGAATTCTTCGCCGCCAAACCGTCCTGTAATATCTGATGCCCGCACATTTGATTTGATCGTGTCGGCAAAAAAATGAAGGACCTTGTCACCCGTCGGATGTCCGTAACGATCATTGATATACTTAAAATTGTCGATGTCTATCATGAGTACACCAACACTTCTGTTCTCTCGTTTTGCCAGATGCAACAACGGAAAAAGCGTTTTGAAGAATCCCCGGCGATTGAAAAGGCCGGTGAGAGGATCGATCAATACTTGCATGCTTAATGTCTTGTTTTCGTTCCAAAAATGACGGATAGTTTCGGTCAGAAGATTGATGTCGGGCGAATCAATGCCCAGCAGTTGTGGCGCATCCAATATCTTATTAAGATGATGATCGTACTCATCTTTGGCAGTATTATCGCCGGTGGCCGAAGCAATATAGTCAAGCAGGACACGGAACGCGTGATGAAGCATGTAATATTCAATGTGTAACGAGAGAAATAACGCGTTTTTTAGGTCGCGTTTATTGGCATAATATTGTTTGACCTCATTGAGCCGCAATACCAACGCTTCAAGCTCGTGTTTGATAAGATAAGGATTTTCAAAAAGATCGGGCAGGGCTCCGTGTTCTGATTTCTCGATCAGGAATTCCCAATAGTGGATGTGTTTGTTCTCATCATTTGCCAATTCTGACCATAGTTCTTTTTCTTCATGGGCGTTGGCTCTCGTGACCAGCTCTATGTAGTGATTCTCTCCCATTCTCTCGAGCAATAAACACAATCTTATTATTTCTGCAGTGATGTTTTTCATGATCTTCCGTTTTTGAAGTAAATTTCCCCCATTGAACGTACTTACTAACAACTTTAATTTAACATATGCATAAACAAAACCATGTTCATCAAAATGGCCATAAAACACATAATTTATTGTGAATAAATAAGTTACAAACCAGCTCAATCTGCACTTTAAGGGAAGATACTACAATTATGTTCATTAATTTATACATATACGTTCATTATTTAATATGTGGTGACTCGAATAGTTATATATAATTAGAATATGGCGCATCATGAATACGTTACTTTAATTGACGGAGAGGCAATTTGTGTGTTAATATCATAACCTTTCAACACAGTGTAAGTTATATACTTTCTTAGTATGTAGTGCGACATCAGGGGGTAGGTTGCGAAGAGCCCATGGAGAACATTGATCTTTTACTTTTTGATTTTGACGGAACACTGGTGGATACAAGCCAGGGAATTGTTAATGCCGTTAATTATAGTTTGCAAAAAATGAATATTGCCCCTCGGCCGGGCGATACGATCATTGCGCATGTCGGACATGGCCTGCGGTATTTACTTGAGAAAGTTAGCATGGTCGATCATCCCGAGCAGTTGGATAATGCCGTGCGGTGGTATCATGAATATTACAAAGCCCGTGCATATCAAGAAAGTTTTGTATATGCGCATGTTATAGAGATGCTCACCTTTTTTAGTAATAAAAAAAAGGTTATTGTGAGCAATAAGACCTGCGAATCGGCCACACATCTTTTAAAGGTACTTAAGATCGATAACTATTTTGATGCGATCATGGGCGGTGACGATCCTGCATGCCGAAAGCCGAACGCATGTCCAATCGATAAGATGCGCGCGAGATATGGGGTTTCTCACGATAGGGCGATGATGATCGGGGATATGCCCGTCGATATAATAGCCGGCAAGAATGCGGGCATTTTGACATGCGGTGTTTGTTATGGATTTGGGAAGAAAGATGACTTGACGAATGTTTATCCTGATTATTTGATAGATGACATTATCGAGTTGAAGGATATCATCCGTTGATCTAGCGTTCGTTTTAAAGAAGGGGGTTCGCTTGAAGCCTTCTGCAATATTCGTAGTCAGTGCTTTGACGTTTTTAGTCTTGACGGGTATGTCAATGGCCCAGAACGTGTTGGTTGTGACCGAGAATGGCGCGAAGTATCAGATCAGCGACGGCGGAGCATTGTTGCCTTTCAATGGTACTACGATCAAAGATGTTGATAAGATATTTCAGGTGATGAACAGGATATTGATCGCTGATTTTGATGCACAGTTCAATCGCGATCTTTATAATAGTCAGACGATCGGTTGTTGGACGCTTAACCCGGCCGATATAACTCAAGGATCGCGTTTTTCCTTCGAATCGATGGACGTTAAAAGTTATGGATTTGGTTCGTGCATTAAGGTCCGGTACGACGTTGAATGTAAGGGGGAAGCCGCCAATGGTTTCTTTATTAAGCCGCAAGGTACCCACATTAGTAATTGTGACCTTCTGAGCATCTGGGTCCGCGGCAGTGATCACTTTGGCTTTACAACACGATTTCAGATCGGGGTAAAGAACGATAGCGGTGATAAATTTGAGTTCATGATCGAGGGAGTTACCGCAAACTGGCAAAATTATTTACTTGATCTTAAGGACGTTAAGATGCTCGATCGGTGGGCGACCATAAATGAAATATACACTGTTTTTGATTTAAGAACAGTGACGCGAGATAAAGGTGTTGTTTATTTGGATCATTTCGAGTATTTGACTATCTCTCGATTATAAAAACAAAGTTCAACATAACAGACTAATATCACAAAGGAGGAATTATGAAAAAGTTTTTGGTAATAGTGTTGATCGTTCTGGTCGTATTGTTTTTTGCCAGAAATTTCCTGATCAAGACGGGGATGTCGATCGGCAGTAAGGTCGCAACGGGGCTGTATCTCAGTGTTGACAAGGTTGATCTTGACCTGTTCAAGTCATCGTTCGATATTGAAGGCCTTAAGTTATATAACCCGGAAGGGTATCTTGATCCAGTCATGGTAAGCGTTCCGAAGGTATTAGTCGATTGCAATATTGGCGCGTTGTTACAAAAGAAAGTTCATATTGAGTCATTTGTTTTAATGTTAGACGAAGTGTATGTGATTAAGAACGAAGCGGGACAGTTGAACATCGATACGTTCAAGAAAGAAAAAGAAGCAGCGAAACCAGCGAAGAAAGTCGAGAAAAAGCCGGGCAAGAAAGGCGAACCAATGGCGATGCAGCTTGATTATGTCCATTTCAAGATCGGGAAGGTCATTTATAAAGACTATAGCAAAGGTACCGGGACCCCGGACGTAAAGGATTATAATGTGAACATAGATCAAGAGTATGAAGATATTCAAGATCCTAAAAAGCTTATAAGCGGTTTGATCTCGATCACCTTGGCCAAGACTTCATTAGGGAATTTAGCGGATATTGATATGGACCAGTTCTCTGATGCGGCCAATGAGTTACAAGGCAACGCAACGAAAATGATGGATGATCTTGCGGCGCAGGCATCTGGCACAAGCGATGCGTATACAGCACAGATGCAAGAGCAGACAGCGTCTGCTGTAGAAGAGATGAAGGAAAAAGTAAAATCTCTTACTAGTTTGAGTGATAAGCTGAAATTGGGTTCAAATTAAAAGCAGCAGCCTAAGGGATTTTTTGTATAGAAAGGACAGGATATGATCAAGAAAGTCATCGATTTTCTTAAGCAGGATATATGGCGGATCAGGAGAAAACGTCATTCGAGACTGAAATCCTTGTTGATCCATCATTTGCGCGTTGTATTATTGGCATTGCGCGGTTTTAATGAAGACAAATGTCAGATGCGTGCTTCGGCATTAACGTTCTTTACGCTTTTGTCGATAGTGCCTGTTGTGGCTATGGCATTCGGTATTGCCAAAGGTTTTGGTTTCGATCAAATGCTTGTAACCCAGCTTCAGAATGGTTTCGAACAGCAACAGGAGATCGTGGACCGCATAATCGAATTCGCGCAAAAGTTCCTTGAGAATACCCGCGGCGGAGTTATCGCAGGTATCGGCGTGGCGCTGCTGTTTTGGACCGTGATCAAGGTTTTGGGTAATATAGAGCATTCCTTTAATGATATTTGGGGCATAAAAAAGCCACGTCCGCTAGTACGCAAGTTCAGTGATTATTTGGCGATCATGTTCGTATGTCCAGTCCTTCTGATATTGTCCAGTAGCCTATCTGTTTTTATAACGACACAGGTCACGGCCATTACACAGAAGATAGCACTTTTAGGTTTTTTTAGCCCGCTTATTTTTGCATCACTCAAGTTGTTGCCGTATTGTGTGCTGTGGATATTGTTCACATTCATTTATATCATTATGCCCAATACGAAAGTTAACTTGACTGCCGGAATTGTCGGTGGTGTTGTGGGCGGCACATTGTATCAGTTAGTACAATGGGCTTATATAACGTTTCAAGTTGGCGTTTCAAAGTATGGTGCTATTTATGGGAGCTTTGCCGCGTTACCGTTGTTTTTGATATGGTTACAGATGAGTTGGCTGATCGTTCTTTTTGGCGCTGAAGTATCATTTGCCGATCAGAATGCCGATACCTATGAGTTCGAACAGGATTGCATGAAGGTGAGTCATTCGTTTAGACGCATAGTTTCGCTTGTGATAGTACGGTATATAGTCAAAGAATTTTGTGCGGGCAAGCCTCCGGTCTTAATTACGGAGCTTACCGAAAAACTGGATATCCCGATTCGCTTGATGAGACAGCTTATGTATGATCTTGTAGAATGCGGCATATTATCGGAGATCAAAAACAACGGCAATGCCGCTGTGGCGTATCAACCGGCCCGTGATCCAGAAGCATTAAGCGTGAAGTTCGTTCTGGATACCTTGGATAAGCACGGCGTTGATGAAATGCCTATCTCGCAAGTCGAGGACTTTAAGAACCTCAATGCGATCCTTGCATCTTTTGACCAAGATGTGTTTAAATCAAAAGCGAATGTTCTATTAAAACAACTTTAAGAGAGAAGAGGAGAGAAGTATGAGAAAAAATATTATTATGCTATTCATATTCGTGGTAATCCTTGCGCTTGCTACGCCTAGTTATGCTCTTTTTGGCAGCAAAAAAGAAGTAACAGCGTTACAGGAGCAATTGACGTTGCAAAAGAATGAATTACAAAAGACGATCGACGGGCTCAAGAACGAGCTTGCAACGACTAAGATGCAACTTGAGGACGCGAACAAAATGATCAAAACCCTCAATGAGCAGTTGGGCAAAGCGGAATTTGCCATGAATGAATATAAGGCTCAATTGGGAGATGCTCCGGCAAGAGTCGAAGGAGCAGTAGGGGATGACGCCGCAGACGAGTCGAAATTGGCAAGTATGATGAATAAGATGAAGGATGCTATTACCCCGGATGAGGAAACTTTGTGAGAAATGTGGTGAGGTAAAGGGTTCCGAGACGTATTGTAAGTAACGGGCTGATTAGTTAAGTATAAGCACTACATAAAAGATCCTTTGTTCAAAAATTCCTTGAATGAAGGATCTTTTTTAAGCATAATATATGAAAAAAAAGCAAATAAAAAATGAAGAGAAATAAAATATATTCAGATCATATTCACGAGAAACCGCGTGAACGATTGCAACGATTTGGGGCATTATCACTTGCATCGGAAGAGCTCATAGCGCTTCTTATCGGTTCTGGGATACGAGGAAAGAGTGCGTGTAGTATCGCGCATATGATCATGCAGAAGTTCAAGACGTTTCGCAACATGGCTGATACGACCGCGCTGCAGTGGCGGGAATTTAAAGGGGTAGGGGCCGCAAAGCTTGCAAGAATAAGAGCTGCCTTGGAGATCGGGAGACGTTTTCAGGAGGAACATGTCCCGCGTAACGATCTTATTGTCACATCATCGTCTGATGCAACAGCCGTCCTTGTTCCACGAATGCGTGATCTCAAGAAGGAGGTATTCCACATTCTATTACTCGATGCGCGGCATCGCATTATTGACCTGATCATCGTTGCTGAGGGGACGGTTGACCATGCCGCACCGATCATCCGTGAAGTATTTCATAAAGCGATCGAGTATTGTGCCGTTTCGCTCATATGTGCCCACAATCATCCATCCGGGAATCCCGCACCAAGTATCGAAGACCGACGCTTTACCAAGGAACTGGTAGAGGCAGGCCATGTTTTAGGTATAAGGATCCTTGATCATATCATCATTAGTGATGAGAGCCATTTTAGCTTTGCTGATGAGGGATCAATAGCATCATAATCTTTTCGTATCGCCTTCAAAAAAAATCCCCGTAAATTGGCTAAAAACATTACTTCTTTAACGGTAATATGTTAGAAATACTATTATTATCGTTAATTAATTGACATTAATATAGCATTAAGTTGTAAATTTGACATATATTATATCTTATGCTATGTTTTTAGTGAATTTAGGAGAGGTAAATATATGCAAGACGAGAAGTATTTTTTTACAGATTTGGAAAAAAATGCGGCAGTGAGCTCGTTGCTTGATTTCTATATCAAAGCACGCGAGAGTACTAACTTCCCGACCAATAAAAAATGTTTTGACGAAGACGTCAATGTGTATATCTGTCATTTGCTCTTCGCTTTTGCCATGCCAAATTACAATTATATCACTGAACAATATATATCTTTAGTGCCTGATGAAGTGCGTATGCTCGTTGATATGGCAGAAGATAATTATTTCCAATATTTCATCTATAAGGTCAATGGAGATAACCTGCTATTGCGATTAGGATTGTTTGATGACCTTAAGCATGGTGTTATCAAAAAGGGCCATAAGATCGTAACTGATAAAGTCGATTATCGTGAACTAGCAAAATATTATTATCAACAGGCTGCCCGGTGTAATCGCAAGATCCATAAAAGGAAAACCGCTTTAAGCGAAGTGCTTCTTAAGCTTGTGCATCATTTCGATCATTATGCGAAGGCGCTTAAACACGTACGTCGTGATTATTATTTCTTTTATGATTGCTTCGAAGACGAGGAGTTCTCGAAATTTTCATCTGAGGTCAAAGATTATGAAAAGGGGATGAGTTTAAAGGCCAAGCAAGACCTCTTTTTGGATCTGTATTCACAGTGGCTTCGCAAGAAGACCCAAACATTAAAAAAGCAATTGAGTAAATTATGTCTAGAGTTACGCGGTTTAGATCCTACATTTTCGTTTAAGATAGACGATTGATCGTAGGGGGAGGGAAGTGTGTTGTGGACATGGATGTTGCTTAAGAGAGCCGGTTTACAAAAGGGGTAGACCGGTTTTTTGTCTTTTTAGGGAGTGTTTATGAAACGAAAAAAATCATCACGTAAGGTCAGAGGGCAGGAACGTAGCCGAAGCAAACGTTTACGCGAGGACTTTCTTTCGCAGGCAGGCAGAGCTGTGAACGAAAATGGACAGTTGCATGAAGTGACTGCCGATTCCTTACGTTTCAAGAATGGACATGTGGGCAAGAAGCAGGTGCTTGATGAGCTTGAGCGTTTAAGCGTGCTTAATGCTTCGAAAAGTAATCTCAAGGATTACATAAAGAACATGATAGACATGGTTTCGTCATTTGTTATTGCAGACGTGGTGAGCGTAAAATTATTTGATGAAGCCAATGGTGATATTTGTTATCGATATATTACCGGCCGCAACGGAGAGTTCATTGACGAAAAGACCATTACGCTTGAAGAGGAGTTCTCACAGAAGACGGTTTTGAGCAAGGAATTATTTTTTACAAGTAATATCGGCCGCGAAGACCATTTTTTATCGATAGCGTCATTTCCATTGCTTTTTCGCGGAAATCTTCTGGGGGTGTTCTCACTGCTTTTTCGGGAAAGCATCGTTTTGAACCAAGAAAGCTTGAGCGGTCTTAAGGTGTGTGCCGCGAATCTAGCGTTGATGATCCAAAATGTCCGTCTCTATTCCAATCTTGCGGGCAATCACTTCAACATCATACGGGCGCTTGTTGTTTCACTGGAGGCGCGTGACAGATACACCCACGGCCATTCACAGCGCGTTACTGAATATGCGTTGCAGATCGCACATCAGATGGGCTGTTCGAAGCGCGAGATCAAATTATTGAGCGAAGTCGCACCGTTGCATGATATCGGCAAGATCGCTATCTCGGATACTGTACTTAACAAAGTTCGCAGATTGACGGATGAAGAATTTATGGAGATCAAATCGCATTCGACCAAAGGTAGTATTATGCTGCAAGCATTGGGCTTTGATAAGGAGAGTGTTCAGATCGTTCGTTGGCATCATGAAGCGTATGATGGACGAGGATATCCTGATCGTCTAAAAGGGGAAGAAATACCATTATTGGCCAGGGTTCTGTGTCTTGCAGATGCTTTTGATGCTATGACGTCAGATCGTCCGTATCGTGGCAAGCTTTCCAAGGCCGAAGCATATGAAGAGATCGAACATTGCGCAGGGACACAGTTTTGTCCTAAAGTGGTT
>JAFGJY010000120.1 GCA_016928875.1 Candidatus Omnitrophota bacterium | reverse complement strand
TTGGATCTCCTTGCCATTATCACCTTTATCACTATCGATCGCAATAAGCCGTATCTCTTCGTCATACCCTTCCGCTTTATCGGCCGTTATCTCGAACGGACCTTGTTTGAGTGTATTATAAGCTCCGGCTTGGGGATCGAAATAGGCAAATTGTATTTCCGGAACACTGAATGTCCCTGCATGCGTAGGAATAATAACTTTCTGGAAATCTTTTTTGATGAGCTCATGGCCGTTCACGGTCTTCCTGCTGATCCTGCTTTCGGGATCATAGCCCTTGAAATCATCCATGGCCGGGAGAGGCGGCATATCAACCTGTTCTAAATTCCCCTCTCCGATAATACTCATTGTAAGCGTGATAGGCTCGCCCACTTTCACATGCGTCGATGAGAGCGTAACACCGAACTGATATTGCCCGATCGCATTGACGAATGCATCGGGCCGACCCTCAGCGGGAACATCTTTAACTACTAGCGTGATCGGGGCAGATGAAGTGGAATAAGGCTCGGTGATGGCTTTTCTTCCCATTCCAAAAAAACTGTCAAAATCACTCCGAAAGAAATTATCAAAGAAACTGCTCGGCCTTTGTTGCTGATATGCCTTAACGACATCACATCGTAATACAGCCGGAGTAAGCTCATAATCTCCCGCAGTAAGTGGATATAAGATCTTCTCGAAAATCACCACCGCATATTGTTGCCCGTTATATGTTTCTGTGGTTTTATCAGCAAAGACTTCATCAGTGCCGTTGATTACAAAACGTTGATATTGTTTATTTTGATCGAGTACGGGATCACGCACCACAATATTCTTAAGGGAAGCCATCCACGGAATATTACATTCATATCCCTCGATATCCTTGTTGAAATACCATTTAAAGGTATATCGAACACCTTGCCCCAGATAGATCTCATTTTTATCAAGCTGCTGAATAAGCATTACATTTTGAGAAAGATCTATCTGCTCGAGAACCTCGATCGTAAAGGGATTCGTGCGTAAAACCTTACCATCAACATTTATGTCAACTGAAGGAAATGTCAGCACCCCCATACGTTTGGGCACAACGCGATACTGATACCGTGTCCCTCCTCCGGACCTGGTCGTTTGCATCTGACCGTTAACGATCACGACATGAAAGCTTGAAAACGATTCTTGCTGTGCCCCTATGTATGCTATCGCTAAATCTTCTGTCTCCGGTATCTGCGGAGGTGTTATTTCGCCTTTTTTGACCTGGATCGTAAAGATGGCCGAATCACCGAGCGGCATACTTTGTTTATCGATCGATATGCTGACCGGTGTATCCTCAGCATATGCATTCCCCCCCAAACCCAACGTCATAGCCACACATGCTATTACGCAACTGATCGCCGTGATCATTACTATGGTTTTTTTTGATAAAGAGTATTTCATCTCTTATTACCAATCTTTTTCAAGCCGGAAATTGCCGTATGGCTGTTGTTTTTCCTGCTGCGGCCGCATTCGATCATCGGTCTCCAGCATATCCAGATAACGCGCTGCTTCTTCCTTGCTCATCTGGTGCCCTGCAACAGCTTGACCGTGACTATCTTGTTGCCCCCGGCTTTCTTGTTCATTTTTTTTCTCTTCTTGCTCGCCCTGCTGTCCTTGATCACCTTGTTGTTTTTCATCTTGGCCTACTTGTGCCTGTTCTTCGCCCTCTTGCTCTTGCTTATCTTCCGATGCCGCAGCCTGCTGCTCATCGGAACCGTCTGGCTGCTCATCACTTTCTGATGCACTTTGTGATCGTTGTGCTTGCTCTTCGTTCTGTTCAGACTGGGACTGGCTTTGCTGCTGTTCCATCCTTTTTTGCGCTTGATTTATCATTTCTTTGATCTTTTGCTCAACGAACTCAACATTGTATTTCGTATCCTCATCTTCCGGATCTCTTTCAAGTGCTGCCTTGAATGCATCGAGCGATTCTTTGAGCTTACCTTGTCTATATAATGTGCACCCAATATTATACTGTGACTGGAATTCTAACTCAGGATCACCTTTTTCCATAGCCTTTTCGTACATATTCATCGCTTCATCGTATTTGCGTTCACTATAAAATACATCGCCCATATTAAAAAACAGTTGTGGATTATGCGGATCATGGAGTTGTGCGTCAGTATACGCCTCAAGGGCATTTTCATATTCTGCTTTCTCGAAATGGGCATTACCGCGCGCGATCTTATCTCTCAAAGACCCGCTAAATCCGAACATCATAAAAACGCACATCATTAACGCTACATATCGCATATCTATACCATCCTCTTTTGCACCCTTCGTGTGACAGGTATAAAAAATTCCAATAATAACAGCAATAAAGCGATCGCCAACGGCCATTGATAACGATTTTCATACTTCTTGCGCCGCATGCTGCCCAACTCCTTTTTCTCCATCTTCGAGATCTCATTGAGGTAAATATCCTCAAGCGGGAACTGGGCTCCACCGATCGTGCCATTCTTACCCCCGGTCATAAGCGCGATCTTTTGCAACATTTCAGAATCCATTTTACTGACCACGACCTGCCCTGATCGGTCCTTAAGATATACCTTATTACCCTGTTCATCGGTGATCGGTATCGGCGCCCCCACCTTGCTGCCAATACCGATCGTATATATGATCACCCCTTTACTTCTGGCATCCTTCACTGACTCCATCACCTTTTCTTCATGATCTTCACCATCCGTGATCAAGATCAGGACCTGGTGCTGCTTATCGACACCTTCAAAAGATCGCAAGGCTTTTTCTATTGCTCCGCCGATATTCGTTCCCGGCTCAGGAATAAGATCGGTATCCAATGCATCCAAAAATGTTTTTGCCGTAGCATAATCGAGCGTGAGCGGACAATGAATGAATGAAGTGCCTGCGAATGTCACTATACCGATACGATCGCCCTGCAGGATATTGATCAGGTTCTTTATTTCCATACGTGCCCGCTCTAAACGGTTGGGCTTTATATCTTCAGCCAACATGCTCTTTGAGAGATCAAGTGCCACAACGATATCGATGCCTTTACGCTTTATTTCCTCCCAATGAAACCCCCACTTAGGTTGCATCAAGCTAAGGACCATAAGTGTGAATGTAAGCACAAGAAGCACTTTCTTGAACGTCACTCGTGTACTATCAACATGCATGGTCAGTTGCTTTACCAAGTCTAGATCAGCAAATTTTTGCTCTGCGATCTTCTTCCGCATACCCGCAAAGCGAAAGAGCATGATCACCCCGGGGATCAACAATAAGAACCATGCATAATTAAGGTCTCCAAATTGCATATCACTACACTCCTTTATGGCAATATCCTAAACCGTGTCGATGCAAGTATTATTTCAAGCAATAAGAACAGCAAAGCCCCCATGACCAAATATACAAAGAGCTCTTCGTATTCCATGTATACATTGAGCTCGATCTTGGTCGTCTCCATTTCGTCTATCTTATCATATACCTCTTTAAGCGCCTTTGTATCTTCGCCGTGAAAATACAAGCCTTCCGTTGCCTCAGCGATCTTACGCAACATGCCGTCATCAAGCTCGATAAATGCCCATTGATATACCTTATTGCCGAAAATATCCTTCACCGGGAATGGCACCTGTCCCTTACCACCTGCCCCAATAGTGTACACTTTCACATCCATCGCTTTTGCTAGATTGGCAGCGGTAAGCGGATCGACCTTGCCTGCATTATTGTTACCATCCGTGAGCAATATAACGACTTTGCTTGTAGCTTCGCTCTTACGTAAACGATTAACCGCCAAGGCCAAGCCGTCTCCTATCGCAGTACCATCCTCTATCATCCCGATATCGATCTTATCGAAAAATTGCAATAATACCCCGTAATCGATGGTCATCGGACATTGTGTATATGCCCGCCCTGCGAACACCACAAGGCCAATACGATCGTTCTTTCTCTTCTTTATAAAGTCTTTGACGACTTCCTTAACAACGTAAAGACGGTTGTAACGCTTACCGTTTAAAATAAAATCCTCGGCCTTCATACTGCCCGATACGTCCAAGGCCAGCACTATATCTATGCCTTCTGAATGTACTTTCGTGTTCTCTATGCCTTTTTGCGGGCGCATCAATGCGACTATTATGAAAAGTATCGCTAATGCACGTAATACAAAAACCGTATGGCGCCATTTAAGCGATCGCGATGGACCGATCTTCTTAATCATAGCGACCGAAGAGAACCTGAACGAACCCTGCGTCTTGCTTTGCTGACGTATATAGTAAGAGACAAGTAACGGAATAATAATGAAAGCGAGTAAAATTATGTAAAAATCTTCAAAAATCATGTTCTCTCCCCAGCATTCTCCGGTGCCCGCTCTTCTTGAGCTTCGTCTTTTTTTGTCTCATCAACGAATATCTTGACCGTATCGAACGTCTTTTGGATCTCTTCATGAACAGGATCATATTTCGCGAACTTGACATAATCACAATGATACAGAAAATCACGAAGCAGTTCGTTGTAACGATCCTCCAAAACGCGCCGCTTGACTATATCCTCAACGAATTCCTCGGTCGTTTGCTCTAATGCTTTGAGTGCAAACCGATCTTCCAGATATTTACGTAAACATGCCGTGATCAAGAAATAATACTCTTTGATCGCACCCTTCTCGACAAGCCCCAGCGTTCCGATCCGCCCAAGCTCCGCATACGCTGCTTCATGTGGTAAAACGATCTTTATCGGTTTAGGCCGTTTACGTACGATAAAGTACCAATAGGAAATCCCACTGAGGGTCCCGATCATCAACGCCGCAAGGATGCAAATTAAAACTATTGTCTTTTTATTGAATGGAATATTCCGCGGCGTTTTAATGTCCCTTATATCCATAAACTCCGCATCTTCAGCAACGACACTTATTACCTCGAGGAATATCTCCGGAGTGGTCACCGATACAATAGTGCCCCCAGCATCCTTGGCATTTATAGTTATTTCAGGGATGATGTAACTCCCGACCAAATATGTGTCCAGCAAATACCACACACCTATCTCGCGCATGTCCTTGCCGTATTTTTTCTCTTTGAGCCGGCCAAAGTCTTTGACTGCGAAGCCTCCCAGAGAATTAACGAACTCGGGCAAGATCACTTCCAGGTCCTTGTTGTACATGATCCTCACGGTATAGGTGATCTTCTCGCCGATCGTAATGATCGACTTATCGACACTCGTGCTAACACGTAACATCTCCTTATCCGCGTTCTGCTGCTCTTCGGCAAACACCACAGCACAACAAGCGCACCATAAACAAAATACCGCAAGCACTAGTCGTGTTCTATTTTTAACTCTTTTCACCCTCATTCTCCTGCGATCCGTCTTCACTTTGTTCATTTGTTTTCTCATCAACCACTTCACCGGCCGTTGTTCCACTGTCGGCTTCCGCCTTCATAGTCTCGGTTTCGGTCAGATCAGTAGGGTTTTCAGTCGGGGCCTCGAAATATACGGCAGCCTCATTCTCTTCCAGCAAACGCCCCACAAATTCTTTCATACGCATTTCCGCTTTATCACCAAGGAACATTTGCTTGACCTCTTCTTCTACATCTTCAAAAGGTCGCGTGATCTGTTCACCGTCAACGTCCTCGGTAAATTCATCCTTGTGGGCCTCATAATAGTTTTGCAGGTCCATCATATCGACCTTGAGTTTATCCGCCACGTTTTCTCTGAACACTTTTTGGATTATGATATTCTCCTCAGCCTTGACAAGCTGCTCCCTGACCGCGGGGTCTTTATCATATTGCAGCATGAGTCCCTTCTTAAGCAGCAACTTGTTGACCACGTATTGCCGGATAAATTCGGCTTTCCCCGCATCTCCTTTATAACGTTCTTGATACCACTCTGGCATCAAAGCCAATTCGTCATTTACCTCTCCCATGGTGATAACGCGGCCTCCGATACGTGCAACAACCGACCCTCTGGCGTGGATCTTTCCCTCTTCATCCATATCCACCCTCTCGCGCAAGGCTGATTGTGCATCAAGCGATTTTCCCATCTTTTCAAGGCACGTAACTACATTTATACCGATATCCTGTTTAAGATCCCCGGCTTTGTCCGCGATCTCGGCTTTATAAAAATATGCCAATGCATCTTCATACATGCCACGAGCCATGTATGATTCGCCGAGCAAATAATAGGTATTGGCCCGGATCGTAAGATCGATTCCCTCCATGGCAAGATACTCTTCATATGCCTGCGCTGCATGGTCAGACAAACCCTCTGCCTTAAGCTTGTTGGCAAAGGCACGCTGGTCTTCAGCAGTCCACCTATCTGCTTTAGAGCCACTGTGATAGCCTTTATTGACCATGATCGGTATGCATATCAATAATGCAATGAAGAATACTAGTGTAATGATAATGAAAAACACCGTCTTTTTATCAAATAATCTCTCGCCCATTGTTTCTCCTTTCGTCGTCATTGCGAACATATGTTCCGTTTGTAGGTACGGGTCGCGACCTGTCCCTACTGAACCGAGATCCTTCGCTCCGCTCAGGATGACATTCAGCAACGGATTTGCGTTCGCATCGCTCCGCAAATCCTACTTCATGTCATTTCCTTTTCTCCCGCATTTTAAAGAACCGAATTATCGCCTCTATATATGATTGCCCTGTCATTATTGGAACATGATCAACATCACATGCCTTGAATACTGTTTCCCGTTCCTTGCTGTTTTTTTTACTTAAAATAGTATATTTCTTCCGCAGTTCGGCATCTCCGGTGTCGACCAGCATGCATTCACCGGTCTCAGCGTCCATAAGTTCTACAATGCCAATATTCGGCATTTCCCCTTCCCTCTCATCGTTAAGAGAAACGGCAACGACGTCATGCCGTTTGTTCGCTATTCTGAGCGCACGTTCATAATCGGCATCAATGAAATCAGAAATAAGGAAGGTAACGGTCCTCCGTTTCGTGACCGAACTGAGATATTCCAATGCTGCTTGCACGTTGGTTGTCTGTTTTTTTGGCTGAAAATACAATATTTCCCTGATCACCCTTACAACATGCCGAACGCCTTTTTTAGGCGGGATGAATTTCTCTATTTCATCGGTAAAGATAATAAGCCCCACTTTATCATTGTTCTTGATCGCTGAGAACGCGAGCAAGGCCCCGACCTCTGCCGCAAGCTCATTCTTGAATTGTTTGCGTGTCCCAAAGTGCCCCGAAGCTGAGGCATCAACGATCAACATCACGGTCAACTCACGTTCTTCGACGTACTTCTTTATATGCGGGATACCGGTCCGTGCCGTAACGTTCCAATCGATCGAACGGATATCATCACCCGGTTGATATTCCCGAACTTCGTCAAATTCCATGCCACGGCCTTTGAACACGCTATGATACTCGCCTGCAAGGATATCGTTCACCATATGTGATGAGGTAATCTGGATCCGTCGTACTTTTTTAAGCAGTTCTTTCTCTAGCATGACTCATTTCCTTGTCTTTGGGGACAGACACTTTTTTTATCTATTTTGATCTCAAAAAGATGTCAGTTCCCAATTCCCGGCTACGATTCATATTCCATTCCCTAAAAAATAACACCTAGCACCTAACACCTATTTTTATGGCACTGGTACATTATCCAACACCTTAGCCACGATATCATCACTGATGATCTCATCAGCTTCCGCTTCATAGGTGATGATCACCCTGTGCCGTAAAACATCAGGGGCGATCTTCTTGACGTCCTGTGGCGTTACATATCCGCGCCCTTGCAAAAATGCATAGGCCTTGGCCGCAAGCGTTAGGTTTATTGTTGCCCGTGGTGATGCTCCGTATTCGACATATTCTTTAATATCCAGGCTATAAGCATCAGGTTCCCGTGTTGCCATGACAATATCAACGATGTATGCCTGCAACTTCTCATCAACGTAGACCTGATCGACCATCGATCGTGCATTAAGCACTTGTTCGATCGAGGCCACGGGCCGCACTTTCAAGTCCCTGTTCACCTTGGCCATCCGTTGTAATATTTCAAGTTCTTCCTTTTTATTCGGATATGTTATGTTCAGTTTTAACATGAAACGGTCGACCTGCGCTTCCGGCAGCGGATAGGTCCCTTCCTGTTCGATCGGATTCTGCGTTGCGAGCACAAGAAATGGCTCTTCCAATTTGAACGTCTCTTCACCAATGGTGACCTGTTTTTCTTGCATCGCTTCCAAAAGTGCGCTTTGTACTTTCGCCGGAGAACGGTTGATCTCATCCGCCAAAATGATATTGGCAAAGACAGGTCCTTTTTTTATACTAAAGCTGCTGTCCTTAGGATTAAAGATCTGAGTTCCGATCAGATCCGCCGGCAGAAGATCCGGCGTAAATTGTATCCGACGGAACTTGGCCGATATTGTCTGAGATAGCGTTGACACACTCAAGGTCTTTGCCAAGCCCGGTACGCCTTCGAGCAGGACGTGGCCGTTCGCCAAAAGCCCGATCAGCAAACGTTCTATCAAATAATCTTGTCCGACAATGACCTTCCCCACCTCTTCACGCAATTCTTTCAAGAATGCGCTTTTTTCTTTCACCTTTTGATTGATCTCTTGAATATCTTCCTGTCTCATACAATACCTCCGGTTTTCTATGATTATTAATTATTCACAATCTTCTTTCATGTTATTTTTTATTTCGATCTCAAACTTCCTGACAAGTGTTCGTATCTCTGTATCTTTCACTGAACCGCCTGCATAAGCAATCTTGTTTATCAAACTCACGATATCATCTACATTTTGTTTCCACTGGCCGGCATCGATCTTCTTCAGCTCGCCATAATGAACGACGATATCCTTAATGCGTATAAGGTACTGCACTATTTCACCATCTATCAAATACGAGCGCGCCTCTTCCATCTTCGCGAGCGTTCTTTGTTCAAGTTTCCTTAGATCCGCCATGGCTTGTTGAGAGGCTCGCTTTTCTTTGGCGTGCACCTTTGTCTCTTTAAAAGCTTTTATTCCGACAAAAACACTTATGATAACGACCATTATTCCTAAAAACCACAAGACCCATAAATAATAGCGTTTGAAATATCCAACGACCTCTATTTCAACCTCATCGCCCTTCTTTATGACCGTTGTATCATCATTCGATTTGAATTCGATTATGAACGGAGAAAAGGTATCTACGCCTTTTTCTTTCGCTTTAAAGTGATAGGTGAATGTCTTATGGGCAATATGTTGGTCGCCCGTGAGTGATGAGCTGCTAGCTTGCGTGGCTTTTACCAGTTCGGCTAACTCTGAATCGGGAGTAGTTATTGCTGCTATGTTCAGACCGGACAGAGTATCTTCAGGCCATGAAACCGTAGTCGTAAGGACAATGGTCTCATTCATAGCAGCAATAACTTTTTTGGGAATAGTCTCTATGTGAACGTCCTCTGATGCAAAAAGGAGGAACGAAAAGGGCGTTAAAATGAATGTAACGCAAAATATTATTATTCGAACATAGTTATGTTTCATGTCTAGATGATCACTTTATTATCTGGAGCGTTTTGAGGATTATTAGTTACACCATTATTTTTCTTCTCAAACATTATCTTGACCCGGTCTTTTCCGATCTCGACTTTGTATCGAATCGGATCGGCATTCTCATGCAACGGAAACGAACGGTAAAAATGACTGCGTGACGACGAATAGACTTGCGCCGTTCCTTGATCGCTCTGTTGTTGGTCTTGGTTTGCAGTCTCCTTCATGCCTTGCAACGAAATCATCCCGTTTTTGATCTCTATATCGATGTTGCTCTCTACCGCCCCATCGATGTTACAACATAATATAACTTCACCGTCTGTTTCCTCGTAATAATATGATGAACTCTCGGCGGTAAATCCCTGATCGTCAAAAATACTTTGATGCTGCGTGAAAAAGGGATCATCGAACATGCGCTCCATACGTTCCTCCATCGCCCTCATGTCTTCATGCATCTCCTGCATCATATCCCACGGATCGGCCATCCATAACCCCGGGAACCCTCCTGCGGAATTATCGGCAGGGACACTATTTGGTGATTGAGAATTGTCACCTTCAACAACTACATCGATAGTTTGTACATCTTCGGCAAAAACGTACGGTATCATTAGTACAAGGGCACACACGAACACAAGCGTGAGCCAACAATATTTTCTGATGTGATCCTGCATCATAGCTTCCTCCTTTGACACAACAATGATACGCCATCTCCGATTAAATGGTTATTAAGAGAACATTAAGAAACGTTAATGTACTATAAACTAGGGTATATCTTCACTATACAGCCTCTGCCTTTTCGGCTAGAATATGCCCATGAATAAACATACAAAAGATCGAAAAGACTTCCTTATCACTCAGCCCCGTGATCTTAGTGAACGCGGGATCGAACAATGCGATGTCATTATCGTAACAGGAGATGCCTATGTTGATCACCCTTCTTACGGGACCGCAGTTATTGGCCGTGTCCTTGAAGACGCGGGTTTTGTCGTTGGCATAATCGCTCAACCCAACTGGCGCCGAACGGATGACTTTGCCCGCCTCGGTCGGCCACGCCTCTTCTTTGGCATAACTTCCGGCAATACTGATTCGATGATCGCCAATTATACGGCCAATAAAAAAATACGCTCGAACGATGAATATGCACCCGGTAACCGCGGCGGCATGCGGCCCGATCACGCTGTCTTGGTATACGCTAATCGACTACGGGAAGCATATAAAGATGTCCCCCTCATCCTCGGAGGGATTGAGGCCAGCCTTCGTCGTTTTGCACATTATGATTATTGGGACAATACTGTACGACGTTCGATCCTGATCGAAAGCCGCGCCGATATACTCGTTTACGGTATGGGAGAAGAAGCCGTTACTGAGATCGCACATCGGCTTGCACGCGGAGAGACGGTCTCAACGATCGATGATATTCGTGGGACGGTAGTAATCAAAAAAGAACCGCCGCGCTCACCACGATCAAAAGAATTGCCTTCCTGCGACAAGGCAACAACTGATCCTGATGCATATAACCGTGCATTTCGAGACTTGTACCATGCTATGGATCCCTATATCAATGAAACCGTATTTCAAAAGCACGATACCCGCTTTGTTATACAAAACCCGCCCCGTCTTCCTATGGCGACAAAAGAACTTGATCATATTTACGAATTACCCTATGCATACGACACTCATCCCGATTATGATGAAGTTGGAGGGGTCCCCGGATTCGAATCAGTAAAATGTTCGATCGTATCGCATCGAGGATGCGCGGGAGAATGCGCCTTCTGCTCGCTTTTCTTTCACCAGGGCAGGATCGTTCAAAGCAGAAGCGAGGCCTCGATCATGCGTGAAGTTCAGTCACTCATCAAACGGCCTTATTTCCGCGGTACAATCACTGATATCGGCGGGCCAACCGCGAACATGTATGGCACTCATTGCAAAAAATGGGAGAAGACCGGCTATTGTGAAAACAAGAAATGCCTTCTGCCTGAAAAATGTACTCAACTCACCATCGCTTATGACCGCATGCTCACCTTGTATCGACGCATCCGCTCTCTTAAAGGCGTGAAACATGTATTCATCGGGAGTGGTTTTCGGTATGACCTGCTTATCGAACCTGAAGCAGATGAATTGTTGCGTGAATTATGCGAGCATCATGTAAGTGGCCTTATGAAGATCGCACCGGAGCATTGTTCAGATACCGTTTTGGATGTTATGCAAAAACCGCATTTCAAACAATATGAAACATTCGTCGAAAAATTCAAGAATATCGCACGTTCCGTTAAAAAGAAAGTATTCATTGTAAACTACTTTATCTCCGCTCACCCGCAAGCAACATTGAATGACCAATTAAAACTCGCCTTGTATTGCGCCAAAAGGAACATTCACCCTGAACAGATTCAGGATTTCATTCCTTCGCCGATGACGCTTTCAACGTGTATCTACTATACAGGCAAACATCCGTTCACCGGAAAAACGATATATGTACCCCGTTCGGAAGAAGAACGTAAAATGCATAGAGCGCTTATCCAATACAAGAACAAAGGCAGTTATCCACTCATTAGGAAGGCGTTAGAAAAAATGAACATGCTACACGTTATGCCCAAATTGATGAAAACAGCGAATACTCGCCCCCAATCTAAAAGATCGTATATCAAATCCAAAATAACACCCACAAAATCTAGTCATAAAAAATAGGATAAAAAATAAAGAAGGCACTACCTTATACAGGCCGCTCCTTCTTTGCATGTTGCCTTGATCAACCTACACTTACAAATTGTTTAACCTACTTATTGAATCAGTCTGTCCTATAAATACCATAACATCATCCGGTTTGAACACATAATCCGGTGCCGGCATGATCTTTGTCTTGTTCGTGAGTGGATTTCGTACTGCCAGTATGTCTATGTTGTATTTGTTACGCAATTGCAAGTCTTTTATGGTCTTGTTGCTGAATTTCTCAGGAACCGGAAATTCTATGATATCAAATTCATCCGAGAGCTTAATAACATCAAGAATACTCGGTGCTACAATATTCCGTGCTATTCGTTTGGCGACTTCTTGCTCAGGATAGATTATTTCATCAGCCCCGATCGACCTGAGTATTTCGCCGTGATCAAGCGATGTGGCCTTGGTTATGATCTTTTTTATGCCAATCTCCTTTAAGTAGTATGTTACCAATACGCTACTGTCTATCTTCTCACTAATACAGACAATAGCGCAATCAACATTTTTTGCGAATTTCATCAATAAGTCTTTGTTGGCTGCATTGGCAACGATAACTTGCTCGACCATATTCTTGATCAGATCCGCCCGTTCCTGATTTTCTTCAATGACAATAACCCCTACCTGCCCCTTGACCAATTCCTTTACCAAGGAATACCCGAAATGTCCGAGCCCGACAACAAGTATGTTCTGCATATCTCATCTCTCCTTTGTCTTAACTGACAATAATCTCTTCTTGTGGAAATTCATATATCAATTTCTTTTTTTGTTGCATCTGAAGCGCGATACCAAGTGTTAGCGGCCCGATACGACCCACGAACATAAGCAAAATAATAATGATCTTACCTAAATATGACAGGTGGTTTGTAGTGCCTGTTGTCAAGCCGACCGTACCGAAAGCAGAAACCGCTTCAAAAAGCGTATCTAAAAAAGCTTTTCGTTCTTGGACCAAAAAATGTGACACCGTAACATTTTCCACTAGCTGCAATAAAAAAACGGCTCCGAACACAATAAGCATAGACGATATAAAGATCGTTAAAGCACGATCGATCACCACATCCGGTATCTTGCGTTTAAAAAGGCTTACCATGGATAACCCCTGAAGCTTGTTCTTTGTTAACGCTATCAAAGAAAAAAATGTATGGATCTTCACCCCTCCTGCCGTGGAACCCGGGCATCCCCCAACGAACATAAATAATAATAACAGCAAAAGAGTGGGATTTGACAGTAACGATGTATCCAATGTATTAAAACCTGCCGTACGTGAGGTTATAGATAAGAAAAGTGAATTAAAGATCTGATGCCCGAGCGGCATATCCTGCATAATACCGCGATGTTCAAGACACCAGATCAATATTGCGCCGAGACAAATAAATAAGAATGACCCGGTCAATGCGATCTTTGTGTGTAAGCTAATACCCGTCTTGTTCTCATGCCTCCTTTTTCTGAAACAAACCTTGAGCAATTCATACAAAACGATAAATCCCAACCCGCCGAAAACGATCAAAACCATCACAACGCTCATCACATACGGATGTGCCGAAAATCCCATAAAACTATCCGCATATAAACTAAATCCTGCGTTACAATATGATGAAATAGAATGAAACAACGCATTATACATGGCAAATAAGCCAGAATGACGTTCCCGAAATGGAAAATACAAAAGTACTGCCCCGATCAACTCAATAGTCGCGGTCAATGCCACGATCGAAACGATCGCATATTTAAAGTTTTTTATGCTTATCTCTTGCGAAAGGTCCGGAATACAAAGCTGATGGGCTATTGCGATCTTTTTCCCGACAAAGATCAAAAAAAGCATTGAAAAGGTCATAATCCCCAAACCGCCGAGTTGAATAAGAAACAAAATAACGATCTGGCCAAACAATGTCAGATCCGTCCCGATGTCGATCAAACTAAGACCGGTCACGCATACTGCTGATGTTGCCATGAACAAGGCATCGATAAATGAAAGTGGCTTGGTTGTTGCCGCAAACGGTAATTGCAATAAAAGCGCTCCTAGAAACGCTGCTGTAACAAAACTATAAAATATGAGCGCTTCAGGTTTATGATTAAATATATTCTTTTTTTTGATCATGTCTTTTTAACCTCTTTAGGCGTTCTATGGAACGAAAGATAGCGCCCGAACATAAGCCGTGTCTGAGCATCAAGGGCCGGTATCGAACCAAGAACTGCCGAAACCATAGGTAACAATAACCATTGTAAAATATAGCTCACATAAAACCACCGTGATACATGATGTGGCCTGCTCGGTAAAAACTGCTTACTCATAACAACACATAATACCAATATAACGAGCAACAAATTAGATATCATACCATTAATATACGAGAGATTAAAGAATATTAGTTGCTTCTGTAATCTATGCTGAGCCCATATCATGATCAATGGAGTAAAAAAACTTACGATTATAGCCCAGGTAGCCCAGTGAATATGGTTATCAAGCAGTTGAAAGACCCTGCTCATTTTTTTTGACAAAGTGATCTTTTTATTCGACATAAAGCCCATGCAAACATACACAAAATTTTCAACACCCCATGCCCATCTTCTTTTTTGCCGATATTGTATCTTTATGGTATCCCACAGCCCTTGACCACAGGCGATATCCATATAAACAGGAACTTCCAGCGGATACGTTTGATACTCTCCGTTAAAATGCAGAAAACACTTCCAAAAGATCACTGAATCGTCCGAGATCATATCGACAGGCCAATAGCCTACATCAACCAATGTTTTAAAACTCATACTATGCGATGAAAATGTAATGAATTTATCGAACTTCATGCTTTCAATGAGCTGCCAGAACGTAGATCCCATTTCAATGATACGTGCAAAAGAAGGAGCTTCAAATATATTGTTGCTATAGATCGGGAACGGCTGATAACTGATCTGATGCCGGCGCGGATGTGTAAGAAAATGATACGTAAGACACGAAAAATAACATTTGCTTGGCTTGGTATCACTGTCAAAACACGAGATCACCACATGTTCGATGTTATACCCTTTCGTCTCAAGATACGCTTTAACCTTTTTTGCAGCATACGTAGCATTCGCACCCTTCGCAGGGATCTCCCCTTTAATGTCTTTGGGATGAATAGTGATCAGAATATCAAAAAATGAAGAAGTCCACTTCTTCTTCGCTCCATTCAATTTTCTCTCAATGCCATCTTCCCTTTCTTCACCCGCGAGAACAACGACTATTTTCTTATGGTTATAATCTGTTTCCATAAGAGCAGCCAAACTCCTCTCAATGACATCCTCCGGCTCATTATACACCGGATACAGTACAACATGTACTATCTGCTCGAGCGTAAGATCGGTCTCAATAGCAGGGTATGTTTCTGACCATACAATATTGCGGTAGCGAACCACCCTTCTATGCGCCAGCAGCAACAATAATGTCATATAAACAAACCGTGCCGTTAAATACAAGAGATATACAATAAGGATGAGCGCGGCTAACTCTGGCTTTATGAGCAATAAACAAACAAAGGCGGCAATAACTGTCCAACTGAATAAGCCCGGAATGACCTCAAGCAATCTCTTTTTCGTTCCCTCGTTCATATCTAAATGACTCTAATCGTGACAATAGATCCTCTTTGCATTTTTTCTTATGTAATACATATTTCTCCTGGCCCTGATCATAATCGGTAAAATACAGTATTTCTTCTCGCGTATCATAGAAAACTTGTGCATTCTTGTCCTTTAATTGTACCATTGGGAAGATGATCCCGTTATTATGAATATCGATCACATTGATCTGATCACCTTCATGAATTATGGCATAATGCTCTTTAAATCCTAAATACAAGTTATGTATTTTTTCTTTTGTCGCATAAAGTGTCTCTATGGTCTCTCTGCGCACCAACGGTTCATCATCATGAGGCACTGTAACGCTGTACACGTGACGGTCATCCCAAAACAGCAATATATTATCATTGACTTCGATCGCATCATTAAGTGTAAAGGCCACTTTCCTTGGCAAGACTTCTTTCGTTATTTGCATAACACTTGCAAAACTAAAATCAGCATAATAAATACCTTCGCTCGTAAACAAAATGATTTTTTTATCCAAGAACTTCTTACTGAAAAAAAACCGATAAACCTCGAAATTTTCATTGAGACATTCAAAGGTAGTGACTATCGGAATAAGCATAACATCTAATTCCGTCACCCGGGATTGTCTTACCGCAACGTTTTTCTTATAGGAATAATATCCTTCTTTTTCAAACTGCACTTGATAGATCTTTGGCAAAACATATCGTAACGTTGTAGGACTTGTAGCAGGCACTTTTTTGCCATTAACATAAATAGTGGCACCCACAGGGTCGGTATTCAAATACAGGGCACCTGTTTTGATGAACATTTTCGAACTATCGTCGAACTTATACCCTAAAGAAAAAAGGACTGCTAGAGGAATACTCCCTATAAATGTAAACGTAATTAACCAAAATAATATTTTCCTTGCAATTAAATACCGATTAAGGTTATTCCCTGTATATCCATTTTTCATATTTCCTACCCTTGATTATCCTTTTACTATAAAAACAATATAGGCAATATACATTATGATAAACACTATTCCTTCCCAACGATCAATCGCCCTTCTTTTCCCTGTGAACATGCTCACGAACAGAAGTAGGCTTGCAATCGCTACGATCAGCATATCAATATTACTGCTAAAAGCATAGGGTAATGGCCGTACACAAGCGCTGATGCCAAGAATAAAGAAAATATTGAAAATATTGGACCCAACGATATTGCCAACCGCAATTTCAGCATTATGTTTATATGCCGCTACTGCCGACGTTGCCAGTTCGGGAAGCGATGTGCCCACAGCAACGATCGTAAGGCCGATCACTCTCTCACTGATCCCGCCGTGCCGCGCTAACGTGATCGCCGCATCAACGATGAACTTCCCCCCAAACATCAATCCGCACAACCCAAAAAAGATAAACATGATCATCTTAAATAACGAGAACTTCATATCTTGTTTATCTACAAAACTATCGTCAGGATTATGCATGATCGTACTTAAATATAGCAAGAAAACAATAAAGAACCCCAGCAAAACAACTCCATCGCCACGCGATATGACACAAAAACCATTTTCGTCAATAAAACTGTCTGCGACCAAAATACCCAAGATCGCCACAGCAAGAAAGCTAACCGGGATCTCTTTCCACACAGTCCCTTTATTTACGATCAGAGGATAGATAATCGCAGAAACACCAAGTATAAGTAAAATGTTCGCGCTATTACTCCCCAAAACATTGGCGATCGCTATTTCAGCGCTCCCTCTCATGCTTGCGTGAATATTCACGAACAATTCCGGTAACGAAGTTCCAAAGGCAACGACCGTAAGGCCGATCACCATATCGGAAACATTAAATTTCCGCGCGATGTGCGTTGCCCCCTCAACTAAAAGATCTGCACCTTTGAGAAGTAATATGAATCCACATGAAAGTAAGAGTATATTGATCATATGCATATTTCTGATAATAAAGGGGTATATTATACAAAAGAAGACATCCAAAAGGATGTCTTCTTTTATTGGTGGGCCCGTATGCAACCAATTCGAACCCTGGCTGATGAGATCAGCCTACACGTACGAATTGATCCTACAAACCTGCCCCCTTTGTATCAACGTATCTCACTCAAATTAAATCAGTTACGCACACTTAAAATGTCTTTCTATGAAATTACAGACAAACTTGAAGTTCATATAACTACTGTGCTACAAGCACACTACTTTAGTGAAGCATAAAGTCTTCCAAGAATCTCGCTATCTCATCTTCCCCAGCGCCTCTAAGATTGCTCACCACCGTTTTCTGCCACTTTTTATGCATGGTGAGAAAAATTCTTTTAATATCCTTCTTCTTCTTATCCGCGATCAATGCCCTGAATACTCTCAAAGCGCCTTCCAAATCGCGCTCCTTTTTGTCTTTCTTCTTGCGTCGTCCGAATACAATGAATTTATGGAGCGCATATGCAGCCGGGTGAGGAATTCGTATCTTTAGCCCTTCAATATTAATTATTATTACATGTTCAGCAAGAAAATCCAAATACCGAAGTGCCACGGCATTTATGCCGAGTTGAGGGAATTTTACCGGCGCATCGGTTCCCGGCCCTCTTTCAGCTACTAGGAATTCGACAATGAGATCCGGATGCACGAGCTTAATGTACCCTTTGTCTCCTGAAAATCTCACGATAAAACCAAGATCATGAAGCATATTCGGAATATCCACTTCTATTTTCACATTAAGTGGCGTAGAAACCAAGAAATCAATGTCTAACGTTCGGATCGCTCCCACATATTCATCAGATGTGAAATAATATTTATAAAAGTGCATACACCAGCTGCCGATAAGTATCATAGACGATAAAACCTTTGACGATTGTAAACGTCTCAGCACTTCAAATACAAGATCATACATCTTCGGCACCTTTTAATACTTTTTCTAAATATTTCACACGCTGATTAAGCTTCTTTATGAGCTGCTTATATTTCTTCCGCATATTACGCGACTGCTGCAGTGCGGCCTGATCCTCTTTAGAAAGCTTCTTCCCCTTATATGTAAATTTTACTTTTGATCCATCACGGACTGCCAAGTAATAATAATTATTACCTCTTATTTTTTTAAGCACAAAGCTCCCCCCAAGAAATTGCTTTAATGCACGTTCGTAATCTTTTATCATCTTATGTGAATTGGCAAGTTCTTCTTTTAAAACTCCCTTTATCGCTCCCATAACATCTCCTCAATTACCAAACAATTAATGTTAATATATAATAATATGTTTGGTAACTTTTGTCAAGTATGTTACCAAACAATTAATACCAATATTACCATTTTTGTTTGGTAACTATGAACTCTGAAGGACTTGTCGCCTACGGATTTTTCATCACGAAAAATCCTACGTCGACTCCCCTCGGCTGCCTGCCGTACCGCATCCCGCGTCACTCTTCGCTTCGCGCGGCAGCCTCGCTTCAAGTCCACCTTGATCGCATGTAATACAAAAGCCAATCCTTCTGGATTGGCTTTGCCCTACCCGAGACACAGGTAACACATTATACCGAAGACATAGGTTACACTTCAATATAATAATGGCATAGGAGGAGGTGTTTC
>JAFGJY010000119.1 GCA_016928875.1 Candidatus Omnitrophota bacterium | reverse complement strand
GAGGATCTCATCCGGGATCATCGTCATCCCCACATCGTGCAGCAAGCTACCTAATCCGACATCCTCGAGCGTGCGGAGTGAATGGATGTTAAGCTTTTTTACAATCGCCAGTGAATACACGCACACATTGAGCGAATGCGCGCGCAAAGAATAATTACGTTCCAGCCGCTCAAGGAACGAATAAAAGAATTGCGTCCGATATCCGATGTAATTGATCACGTTCTTAACGAACCGTCGCGAACGTTTCACATTCGCCTGCGAATCCGGTTCATCCACCGTATCCTCCATGATCAGATTGGCACATTGGAAAATGTAATCGACCTTTTCTTTCTCTTCAAAACGCACGCTGGTAATGATCGACGGCAGCACCTTCTCAACGTAGCGCAAGTAGGCCATGTAATCATTGGCGGTAATGTAAAGTTCCTTGATCTTATTGCGCAAAAGCGAACGCCGATTTCCCTCCGTGAACGCCTTGTCCTTGGAACAGAAAAGCACGGTCCTCTGGTCCTGCGGATTGAAGATGTACAAGTCGAAATCGATGTCGGTGTGGGCCACGAAGGTCTCAAGATCGACCGGAATGTAATTGAAATGCGGCAGAATAATGTTCGAGCTCATTGCAACTCTCTTGTTTCACTCAACTCAATAAACCACTACACCCTCACGGGTATGTCCTTTGATTAAAGATCACGCTTTACTTGTCCGCGGTCTTCTTGTTACTTGTACGTTCATTGGTCGGTATGCACGCAGGCTAAAGCCTGCGGCTACCATTCATTGTTCGCTCTTCACACGACCGCGGATTCGCATCCATCTACGCCTTCAGCGCGTGTCATTCTGTGAAGAAGCAAAAAAAAGGACAGATCACGATCTGTCCTTAGAAATCTCCTTCCCTTAGGCAGCGTACCATCACAGACTCTCGACTGCCATGCTCGCCAGTTCCGAACGTTCGCTCTTCTCGAGGAACACATGGCCGACGATGCGTTGTGATTTAAGCCGTTCTACCGTGTACGAAAGCCCGTTAGAGTTCGCGTCTAAATACGGGTTGTCGATCTGTTCCGGGTCCCCGGTAAGTACGATCTTGGTCCCGTCGCCCGCACGCGAAATAATGGTGCGTATTTCATGCGGGGTCAAGTTCTGCGCTTCATCGACGATCAAAAATTGGTTCGGGATACTGCGGCCGCGAATGTAGGTCAAGGCCTCGATCTCGATCAGATCGCTCTGCAGCAGATTGTTCGTCGTCAGCTCGCTGGTGGCAAAATTGCTCATGCCGCTCGAGATCGAACGTTTTAGAATAAAATCAAGATTGTCGAAAATAGGCTGCATCCAATAATTGAGTTTCTGGTTCTTGCTTCCCGGCAAATACCCGATGTCGCGCCCGAGCGGAATGATCGGACGGGCAACCAATAATTTTTCGTACACCGGTTTTTTCTCGAGCGTTTTCGCCAGTGCACAGGCCAACGCGATCAAGGTCTTGCCGGTCCCGGCCGGGCCGACCAAGGTCACTAGTTTTATCCGGTCATCCAGAAGCAGGTCAAAGGCGAACCGCTGTTCCATATTAAGCGGTGTGATCCCCATCGTATTGTATTCTTTCTTGATCGGGATAAGTTTGTTCTCGGCAGCATTGTATTTGCAGATCGCGGTCTTTTTAGGATCGTCTTCTGACCGGACCAGTGCGTGTTCGTTCTCGAAGAGGGTGATGCCTTTTGGCTCGAACGAACCATCCGTGAAGAGCGTTTCAAGTTCTTCGCGTTTCACCGTCAACTCACGCCACCCGCGGTACAGTGAGGTGTACTCGACCTTTTCCTTCTCGTAATCGCGCGCCTTGATCCCGAGCGCTTCGGCCTTGATGCGCGCATTGACGTCCTTGGAGATGAAAAATACCGCCTCGCCCTTCTTCTGCAGGTCGAAGGCAACGGCCAAAATGCGGTTATCCACGATCGTCTCATCGATGTCCGGCATGTCGATCTCGCGCGGGCCGAAGCCGATCACGAGCGTGCCTTTGTTCTTCATTCGTGCGCCTTTGTTGAGCGCGCCTTTTTTAATGAGCGAATCGAGCTCGCGTAACACTTGCCGCGCGTGCATGCCCTTTTTGTCTGAAATGCTTTTGAAATGGTCGAGTTCCTCGATGACGAGGATCGGAATGATGACTTTGTTGTCGCCAAAGGAATAGATCGCTTGCGGATTGTGGATCAGCACATTGGTGTCAAGAACGAAGCATTTCTCCATGCGTTTGAGCCTTTCTTTTGTTTCACTCGCACCTACGCGGTGTGAAATGGTCTAGTGGGGACAGTTCCGGAACTGTCCCCCATTACCGATTATTTCTCAAAATGTACAAAGTCGATCAAAAATACGGCACCGATTATTAGCTTTTTTTCTGTTTCATCAAGGGAGGAGGAAAGTGTCAGCGCGAAATTATCCACATCGGTAAGCGCCTCACTGCCGAGCCCGGCCCATTTTTTAACGATCGTGCCCACCGAGGTCTTATTCTGTTTTACCGTAAATATCCACTGATGCCACAACGGCCCTGTTATCTCAAAAACGGCGTTGCTCGCCCGGTCTAGAATAATGTATTTTCGCTGTAGAAGGCTACAACATTGTTTTACAAAGCCGAGTTTCTCCCCCGCATCATCGTAGACCGTCAATGTGCTTAACCACCAACAAAAGGGCCGGCTCATCGAAATGACCCGGTTATTATTGACATCGAGCACATCCACGGTAAAGGGACGTTTTGCCCTGAGGAAGGAGCGAAAAATGAAGGACCCTTTGATCTCGGCCGCGTAATACAATACCGCCCCGTTTAATTCAGTGATGACGTACTGGTTGCAGGTCTCGTAGCCGAGGACGATCTCGCCCCAATCTTTTTTTTGCGAGATAATGAACGTCTCCCCGCCGCCATCACCGTTCACGGCCGTACTCACGTCCCTTGTTTGGACTGTTCAACACCTTTTAAGAAATCGCCGAATACCTTGCCGGCTTCTTCCGGTGACATGTCGCCAAACTCTTGTTCCCATTTTTCCATCTTGGCTGTCATCTCTTTGGCCGCCCTTTCAGCATTGACGGCACTGATGCACAGGACCAGGCACAAGATACCGAACACGATCCATGCCTTTTTGTTCTCAATGGCATGGGCGCCGATGCTGGCCGTGACCATGACGTACATCGACCACACATTGCCTGCAATAACCCCAATGTACGGGATAGGGCTGATCAAGGTAACGATCGGGGTGATCGCCGAGGCGTAGGCCACACAACGGTACGCTGTTTCATACGATTCTTTCGAGCCCATGATTTTCCACAGAATGTAGAACAAGGCTGCTGCAAGAAACCCGACCACGACCAGAAAGACCGGCACGACCACGATCGAGAACAGTGCAGTAACAAATGAACTGGTGTATCCAAGCCCGAAGATCGAAAGGATGACGCGCACGCATCCGGTCACGACCCCCATTGCCGCCATGAAAATGAGCGGGTCTTTGAACCCGCCGTCTTTTTTCATGCTTGCAAAAAATCCCATCGGGTTCTTAATGACCTCAACTGCCGTGTTGAGGATCGTCTCAACATTTTTTTTGATCTCTTCCTGATTTACCCCCTCCGACGGTGTTACTTCTTCATTACCCTGATTCTTGTTTTCTTCCATTGCCCCCTCCTTTTTGCCGTCCTTATTATTTTATGTTTTTTTGTTTCTTAAATTGTATTTTAACGTACTATCTTAAAATAATTTCTTGATCCGTGCAAGCTCTGCTTCAGTGTCACGTACAAGATCTGCGATTATTTGTCGTACCGATTTGACCGAATTGACCAAACCTACCGATTGACCTGCCATGAGCGAACCGCCCGCAATGTCACCCTCGACCACTGCCCGCCTGAGCGCACCCATCCAATATTTTTCCACTTCTTCCTGCGCCCTCTGGCGCCCGATCTTACCTTCGTCCATTTGCTTAAGCAGTGTGAGCTGTAACTTACCGAAGTCTTCAAGTCCGCGATTTCTGAGCGCGCGCACTGCCACGACCGGCAGACGGCTGTCAAATTGCGGGGTTGAGACCGCATCCCGCGCATTGGCCTTGACGAATTTTTCCTTGAAAGCAGGATGCGCGCATGATTCTTCGGAAACAGCGAACACTGTCCCGAACTGTACCCCCGCAGCGCCCATGAGGAACAGATGCGCACACATTCTGCCCGTGCCGATGCCTCCGGCAACAAAGACCGGGACCTCTTTTATCTGAAAGAGCAATTGCTGCAGCAATACCATCAATGAAACATGCCCGACGTGACCGCCGGCTTCCATGCCCTCGAGAATAAGGCCATCGGCGCCGTAATTCAGCATGCGGTAGGCGATCGAATCGGTCGAAGCGAAACACAAGACCTTCGCGCCTGTGGCTTTCATGCGCTTTACTTCTTTTTCGCGCGGGAAACTGCCGGCAAAAATAACGTACGGGACCTTAACGCGCTCGAGCAAGGTCAGGTGTTCCTGGTATGCCGGCGCAATGGTGATAATATTGACTGCAAACGGTCTTTTCGTCAGCGCCCGTGTCTCGGCGATCTGTTTCTCGAGAATGTCGACCGGAGCGTTCCCGCCCGCCAAGCAGCCAAACCCACCCGCATTCGAAACGGTCGAGACTAACGTCGGATCACTGATCCACGTCATTGCCCCGCAAAGGATCGGATAATCGACACCTAAAAATTCACGGCCGCGTTGAAATACTTTGTCGAGGATCTTCATGGTCATAATGTGAACACTGAACATTAGCGTCAGGTATTGCCACTACTACACTTGTAATCGTTACAACGACATGAAGTGAATGTTTCGTTACAATATTAATACTATCCTTTCTAATTGGCAATCATTCTTTCTTCTTTTCAGCAAAAGCGTTAAGACCAAACCTTTTTTTTGCACAGGGATCGTTCCCGGTCAAAGCCAACGTAATCGGGGACAGTTCCGGAACTGTCCCCCTGAATAAATACGACACAAACCGCCTTTACATTGTTCGGTATTTCCTGTCAGTGTAAACTTCTGTAGTCCCACTTTTAGTTTCCATTTTTGAAACTAACGTACCCATTTTTCCCAAAAATAGGACTGATGTAAAACTTTTTATGTGAAGCAGTTCCGCACTAAATTAATCGTAACTAATTGTTTTTTAAAAAGTTATAATAAAAGGGCGAGGAAAAGTTTAAGGTTGTAAAAAGTCGGCACGGGGATTGTTGTGTTACAAAGTGCCAATTACTTTCTTCAGTAATTAACATTATTAACACCGGGGTACGGCAGGTCGAAAGACAGGTCGTACCCCCCCCTTTTTTTGTGGGTAATGAGGACACATTAAAGTGTCACGATTGTTTCCTTAATTCCCGGTCACTAAATACATCATCGCCCGCCACAGTTCGCCAAACCCGAACTTAGACGTACCAGCACGACGTTCATTGAATGTTATCGGGACCTCCGTAATGGTCGCATTGTGTTCCATTGCTGCTCGTACCATCGCGATCTGAAATACATATCCGCGCGGTCTGATAGTATGCAGATCAATCTGCCGCAATAAGGACGTACGGATGCCCCTGAACCCTGATGTACAATCCTTGATCGCCCGCAGCCCCAACGCCCAGCGCGTAATGGTATTGCCAACTAAGGAAATAAGCCTACGTACGCCATGCCACCGCTTGGCTACCCTCCCTCCGGTCACATAACGGCTCCCAATAACAAAGTCACTTGCATCAAGTGCTGCAATTAACCGCGGGATATCAGCCGGCGCATGTGAAAAATCCGCATCCATTTGAATGACCGCATCCGGCCCTACCTGTTCAAGTGCGTACACAAATCCCTTGACCAAGGCATCGCCCAATCCCTGCCGTTCCCCCTTGAGAAGACGAAGATTAGCATGGTTTCGCCGCGCAGCTTGCACGATCTCCGCAGTCCCGTCCGGAGAGCCATGGTCAACAACGATCACCACCACATCATCGATCATTGGATCTCTGAGAACAGCCACTTCATCGAGCAGTGCTGCTATTGTTTCCCTCTCATTGTATGTCGGAATGACCACTGCGATCTTCATTGAGCCCACCCTTTTGTATTTTTGAACTGTATTATGCCATCATCCCTCCATTTAATCAACATACCGTATTCCCCAAAAGCGCTGCGGAACTGCTCGCTCCACCTTAATATTTCGACTTTTATTATTCAAATAGCCTGTGATAGAATACTTTCATAAATTCACATCAACGTAATTGGCGCAGAACCGAAGAAAGTAATTGGGGTAGGGGTATGTCCTCTGAGAGGCAGAAAAGTGGTCATATGAAACGCAACAAGGTGTGCATTGCTATCCTCTTCGGATACCTGGGGTTCATTGTAAACTTCTTCCCGGTCAATTTCGATTTTACGCCCTACCGGGCAAGTTTCTTTTTCGGCCTCATCTTCCCGCTCCTGATCTCGCAAGCCTGGGGCTGGAGGTATGGCTTGCTTTCGGCCACCCTTGGCCTGGGTGCGCAGACCATGTGGTTCCATTGGTTCACCCGCAGTGGGTGGGGATCACTGGTCTCGATCCCGCCGTTCACCCTTTGGGTAGTGTGGCATGGCTGGGCATTTGCGCAGTACAAGAAATTTAAGCTCAAACGCTGGAACCCGTATTTGATCGAGATCCCGTTCCGTCTCTTTAATATTGTCCTGCTCTACACAGCATTTAGATGGGCATGCTCGTTCAATCCCCCGCCCTGGGCTCCTGAGATGGGGACCACCGGTGTACCGCTTGAATACGTTCATTTCATAGTGGTCAAGGAGATCATCAATGCCTACATCATGTTGCTCATGGCCGATGTGCTGATCAATCTCAGACGGGTCAGACTATTTTTGCGGCTGGATTCGGAATTTTGGGAGAACCGCACTGTCTTTGTCATCAGCGCAAGTTTGCTCATCGGATTTTCGTTCTGGTTCATCGACAGTATCATTGACCATATCTTTTTCTTAAAGAAAGGTTCGCCGTTTACTGATGTGTTGCTCTTCAACGTTTCTGTCTATGAACTGTACTTCCGTTTTTCCTTTATTTTCGGGTGTCTTATCTCAGGTTTTATAATCTCACGGATGCTTGCCAAACAATATCAAAGCGAGATCGCGCGCATCCGGAGCGAAGAACGCTTGTCGGTCGCGCTCAAGGTCACGGATGAAGCTATCTGGGACTGGAATATCACAACCGGTGAGACCTTTTTTTCTGACCGCTATTTCACCATGCTCGGATATGAACCGGGCGAACTCCCTTCTACGTATGAGACATGGGCGAATCTCTTGCACCCGGATGACCGTGAGGTCGCACAAGCGGACGTTTGGCAGCATATTAAAGATAACAAGGATTTTTTCGAACTTGAATTCCAACTAAAGACCAATAACGGCGGTTGGTGCTGGGTACTTGCGCGTGGCAATGTCATCAGCCGTGATGCTCAAGGCCAGCCAACACGGATGATCGGTACGCACATTAATATCACTGAACGCAAGAACATGGAAAATGCCCTGCGTAAATCAGAGGCGCAGCACCGCATCACGATCAATTCGATCGATCATGCCATCCACGTTATTGATCGCGATTTTCGCATTGTGCTCTGTAACCGAACAATCGTTAAATGGAACAAATCCTTAGGATTCTCGACCCATCTGGTCGGCACGCATCTTTTTACGATCTATCCGTTCTTAAAGGACCAGATCCGCGAAGAATATGAAACCGTCTTCGAGACGGGCAAACCGATCATTACCGAAGAGAAAAATCTTATCGAAGGCCATGATATCTACACCGAGACCCGCAAGATCCCGATCTTTGAACAAGACCAGGTCACTCAGGTCCTCACGATCATCCACAATATCACCGACCGCAAGGTCAGCGAACAGACATTGCGTGAAAGTGAAGAGCGGCTCGCGGTCACGCTCGATTCGATCGGTGACTGTGTCATCGTAGCCAATACTGACAGCACGATCAAAAGCATGAATCCCGTTGCCGAGCGGCTCACTGGATGGATGCTCGCCGAGGCAGAAGGCAAAGTCCTTTCTGCTATCTTAGAGCTGCGCGATCCGGCGACCCATGCGGCGATCCAAGACCCCGTTTCTTCTATCGTCCGTGAAGGTAAGATCATGGAGATATCCGACAAGTTAATTTTGATCACACGTACCGGCGAGGAACGGATCATTTCTGATAGCGGAGCGCCGATCCGCGATAAAGACGGTAATATTATCGGTGTCGTCATCGTCTTCCGTGACATGACCAAACAAGTACAGGTCGAGGAACAATTACGCCATGCCCAAAAAATGAAAGCGATCGGCCAGCTCGCCGGCGGGATCGCGCATGATTTCAACAATCTGCTTACGGGGATATCGAACTTTGCGGAATTGCTCAAACCGTACGCCGCAGATAACGAAAAAATGAAGCAATTCGTTGACGGCATCCTCACTACCACCTCGCGCGCAACGTCGCTTACGACCAAACTGCTCACCTTTGCGCGTAAAGGAAAGTTCCAAATAGTCCAAACGAACGTCCATGCTTTGATCGACGATGTGATCGAGATCTTTAAACACAGCATAGATAAGAAGATCGTGATCAATAAACACCTCAACGCCGAGCAGCCGGTCACGACCGGTGACCCCGCGCAATTACAGAACGCGATCTTGAATATCGCGCTCAACGCGCGTGATGCGATGTTGCACGGCGGCACCATCACCTTTTCGACCGCCAATCGTGAATTTACCGACGCAGACATAGAATCAAAGAGCTTTTCTGCTCCACCCGGCAAGTACATTGAGGTCGCGATCAGTGATACGGGCATCGGTATCGAAAGCCATATTCGTGACCATATCTTCGAGCCGTTCTTTACCACCAAACCGGTCGGTAAAGGTATCGGTATGGGACTGGCGGCTGTCTATGGTACGATCGAGGACCACAACGGTATCATCCGCGTCGACACCGTACCGGAACGCGGTACGACCTTCACTTTGTTTTTGCCGGTAACCCCGGTTGAGAACGGCGAAGAACTACCCGCCGATCCTTCGACGGTCATTACCGGTACGGGCACCATCCTCTTCGTTGATGATGATGTGGCAGTACGCAAAAGCACCAAGGAAATGCTGATGAACCTCGGGTACACGACCGAGGTCTGTGCTGATGGTGAAGAAGCGGTCGAATATTATCGCAAGCACGCCGCATCGATCGATCTCGTACTGCTGGATATGATCATGCCCAAGATGGATGGGTGGGAAGTTTTTTATGCTTTAAAGAAAATAAACCCGGCTGTGAAGGTACTCTTCGCCACTGGATATACGATCAGTGATACGACCGAAGATCTCGTGCGTGGCGGCGCATTGGGCGTGATCCAGAAACCGTTCAAACTACATGACCTCTCGAACTCGATCGCGCAAGCATTGAGCGCGCGGAACTGTTCTTAGGAAAACAAAGAACAAAAGGGGACAGCGCCCAGTATTTTAAAAAGCTTTTTAAAATACTGGGCGCTGTCCCCAATTAACCCTTAGAAATTAGAGCAACTAGGTTAATTAGAACTTACACATCACCTAGTACAACGATCTCCATGACACCATTAATAATAACCATCAGTATTTTTTGTCTTATCGGCGGGTTTTTCGGCAGCATTCTTCCGGCCCTGCCGGGGCCACCGCTCAGTTATGCTGCACTCGTCATCTTGCAGTTCGCGATGCCTACCCCGCCTTTTTCGTTGACATTACTCGTCATTCTCGGGGTCATTACGGTATTACTTTTGAGCCTTGATTACATCTTGCCGCTCATCGGTGCGCGGGTCTACGGTGCCACAAAATACGGGATCATCGGCGCGCTCATCGGTATGTTCATCGGGCTTATTTGTTTCCCGCCCTTTGGTATGATCTTTGGGATCCTCTTCGGTGCGATCTGCGGGGAGCTTTTGATCGGCAGGCATTATTGGGAGGCACTGCGCAGCGGGCTGGCTTCGTTCGTGGTAAGTATCTCCCTTATCTTCATCAAGTTCCTCTATTGCCTTGTCCTGACCTACTTTTTCGTCAAAGCCTTGCTCGAGAACATGCAATAATACGATCCAATTAACGCCCTACCTTTTTGATCCAGAGGCTTCCGCCACCTTTGTCTTTAATGCACAGAGGCATGTGTTGTTTGAACCAATCTTCATAATAATGTATCAAAAAGGTGCTAAAAAAAGTGACCTCAAAGCAGTTGTTAAACTGTAAAAAGGCCCGTAAAAAATATGCTTCGTTCCACCCTCTTCCTTCATAAACCCACGCTTTGGGATATTCAAAAGGATAAAAAATATCATGGAAATGAATATGAACACCGACATTGAGGTTGGGCAAGATAGTAGAAAACAAGTAATGTACATCTGAGAACGTTTTTACGACATGTGTTGAATCAATAAATAAAATGTCATTTTTAACAAGGGCCTTAAAGGCCGCGATCGGAATATCTTGTAACCGTTGGATAATGATCGTATTCCTAACACTATCATCTTTCCGGATAAGCGTTAGAAAACGGTCAGGATACGGTTCTATGAAAGTACATTCGATCTTATTGTGAAAGTAAAGTTCATTGATGTCTAAAATTGCACACGAAGAGAACCCTGACCCAACCTCAATGATCCGTTGCGGTTTAAGATCGCATATCATACTCAATAAAAAGATCGCATCTGAGTGTGAATAACAGGAATTGCCGATGAAATAGCGTAGATTACTTGGCGGAAGCGAAAAAGGTTGCTTGTTGTAATACTGCTGGAAATTCTGGAGAAGCTCGAACTGCTCGTGCTCTCTGAGATCAATACCACTCATAGTTCTCGGGCCAGCAGAAAAGATCCGCTCTTCATTGTTCTTGATCTCTTCATAGTCAGGAATCGGAGAGTAAAAATGGCCGAGAGGAACAAATGTTTTTTGGTTATTCAATATTTCAAAGCGCCGCTCTACATGACAAAGCATCGTTCTTTCAATGTCTGTCATCGGTAGTTTATCGAGGGCCTCATACGCTTTTTTAAACGTTCTATCTAAAAGGAGGCAGCTGAAGAAATGCTTGAATGCATCCTCGCGGGCTTCTTTTCCGAGCGCGATCTGGCCAAGATGGAAATGAGCCCCCGCTTTTAATTTGTCGTCTTCGGACCCGAACAGGACAGAAAAGAACAACTCCTCTGCTTCAATAAGCAAACCCTCGTTCTGCAAACCGGAGGCATTGCGGTACACTTCTAATTGTGATGTAAGTGAATTGGTAGGCAATGGTAATTTCCGCTTCGATTCGAATTCGTGTGGTACGTTTCTTCTGCGTGTGGACAAGAGCCTATTTATTCGCCGCCAATAATTGTTCGATCGCCTCCGTGATCTCTGCCAGGGTGAAGGGTTTCTTGAAAAAGACCGCGTCCTTGATGGTCGCTTTCCACTTCGCGACCATCTCTTCATCGAGCAGCCCCGAAATAAGAATGAACTTAATATCCTTATTACGCGGGGTCTCGATGATGTAATTGACCACAGAGATCCCGTCAAGAGAAGGCATGTTCATATTAAAATCGATGATGATGACATTGGGTTTATCACGCAGGACGGCGGCCATGGCCTCGAGCCCATCCTCGACGGTCTCGACCATGTATTTATCCGATAGAAGGTCCGTAAGCAAACTGCGAATGCTCGGGTCATCATCAACGACTAATATCTTTGGCATCAGGATCTCCTTGCTTCCGTGAAATATTTTTACGTACCGGCGCGAATGCTCTGGCCGTTACGATGCTTGTTCCTCTGTTCCTTCGGCCGGCACAGTACCTTCCGCCGGTTCTTCCTCTGATCCTTTATCGTAGACTTCGACGAGGTCACCGAATATCAGCGTATCCTTGGGATGGTCCTCACCGAGCGTCTCCTTCTTCATTTTCTTCGCGCGCTTCATCATCTTCTCTGACTTCTTCAGATCACCTTGTTTGCGGTAGAGCAGCCCCAGATTATTGAGCGTGGCCGCGACCTTGACGTGTTCTTCCCCGAAGGTGGCCTCGAATATTTCTAGCGCTCGTAAGTACAATTGCTCGGCTTCCTCGTCCTTGTCTTGTGCTTTGCAGGCCAGAGCCAGGTTATTGAGCACGACCGCAACATCCGGATGGTCCGGGCCACGTTCGGCTTCGATCACGCGAAGCGCTTCGCGATACTGCGTTTCTGACTCCGCATAGCGTTCCTCATAATCATACAGTCCGGCCAGGTTCATCAGGTAAGGCGCTTTATTGATGCTGTTCTCGCCCTCGGCTTTGGTCACGTTCGTGGCCGCTTCTTTAAGCAGCCATTCCGCTTCCCGGTATTTGCCCTGGGCGCGGTACAAGAGCGCCGTATCGCTCATCGTCGGCCCCAAGCGCAGGTCTCCCGGGCCGTAGGCCTTTTCCTTGATGTTGATCACACGTTTATACAATGCATCGGCTTCATCATATTTTTCTTGAGCCCGATAAATGAGAGCAAGCGCACTTAAGGGGGCTGCAAGACGGGCCGATTCAAGGCCTTCCAGCTCTTCGATGAGCGCGATCGCGCGCGCGGCGTTCTCCTCGGCTTCTTGGTATCGTCCTTGCTCACGATAAAGGTCAGCGCGCCGTGTCAGTGTGGCTGCCAGAACGACATTGTTCCCGGCCCTTTCAGCTGCCGTAATTGATTTTTCATATGTTTTCTCGGCTTTGTTGAGGGCGCCGACGGTTTTTTGCAATTGTGCGTATTGATTGTAGGCCTGTATCCTTACCGGATCATTTTCACCATACGATGCTTCGGCAGATTTGACCGCCTCTTTGGCTTTTATGAGTGCGTCAGAATATTTGCCTGCCTCGCTCAAGGTTTTGACCTCTTGGGCAACATCATCATAACTTCTCTCCGCAGCCTGCACACCCGATATGATGAAACATGCGCAGATACACCATGTTACAATACCTGATACATTTTTCATGGGAACCCCCTTTGTATGCTTTTATGTATTATGTAATGAAGCCATTATTATATAAGGCATTATGCAATAATACAATATTGAAAAATCAAAAGCCGACTTGCGTAATTCAAATTTCTAAAACACATTAGAGGGACACACAAAAAAAGTGTGTGTCCCCAATTGGCACGCTTACACTGTGGGGACAGTTCCGGAACTGTCCCCTATCATAAAACGTTTAAGGAAATCTCCGCCAGGTCGACGTAATCCATTGTCATGCTTGCCGGTTCAGTCACATAAAAGACCGGGGCCTCGCCCGGACCCGGGGCCGTAACCTCGCAGTGCGGCGTATCCTTCAAGATCGCGAAAATGAGCGTTTCAGGATCGTTAAAGGGGATCGTGAACGCACGGAAATCCTCCTGCGAAAGCGTCCCTGCGTGTGCCTTTTCCTGCAACACATCATAAGAGTGATACGCTATCACAAGATACAAAGGTCTGTACCGCGCCTCATGCGGGTTGAGGAAAATGACTTCTTCATTGTCAGAATGCCTGGTCAGGCGGACGGTCGTTTGGTTCTTACGTACGCAGATAAGTTGATGTGGGCCTGATCGTTCATCGCACACATACAATGGCGTGACCATGTCTACCTCAGGTTTGATCGTGATCGCATGCGGCGGCCTAATTGTGCGCACCAGGCCCCGGACCTCAAGGTCCAGAAGATCGTTCTTGGTTAGTCGTTGTGGTTGTAGGGTTATCGTTTTCATAGCGTTCCTGGGTTTATTGGGGACACATTAAAGTGTCCCCGGTCTTTTTAATCAAAGTACTGCGACAGTGATACAGTCCGTACGCGTTTGCCGGGCATGGAAAGCTGCGGTGACTCTTCAAGCCATTTTTCATAGGCAATGACCGCATCGCCTCGCGAACACCGTTCATAGCCGACCAGTTTGTCATTGATAAAATAAATGCGGTAGACCCGCCATGACTCCTCTGTCACTTTACCCATCATAAGCGGTTTTTCATAATATTCGATCACTTCGAATCGATCGCCGCCTTTGTTCTCGAGCAAGACCGGCGTGTAGTTCTCGCCCAGTTTGTGCACCGTGAATCCGCGTTCTTCGCCGATGCCGATATCCGAGAGCCGTTCAGCGCGAAAGAGCGCCTGGTCATACGCGCAGCCGAATAACAAAATGGGGACAGCGCCCAGTATTAAAAAAAGCTTTTTAAAATACTGGGCGCTGTCCCCTGTTGATAACATGTTTACAGTACCCATGTGTGATATTTCCTCAATTGCCGGTCGAGGGCTTTGGCGTCCCCGACCAAAGTATTCAAGGTCGACCAAAACAGCGCGCTGTGATTTTTCACGCGCGTGTGCACAAGCTCATGCAGGATCACATAATCCCGCAGTTCAGCCGGCAAGCGGGCAAGCTGCATATTAAGATTAATATTATTTTTGTGCGAACAACTGCCCCACCGCGTGCGTTGTTTACGAATGGCCACTTTGGCAAACGGAAGATCGAACCGTGCGGACAGTTCGTAGACACGGCTTGTCAATTCTGCCTGGGCCAGGGTGTGATCAAACGGCACTGCCGTGCGCAACTGTTCGGCATATTCGCGTTCCCGCTCTGCGACCCACATTGCCTGCTTCTTGATCCATGTGCGTTTCTCCTCGACAAATGCCGCGGCATCCTTAAAGGCAACGCCGTACGGCACCGTGACCCGCACGCCTTTGAACGGTTCGACCGAGATCTTGATGTGCCGCGACCGCTTGCGACGGATAAACCTGATCGGCCCGATATTGTCAATAAAAACGAGCGGTTCCCTGCTCGGCTTGCGGCGGACGGCCTTGCGCTGACCCAGCACTGCCGCAGCCCTGTGTCTTACCTTTTCAATGAACGGCAATACCATCTGGCCGGCCGGTTTAAATAACCATTGGGGACACATTAAAGTGTCCCGCGGGACACTTTAATGTGTCCCCGATAACAAGGCTTAAAAATCATCTTTACGTCTCCTCAGTTCGGCAAAAACCGACGGTGTCGCAGCCCGAATGAACACATTCGACGCTATTTCATCGGCGATCGTGGAAGGCACGGTCGTCCCGTGCTTTTTATACACCGCATTGACCTGTACCAACCGCTCTCTGAACGTCTCATTACCGCGTTCGACCGTACACGCGAATTCATAATTCTCGATCGTGTATTCGTGTCCGGGATAGACGCGCGTCTCTTTCGGCAGCTCAGCAATTTTTCTCAGTGAATGCCACATGGTCTCTGCCGCGGCACCGAAGATGCGCCCGCACCCGCCGATAAAGAGCGTATCACCGGTAAAGACCGCGCCATGCCGGTCATCCTCATTAGGTAATACATAATACGACGCACCGAGCCGCGTGTGGCCCGGTGTCGCGATAACACGTATCACGCCGACCCGAGATGCGATCTCGGTCCTGCCCGGGGCGATCTCATCAATACCGCTGATCGATCCATCCGGCCCGATCGCTTTGGCACCGGTACGTTCCTTCAGTTCCGCAAGCCCGCCGGTGTGATCGCCATGGCCGTGCGTGATCAAAATGTATTCCAATGTCACACCGTGTTCTTTGAGTGAGGTTATCACCGACGAAGCGCTCGTCGGATCGACCACAACGGCCGCGCCATTATTTACAATAAGGTATATGTAATTATCATACCCGGCGGGTATGGTAATGATCTTGCGCATCCAATTTCTCCATTTCTCGCACACGATTATAGCACATTATTACTATGGGGACAGCGCCCAGTACTAAAAAAAGCTTTTTAAAACACTGGGCGCTGTCCCCTTTTACAACAGAATGGGACAGACGCGTGTGTGTCCCCCCTTCTAAATTTTTATTTGCCACAACGGGACGTTGAGGTGCTGGCGCGCGGTCTCGCCGGGCAACAATTTCTGTTTACGTTCAGGCACCGCATGTCGCCCGCCCAGGTCTGGGGACAGTTCCGGAACTGTCCCCGATGTGTTCCGGTCAAGGATCGTGCCCCTTTGTTGCCGTTTCAGGAACAGCCCGCTGCCGGCAAAGACCGTGTGTTTGCCGTAGGCCTTGTTGATCTCGTCAATGCCGTGCGAGAGGCGCCGCATCGCCACCACCCGCACCGGGTCCTCGAAAAGATCGAATTGCACCTCATTGTCATCCTCAAGCCGCGTGAGCACGATGCCTGTTGCACGGTACAGCACTTCCGGCACGTACACCGCGCGCAATAATTCTTCGATAAGCCGGAAGGCCTCCTGCGGCGCAATGGTCGGACGGTTAAGATCAGCCTGCATCCCACGGCTTGCGAATTCCTGCGTGCGCAGATAAATAATGAACCGCTGGGCGCGCTGCTTGTAACGGCGTAATTTTATGAACGCCGATTCGGTATTGCGAAAAAGCTGTGCTTTAACATAATCGTACGACTTCGAAGGCGGCGTAAAGGTTTTCGTTTTTGAGATCGCTTGATACGACTCCTTTTTCTCGGTATTAAGGCCGTAGGCCATCTCGCCCCTTAGTTCATGCCACAGCTCGACGCCGATCTTGCCGAGCAATTGTTTTGCCCACGAAACCGGCCGCATCGCATAATCAAGTGCAGTAAATACGCCGCGTTTATTAAGCAATGCCGTCGTGTTCGGACCGATGCCGCACACATCCCCGACCGGGACTTTCGTAAGGAATTCATGCACGTAACGGCCCTTGATGCTTGTGAACCCGCGTGGCTTTTCGAATTTCGCAGCAAGTTTAGCAAGCGTTTTCGTCAAACTTAAACCGACCGAAACGGTAAGATCGAGTTCGCGTTCGATCGTCCGTTGAATATCACGCGCAATGTCTTCGTACCCTTTACGGTAGAGACGACGCAGGCCTTTAATATCGGCAAATCCTTCGTCGATCGATGATTCTTCGACTGTCGGAGTAAAACGCCGTAAAATAGAAAACATCCGTTTTGAAATAAGCGAATACGTTTCATAATCGCTCGGCAAGATCACCACCTCCGGGCAAATTTTTTTCGCCTCCCAGATCGGGGTCGCGCGTTTGATGCCGCGGGCCTTGGCTTCGTATGACATCGAGGCAACGATGTTGCGCTCAGCACCGGTGATCACGGGCCTGCCTTTTAATTCCGAATGGACCGATTGCTCGCACGATGCGAAGAATGCATCGCCGTCAATGTGCACGATGGCATTCGGCCATGACTGGAGCATGAACGGGCTTGGTTTCATATCTTACCTAAAGAGGTACATACTTAATTACTGATTGTCATTGTTGTCATTGGTCATTGGGGACAGCGCCCAGTACTAAAAAAAGCTTTTTAAAACACTGGGCGCTGTCCCCAATGATTTGTAGTTGTGATTTTTTAGACATTAGAATAATTAGTAATTAGAAATTGCGTGCCTAGTTATTTACCGTACTTGCGAATACAGGCGGTCACGACCCCGCCGAGCACAAGTTCGCGGGTGGGCGTAATGGCAGGATAGTCCTTATTGGCGGCCTTGAGGATCACGCTGCGGCCGCGTTTGTGATAATACTTCATCGTCCAGTTCCCGTCGACCTCGGCGATCACGATATCGCCCTGCCGCGGGTCCTTGCCGCGCTCGACCACCACCAGGTCGCCCGGATGGATCCCGGCATCGATCATCGAGTCGCCGGTAACCTTGATCAGATAACTCGCCTCGGGTTTTTTGATGAGGAATTGATCGAGTGAAATAATATCGATAAGTTCTTCTTCTGCCGGTGACGGGAACCCGGCCTGCACAACGCCAAGGACCTTGACGCTGCCCCTGAGGACCGAGGTAGCCACAAGCCGGCCGGCCGCATCCCTGCCTACGATCCCGCGTTTGATGAGATGTTCCATTAACCGCGAGACGCCCCCTTTAGAACGGTAGCCGAAAAGTGCCTGTAATTCGGCAAAGCTCGGCATCCGGCCGTGCTCTAGCCAGAAGGCCCGCAACTCAGTGACGATGTGATTGAAATTAATGTATCTCGGCATGGACAGATTATAAGCGGACTTTCGTCCGCTGTCAAGCCCGCATTGGGGACAGCGCCCAGTGTTTAATAAAGCTTTTTAAAATACTGGGCGCTGTCCCCTTTACCGCCTTTACCGTTACGTCAATAATATGCTTTATAATTAATTTATTTTTGTTATAATATCATTTAATTATTATCAAAATGGAACAAAGGAAATCACGATGCCACGCAGAGCACGAATCGTAATCCCAAATATACCGCATCATCTCACGCAACGCGGCAATTACGGCAGAACCATTTTCAAAACAAATAATGAACATCTGACATATTGCGATCTCATAAATAAATATGCTCAAAAATACGGCGTTCACATTATTGGTTATTGCCTTATGCCAAATCATGTGCATTTCATCCTTATTCCTTCGGAATCAACATCACTCGCTCGGATGTGCAACACAGCACACATGAAATATTCCCAATACATAAATAAAAAGCATGATCAAAAAGGCCACCTTTGGCAAGGCAGATTCTTCTCCTGCCCTCTCAATGAAGATCATTTATACCGTGCCCTGCGATATGTAGAAAGGAATCCTGTACGCGCGGGCCTCACCAAAGAACCATGGGATCATCCCTGGTCAAGCGCTCAATATCATATCGGTCGCCCGCATTCTTACATAGACATTTGCAATGAAATACAATTAATGGATCATAAAAGCTGGAAAGATTTCATTCTTGTAGCCGATCAAGAAATGGAAAACATACTACGAATAATAACGCGCAAAGGACATGTATAATATGGGGACAGCGCCCAGTGTTTTAAAAAGCTTTGTAAAACACTGGGCGCTGTCCCCAATTATTCTCAATTAGTCGGCACGGTGGACGATGGTGCGGTCGCGGGCGAGTACGTGGCCGAACTCGTTGTACGCAACCACATCTATGTAGGCACTGCCGTCCGCATTGAACGCGAGCGGCACCTTATCGACAACAAACGTGTAACTGCTATTGACATTCGATGGGTCAAAGACATCCGAATCAAAAAACGCATCAACGCCATTGACCGTGACCCGGTCCGGCAAGCGGACCGACCCGATCCCCTCAACGCGTGCGATCACTGCCTCCTTCACATACACGCCCCATTCAGGCGTGGTGATCTTAAGATACGCCGCCATATGCCCGGAAAAGTCAATGCCTCTCACATTCTTATCCTTCACCTCCACCACCACCCGCTCCGGATCGAACACAAAACCAGCGCGCCGCGGCTCGAACGAGTACGTACCCTCGATCAAACGGTCAAGTTTAAAATACCCGCGCTCATCAGTGTACACCACCCGTTTATCTACGCGCATGCTCACATCCTTGATCCCTCTGCCATCGGCAGTAACAATGTGCCCGGACACCGCATACCGTCCGGCCGGCATCACCTCGACCCAGAAAGATTCGGTGGTAACGCGATCCTCTTCACCTTTCGGGAACGCCTTTATCGTTATCTGATATAACTCCGCATCCGAATATCCCGGACGGAATACTAAACGATCAAGTTCGTAAACGCCAAACGGCGGCAGTCCTTCGATCTCAACATGCACGCCGCGTGAGCT
>JAFGJY010000118.1 GCA_016928875.1 Candidatus Omnitrophota bacterium | reverse complement strand
TGTTAAAAAGATCAAGGAGGCGATCGAAGGCCGGGGCGGGATGTTGAATGCGTTCACCTCGGAAGAAGTGACGTGTTATTTCGTTAAAATATTGAGAAAGCATTTGCCGGTCGCAATGGAGCTCTTATGTGACCTGGTATATAATCCGCTCTTTCGCCAGAGTGACATTGATATGGAACGTACGGTCATCTTGGAAGAGATCAAGATGTATATGGACCTGCCGAGCCATTACGTGCATGATATTTTGACCAGTATGATGTGGCCGGACCAGCCGTTGGGGAGATCGGTCCTCGGTACGGTGGATACGATAACGAACATGACCCGTGCTGACATCGTAAAGTACAAGGGGAAACATTACCGTAATGCGAATTTTATGGTCGTTGTGTGCGGTGATGTTAACCATGCTGACGTGTTGCACGACGTGCGCCAGCATGTGCGTCATTTACATTCACCACGGGCAACGACGTTCAAACAAGCTCACGTGTGTCAGAGAGCGGCAATGACCCAGTATTTGGATAAGGAGACCGAACAAACCCATTTCGTTCTGGGATATCACACGTGCTCACGTCGGGACAAGCGCCGGTATATTCTTTCCTTGCTCAATATCATCTTGGGTGCGAACATGAGCTCGCGGCTCTTTGAGGAAGTCAGGGAGAAACGCGGATTGGCGTATGAAATACGTTCCTCGTTATCGCTGTTTCAGGATACCGGGGCCTTTTTAATATCAGCCGGGGTCGAAAATGGTAAAGCATATTCGGCATTGCAGGTGATCATGCGCGAGGTCGAGAAGATCCGTTCTAAAGGTGTGACGAACGGAGAGCTTAAGCGCGCGAAGGATTACTATCTCGGGCAATTGATGCTGCTTTTTGAGAGCACCATGGAAAATATGCTATGGCATGGTGAACGGATCCTCTACCTTAATTCGGTCATGTCGCTCGATGAGATACGGCATATGGTGATGGCCGTGACCAAGGACGATATTACGAAGCTTGCCAAAGAGATCTTTTGCCAGAACGGGGCGAATTTTGCGTGTATCGGTTCCTTGCGCGGCAAAGAGAAGACCCGGATCGATAAGATCGTAGCCTAAAAATAGGGAGTCATTACCATGAAGAGAAAAAAGGTCATAATAGCGCCGAGTATTTTATCGGCTGATTTTGCGTGCTTGGGGAAAGATATCAGATGTGTCGAACGTGCGGGCTGTGACTGGATCCATGTCGATGTAATGGACGGCCATTTTGTGCCTAATATTACGATCGGCCCGGTCGTTGTCAAAGGTGTGCGTAAGGTAACCAGCTTGCCTCTTGATGTGCATCTGATGATAAGCGACCCAGGTAACTACATTGAGTCGTTCGTGAAGGCTGGATCGGATATTATCACGGTCCATTATGAAGCCTGCCGCAACCTCGAGAAACTGCGCCGGCAGATCAGAAAATACGGGGTCAAAGCCGGTGTGTCATTAAAGCCGAAAACTAAACTTACGAAAAAGGTCTTGGCGGATATTGCGCGGTTCGATCTTGTGCTCATCATGACGGTCGAGCCCGGGTTCGGGGGACAGTCGTTCATGCATGACGTTGTGCCGAAGATCGGTGCTTTACGTTCAAAGTACAAGGGGTTGATATCAGTTGACGGCGGTGTTTCGGACAAGACCGTCGGGATAGTAAAAAAAGCCGGCGTTGATGTCATTGTGGCCGGTTCGTATTTGTTCGGTGCTCGTGATATGAAAAAGCGCATGGCGCTTTTAAGGAAATAATGATCATAGAATCTATTCGTAATTTTTCGATCATCGCCCATATCGATCACGGCAAGTCAACCTTGGCCGACAGGATCCTTTTGTTTACAAAAGCCATTTCTCAGAGAGAATTTCGTGAGCAATTGCTTGATGATATGGACCTGGAACGCGAACGCGGTATTACGATCAAGGCCCGCACGGTGCGGATCAAGTACAATAATTATCAGCTCAATTTGATCGATACGCCAGGGCATGTCGATTTTACCTATGAGGTATCCAAAAGCCTGGCAGCGTGTGAAGGAGTGCTCTTGTTGGTCGATGCCTCGCAAGGTATCGAAGCCCAGACGATCACGAACCTTTATTTAGCACTTGAACGCAATATCACGATAATACCGATACTGACGAAGACCGATCTGCCGGCTTCGGATGTAAAACGCGTTGCCGATGAGATCGTTAATTTGCTGGGTATCGAACGCAAAGATATTTTAGCGTGCAGCGCGAAAACAGGGGAAGGAATAGAACAGGTGCTTGAGGCGATCGTTCACCGTATCGCACCGCCGCACGGCAAGCCGGATGCACCGCTCAAAGCGCTGGTCTTTGACTCGAAATACGATAATTACCGCGGTGCGGTCGTCTACGTCCGTATCATGGACGGGATCGTGAAGGTTGGCGATAAGATACGGCTTATGGCAGTTGACAAGGTTTTTGAGATAGAAGAGATCGGCGTGTTTACGCCCAAGCCGAAGCAGATAGATCAACTGAAAGCCGGCGAGGTGGGATATATTTGTGCGAACATTAAGAACACTGAAGATGTCAAAATCGGTGATACGGTGACCCATAGCGAGAACGGGGCTGAAAATCCGTTGCCTGGCTATAAGGATGTTAAGCCGATGGTCTTTTGCGGAATGTATCCTATCAACCAAAAGGATTTTTCGCTTTTGCGGGACGCGCTCAATAAGTTGCGTCTCAATGATTCATCGTTCTCGTTCGAACCGGAGTCATCAACGAGCCTGGGATTTGGATTCAGGGTCGGTTTTCTCGGTCTGTTGCATATGGACATTATTAAAGAGCGTTTGGAACGGGAATTCGACCTTCATTTGCTTATTACGGCCCCGCACGTGGTTTATCGTTTGACATTGACCAATAAAGACATGGTGTTCCTTGATAATCCGACCAAGATGCCCGATTCCCACATGATCGAGGTATTTGAGGAACCGTATATCAAAGCACATCTAATTATTCCGGCTAATTGTATGGGTTCGGTCATGCAATTTTGTCAGGAGCGGCGTGCTATTTATGTCAAAACGGAATATCTCGATGTCACGCGTGCGATGCTTGAGTATGATATACCGCTGGCTGAGATCGTGATCGACTTTTACGACAAGATCAAATCGATGACGAGCGGCTACGGATCGTTCAATTATGAATTTATCGGATACAAGGAATCTGACCTGCAGAAGCTCGATATCCTGATCAATGGGGATCCGGTCGATGCATTATCGTGCATTGTGTACCGCGAAAACGCATATTACCGCGGTAAGCAGTTGGTGCAGAAACTCAAGGAGGTCATTCCGCGTCAGATGTTCGAGGTGGTCATTCAGGCCGCGCTCGGCGCAAAGGTGATCGCGCGCGATTCGGTTCGCGCATTACGCAAGGATGTGATCGCAAAATGTTATGGTGGAGATATAACGAGGAAGCGAAAATTGCTTGAGAAACAGAAGGAAGGTAAAAAGAAGATGAAGCGGATCGGTAAGGTTGATCTGCCTCAGGATGCGTTCATTTCCGTACTTAAAATCAACGAATAACAGGGGTGGTGGAATGTTTGTAAAAGTGAAAGAAAAATATGTGAATCTCTTAAAGAATGATATGGCACGTTATTGGATAAAGGAATGGATAGAGCCGATCCTGATCGCTTTTGTTTTGGCGATGTTCATCCGGGCTTTTTTCGTGCAGGCCTTTAAGATACCGACCGGATCCATGCGGGATACGTTACTTGAGGGTGACCGTATTTTGGTTGCTAAGTCCTTGTATTGGTTCAAGGAACCCGAGCGCGGGGATGTGATCGTGTTCAAGTATCCGCTTGACAAGAAGCGGGATTTTATCAAACGGGTGATAGGGAAGCCGAATGAAACACTAACGATCATCGACGGGAATGTGTACATCAACGGCGAGATCGTTGAAGCCCCGGCCATTATCAGGAATACGTTCTACTATCCGCGTGAAGATTGGGAATATGGTAAACATGGCGTTGAAATAGATATCCCGGAGGATGCATATTTTGTGTTGGGTGACAATAGCGAACACAGTAGTGATAGCCGTAATTGGGGTTTTGTTCCCAAAAAAGATATAAAGGGCAAGGCGTTCTTTATATTTTGGCCGCCACATCGGTGGAAGGTCATACATTAGGTCAAGTCACAGGTCTCAGGTTGCAGGTTCCAGGGCTCAAGTCACATGTTACATGCCGCAAGTTCCAGATTTCAGTCTTCAAGTCACATGCTACATGTTGAATGCTACCCATAGCTTGAAACTTACAGCATGAAGCTTGTAACCTGTGACCTGTGACTTGCGACTTGTAACTTGAGACCTGCGACCTGATGCCTGCAAGTTGTGACTAGTTCTTTTAAATATATGGTATTTCTATATATAGAAACATTGCACTGTATTTTGCTATTTGATATAATGCCAAAAATGAGGAGCATAAATTCAAATGAAGGTATATGACAACGAAGATACGGGCGAACAGAAGGACCTTTTTTCTGAATTGATCCAGGATGCATCGGCCTCACCGTATGATGAACCGCCAAAGAGGAACAAGCTTACCCTCACCTTAAATGTCGACAAAATATTACTCTTCGTGTTGACATGTGCAATAATTTTTGCGGTCGTTTTTTCGTACGGTATTGAGACGGGCAAGAAGATTAAGATCGATGATGAAGGCGAGTTCGGCGCGGACGCTGAAAAAGGCGTGGCCAAGAAGCCAAGTATCCTTAGCCTGTTTTCAAGGGCCGAACAAGCGGTAAAAGAAAAGAAGACGCCGGCCGTAGCAGAAGATACGACAACAGTGGTTGTGCCGATCACGGCATCGGAGATCCCTGATCCGGTTACGGTCGAGCAGGCCGCACAGCAGACAGAGGTCAAACAGGAAGTTGTTCTGCCGATCGAAAAGAAAGCCGAGCTGCCGCAGGAAGTGTGGACCGTGCAGATCATCACGTATGTTAATACGACGTTTGCCAAAGAAGAACTGCGCAAGACTGAAGAAAAAGGATATGAAGGGTTCATTTTACCGAGCGGGAAGTATTATCAGATCTGCGTTGGCATGTTCGCGACGAAAGCTGAAGCAGCAAATTTGTTAGATAAGTTCAAAAAAGAAAAAGATTATTCGGACGCATACATCAGAAAAGTAGATCGGACGAAGATCTTAACGTAATGAAAGGAGAGTTTTTGTAATGAGTCAACATCCGAGCTTGAGAGTCAAAGCGGCAGGGAAGAAGCACAGAAATGTGCTTAAACGATATGAAAGGATAAAGAAATTACAGGAGTCAGAGAAGTGGGCTCCGGACAAGAATTCCGTCTTTAATCTACCGAAGGTGAAATCACAGAAATTGAAAGCAAAAGGCAAGTCGGCTAAACAGGAAGAAGCCGAAGCAGCCGCTGAGGGAGCCGCAGCTCCCGCGGCTGCTGAAGCAAAACCAGCGGCAAAGCCAGCAGCAAAACCGTCCGGTGGCAAAGCGTAAGTTTTATAGATAAGGAGAATAGGTCATGTTCACGATCCGCAAGTTTACAACTGATGATACCGAGCAAGTCCGGTCTTTGATCGCATCGGTCATGGCCAACGAATTCCCTGAACAAGCAAAAAGCTATCCTTTGACAGATCTCGATGATATCGTTAAGACGTATTGTAATATCGGCGAGGCGTTCTTCGTCGGTTGTTTCGGCGATGAGATCATCGGTACCGTTGCGGTCAAAAAAGAAGATGAACGTTCCGCGCTTATTCGCAGGATCTTCGTCAAGCCAGAATTCCGCAACCGTCGTTATGGCTTGCGGCTTCTTGAGGAGGCGATCAATTTTTGTTCGGTTGTTGGGTATCAGGAGATAATCTTTAAAACAACGTCTAATATGGAAAAGGCGATCCAGTTGTGCTTGAAGAAGGGATTTGTTGAAAAAGCACGCGTAGATATCGGTGGTATAGAGCTGTTGAAATTTGCGCTCTTTTTAAAACAAAATTCACCATTAGCGTAAAGGTCGAGGTGCGATATGTTAAAATTCATTAAGAAACAAACCAAAGAAGGCAGCGGGTTGGCACAATTGAGCGAAGAAGACATCCAGAAGAAACTATATGGGGCGTATAAACCTGGTACGCTGGGCAAGGTCATTAAGGTCAACGAAGAGACGGAAGACATTTCAGGGGAGGGTGAGGAGTTGAATATTGAGCCTGACCTTTTTTCAGATGTGACGTCGCTTGAAGTTGACAAGAGCGCACAGACGGCGAGCCCGATCGAAGATGCGTCCGAGGAGATCATAACTGAACCCGCAGACCTCATCGCACGTGGTACAAAAAAGCAAAAGGTCGTTATCGAAAAACCAGCAGAGATCAAGGAGAACGCTGACGATGATGATATACTGCAGATCGATTTCAACAAGGATGAGGATGCAATGTTCCTTGCCCCGAGTGAACGTTTTGCATCGGTCAAGGTCACGCTGGAAGAGATATGGGACAAGATCAAGGGAATGGGGGCGAAGTTCTTCATTATTAGTGGCGGTATCTTTGTCGGTATCATTCTCGGTTTTAATCTGATCAGCAGTTACGTAACCGACCGCAATAACACAGAAGTCGTTGTCGTCAATGAAAAACGGCCGGCACCTGTGATCGCGCAAAAAAACACACCGAAAAAGGAGCCTATACGAGAGGTGGTTTCGCAGTCTGTTGAACTTCCAGCAGTGACGGTCAAGCCGGCAACGAGCGACACAGGATCATCGAGGAGTGTTACTGCAGTAGCGGCACCGAAATACACAGTGCAGATTTGCGTCTCAAATAAACTTGACGCGACTGAATCTCTTGTGGCGGAGCTTAAAGACGCAGGGTATGCCGCGTTCTATCGCGACCATACGACGCGCACAGGCCGTGAGCTTTATTTTGTGTATGTAGGCCAGTTCGCTACTCGTGATGAAGCGACGATCGCGATGAACCATTATCGCACGGTCGATAAACTGAAAAAATACAATGATAGTTTTGTGACCAACATGAAATAGGCGCCCATCAGTATGGCAAAAGATTGTTCATTCGACGTGATATCAGAAGTTGACCTGCAGGAAGTTGACAATGCTGTCAATCAGGCGAGTAAAGAGATCCAATTGCGGTATGATTTTAAGGGCTCCAAAAGTTCATACGAGTTCGATCGCACGAAAAAGATAATTGTGCTCATTGCCCAAGACACGATGAAGTTGCATGCGATGCAAGAGATATTACGCGCGAAGATGGTAAAGCGCAGTGTTCCATTGAAAGCCTTGCGATTCGAGAAGGAAGAGAAGACCTTCGGCGAGATGGTCCGGCAGGAAGTGGTCATTCAAGTCGGCATTTCTAAAGAGAATGCGAAACTTATAGTCAAGGATATCAAGACGCTCAAGGCAAAGGTACAGGCATCGATCCAAGGTGACATTGTTCGGGTGAGCGGCAAGAAGATCGATGATCTGCAAGAGATCATAGCATTCCTAAAAGGTAGAAATTACGACTTTGCCCTTCAATTCGTAAATTATCGTAACTAATTTGTGGCGGCCGATCTTCGTATCGGCCATGGTTTAAAGCCCGTCCGGAGGCCGGGCGCTACGAAAGGACAACAAATGTTCGGAATGAGGGACATGTTCAAAAATATGGGCGCAATGGCCAAACTTGCCAAAGACGAGAATTTTCAGAAATTGATGGGGCACCCAAAAATTCAACAACTACTTACCAATAAAGAGTTTATAGAAGCAGCTAAATCCAAGGATTACATGAAGTTGTTTTCGAATGCTGAATTTTCTCGCATCATGCAGGATCCGGAAGTGCTGGAAATGATGCACAAGGTCAATAAAGAAGCTGTGAAATAAGTGCATTGAATGGTTTTTTTGAAATATATTGTTGTGCCTTTCTTGAAAATAAATTAGTCATGTGCTATAGTTTTTTCGTAAGGCTTTTAAAAAGATCTTTAATATACTTCTGCTAAAAGAGTTATGAGAATCGAAACGTCGTTGCTCACATTTCACACTAAGGGCAGGACCGATGTTGTCGATATAACTGATGAGATCGCGGAACGAATGCGTGAGACAAACATGCAGGAAGGAAGCGTACTTATCTTCGCATCAGGGTCAACATGCGGTATTACCACGATCGAATATGAGCCGGGACTTGTCGCCGATATAAAAGAATTTTTTGAGCGCGTGGTTCCCGAGGCTATCACATATAAACATGATGAACGTTGGCATGATGGCAACGGACATTCGCACATTCGATCGTCGCTTCTCAAAAATTCGCTTACGATCCCCTTTCTAAAAGGAGAATTGCTTCTGGGAACGTGGCAGCAAGTCATATTTATCGAATTCGATAATAAAGCACGAAATAGGAAGATCTATTTACAGTTTACGGGAGAGTAGCGTCACTACCCTCGAACATAGTATCTAATCTAACGTAATCCAAGCGGTTGTTATCAGGAGGATAGTACATGAACAATGTCAGTAAAGAGAGAAGGAAGTTTAAAAGATTTGATGCTTACATGAGCGTTAAGATCCGTGCTGACCAAGTCGGGAATTTCGGCGGGGTAAGCTTGAGCAATGATCTCTCTCGCGAAGGCATGAAGATCGCCACTGACAGATCCGTTGACAAGGGAACGATGGTCGATCTCGAGATCAACATCCCTGATGATCCGAAGCCGGTGTATACGACCGGTGAGGTGATGTGGGTCATGAACAACAGCAAGGTCCAGGACAAGGACTTTGAGTTGGGCGTGAAATTCCTTATGATGGATCCGGTGGACAAGTTCAGAGTGCTTGATTACGCGTACAACAACTGGTTAGAGACCAAGGTCAACGATTTTCAGGATCCCGAGCAGATTCCGGATATTTAAGCCAATATTTGAGTAGTGTAACGTAACGGATTGAAGATGACACGACTCGGACATACCATTACAATTTCCATTAAGAAAGACATAGGCGAAAACAAGCTGATTTTCATAGATGATCGGTGTGTTTGCCGTAACTATTTCTCATATAACCTGGGGTAGGAGAATTATATGCGCGGTTCAAGATATGCGATCTTTTGTGTGACAGTACTGTTCGTAAGTTTTATTGTGAATTCAGCCGTTGCTCAAGAGAAGGGTGATGTGACAACAAAACCGGCAGCTGCGTTGCAAAAGAATGTGCCGGTCGGCATAGATCAGCAAAGGGTCGTCAAGGATTTCCTTGCTAAGAAGGATGAAGTTGAAGGATTGCTGCAAAAGCAAAAGATATACGAACAGCTGCTGACGGATGTTGAACGCCGCAACGACGAACTGGATCGTATCATTGAGAACGAGAAGAGACAGATATTGATCGATCGTCTTCGGGAAATAGAAAGACAAGTAGAGCTTGTTACCGCCAGCACAGACGCTGGTTGACCCTTCCACATATAGAAAAGTACATCGACTCGCCTTGATGTGTTAATAATGACGTAGTGATCACCGTTGAGAGGATAGTATGACGTTTCACAAGGTACAGTCCATTCCAGCCCTTTTTGCCCAGACTGCCAGAGAATTTTCGGATAAAACCGCCTTGCGCGTCCGTCGCGCCGATTCGCTTATTGATATTTCATGGGGTAATTTTCTGGAGGTCGTGTGTTATCTTGCGATGGGTTTAAGCGAGATCGGGCTTAAGGCGCATGATAAGGTCTGCATGATCGCCGAGAATTGCGCGGAATGGCTCTATTTTGATCTGGCCATCCTATCGAACAAAGCAGTCGTGGTGCCGTTGTATACTAATTGTAGTGACCATGACCTGAACTACATCCTTAAACATTCTGAAGCCAAGATTTTGGTCGTATCGGATGATCGATATCTCGAGCGGTTCCTTAAACTGCCAGCCGGCACTACGAAAATTGAGAAGGTCGTGGTCGTTAACGAGATCGGAGAGCATGGATTTCAGAATGTAGTGTCGTATAATTATCTTATTGAACGCGGGCGCAAACAAGGCGTGCAGAGCAGGTATCCGTTCTATGAAAAGGTGCAGGATATAAAATCGGATGATATCGCAACTATCATCTATACATCAGGTACGACCGGGGACCCGAAAGGCGTCATGTTGACGCATGAGAACTTTATCGCTAATTGTGAAGGATGCGCCGACGCCATCCATGTTACCCGTGAAGATGTATCGCTTTCATTTTTGCCATTAAGTCATATTTTTGAACGTTTAGCCGGCTATTATTTCTTCCTTTTTTCCGGTGCGACCATGGGGTTCGCGGAGAGCATGTATACGGTCATGCGGGATATGCAAGATATCAAGCCGACGATCATGTGCGCGGTTCCGCGGTTCTTCGAGCGGATCTATCACGGCATTCTTGATACAATCGAGAAACAATCGTTCATAAGGAGGGCCATCTTTACGTGGGGCTTGCGGATCGGGCGTAGTTTGCATACGTTCAAACGCCGCGGCAGGAAGGTGTTCTTCGGTACGCAATTCATGTATGGTATTTTTAACAAGATATTGTTCGTTAAATTACGCGAGTCATTAGGCGGGAATTTTCGGTTTTTTATTTCTGGCGGGGCCGCGCTCAGCAAGGACATAGCGTACTTTTTTGAGATAATCGGGATCACGATCTTGGAAGGTTACGGGCTTACCGAGACCTCCCCGGTCGTTTCCGTGAACCGAGAGAGGAACAATAAGATCGGCACCGTGGGACTGCCGCTTTCGAATCTCGAGGTCAAGATCGCTGATGGAGGAGAGATCGCGGTAAAAGGCAGATCCGTAATGAGGGGATATTTTAAGGATGATCAAAGCACCTCTGAAACGATCCGTGAAGGGTGGTTATATACCGGTGATGTAGGCCGGTTGGATCAAAATGGTTTTTTGAAGATCATTGACCGGAAAAAGGACATAATCGTGATCTCGGGCGGCAAGAACATCGCACCGCAAATGCTCGAGAACGCGCTTGTTTCCGATCCGATGTTCAGTCAAGTGATCGTTTTTGGCGATAATCAAAAATATTTAGTCGCACTCATCGTGCCGCATCGGGAGCATGTGGAGTTCTATGCTAAACAGCACAAGATCGATTGTGCCTCGTACGAAGCGTTGCTCGAACACAAGGAGATCCATGCGCATGCCAAGAGGCATGTTGCCCGGGCATTACGTGATTTTGCTCAATATGAAAAGATAAAGAAGTTCAAATTGCTCAAAGATGAGTTTACCCTTGAGGATGGCGAGCTTACCCCGACCTACAAGGTCCGTCGAAAGATCATTCTGAATAAATATAAACAACTCATCGCTTCGTTATATGAATAAGGAGGAGGCCGCTATGCGAAGAGAATGTTATTGTCTTGTATATATTGTTCTTGCTGCCATTATCTTGACAGGGTGTGGCGAAACAGTTCGTGGTGCGTGGAAAGATACGAAACGCGTCGGGAATGGGATAAAAACGATCTTTGTGTGTGATTCAGCACGCTACGGGGAATGATCATTGCTGGGTTTTGGACTTGATCTCCTCGAGCAGGGCATTGATCTTTGAAGCGAGCGCTTGAAAGGCATCATCTTTGCGGAAATGCAGGCGGCGGCCGAAATCACCGTTCTCAACGATGTTCTCGAGTTCTCTTTCCAGACGGTAGATCGGGCCAACGATCCGATTGCTGAAAAGCACGGTCCAATAGATGAGCAAGGTGGCGATCGAGGAGAACCCGATCACGATCAGCAGATTGAGCTTGCGGACGCTCAAGGCGATCGCATGCCGGACGACCTCGGAGGAGGGTTCTGAGGTGGCGACTATGTTCTGTAGTATTGAAAATGACCAGAACGATATGATCATCGCCGGGATACTGATCGATATGAAGATAAGGAAGATGAACTTGAACTGAACGGGCGGATTGATAATTAATTGTCGGCGCTTGTTCTTCATGGTTTTTGCTCAAATTCTTCCTTGGCAAACGAAACGAACATTTGATATGCTATAGATAGTTAAGGATTTTATTATAAACTATTTTCAGAATCAATGCTTTTTTATAGTTAGGGCGACCCACGTTCGATAAAGTGACCTTTTTGCGCGTCGGGTGCATTCACTGAGATGGGCCTGTAGTTCAGTTGGGAGAACGTCACGTTCGCAATGTGAAGGTCAGGGGTTCAAATCCCCTCAGGTCCATAATTAAACGATCCCTCATGAAAATATCAATGAAACCTATTTTAATATCTGTTACGATCCTTGCGGTGTTTGCGTCTGCCTTGGTGCATGCCGATGAGACGACCCAAAAGTACACGCAATTAATGGAACAGAAAAAGGGCGTTGCGATGTCCGCCTTCAATAAGGGTTTGTCCTACGAGAACAACAAAGAACAGCTCAAGGCGATCGACGCGTATAAACAAGCTATTCGTCTCAACCCCACGGTCAAGGAAGCATATAATAATTTAGGTGCGATTTACGCAGATCTGGGCATGTATGATAAAGCGATCGATGAATACAAGAAAGCCATAGAGGTTGACGATACGTATTCCGTTGCATATTTTAATTTGGGAATGGCCTATTATGCTCTCGGACGTTATCCTGAGGCGGTCACAGCGTTCGAGAAGGGCGGGGAATCATCCTCTCAGTCAAAGGACCCCCTGTATTTCCTCGGACGGTCCTATTGCCACATTGGCCAATATGATAAGTCGATCGAGTGTCTTGAAAAGGTGCTCGCTTATGATCCCGAATTCTATCCTGCGCATTTCGATGCCGCTTGTGTCTATATGATCACCAATAAATTCAATATGGCGTTATACCATTTTCACCAGGTGTTATTGATCGCGCCGCAACATGAGAATGCGGAGCGCATAAATACGATCATAAAGAACATTGAAAAGATCGATCTTAACCGGGTCGAGTTACGCAGTAGCACCTGATCAACTGCGAGCAAAAAATGCTTGCTGGTGTTTTTTGATCACGATTAAGACCGATAGTCGTAGACTATGTGAAGTTTACGATGCTATAATCCGGCCAATTAAATAAATGGAGGAGTAAAGTATGAGAAGACGTTTTGAAGTTCTATTTCTTATCGTTGTGGTAGTAATGCTTTCGGCATGCGTAAATCTGAACAAGCAGATGAAGGAAGACATGACCGTTATGCAGGCCAAGATGGACAATGTCGAGAAGAGTATCAAGAAAATGGACGCACAGAACAACGAATTACGCGATATCGTTGCTGGCGAGCAGAAACGTGGTGAATATCTGCAGATGCAGCTTACCGAAATGGTGAACAAACTCCAAGCCGATATAAATACAATTGAGGCACAGATTGGGACACAAAGCATTCGCAGGACCACCACCACGACACGTGCGGCAGCTACGACGACCAGCGGAGAGAAGTTTATCAGCGATAAAATGGCCTCTCCGCCAACAGTGCGGGATGTTCAGCTTGCGCTTAGGAATGCCGGTTTCTATGACGGCGAGGTCGACGGAAAACCCGGGCCGAAAAGCCAGGCTGGCGTCAAGGAATTTCAAAGGAATAATGGACTTACCGCCGATGGGGTTGTCGGCGAAAAAACATGGCTTAAACTGAAACAATATGCATAAAACAAGCAGGGAAAGGACGATCCGTCCCAGCTATAGCTAAAGAGGAAAGTTATGAAAAGACGAGATGTATCGTATATTACTTTTTTATGTGTGGTATTAGCGGTCCTATGCGGATGCGCTACGAACCAAAAATTGGTTGATTCTCTTACGCTTGAGAACGATCGTTTGCGTTCACAGCTGATGGAATACGAAGATAGCCTTGAGAATTATGCGGCAGCCGAATCTGGCATGCAGAACCAGATCAGGTCTTTACAGGATGAGATCGCACGGCTGAATACGCAGATCAACACCTTGCAGTCGACCGTTGTCGAGGTGAAGGACGAGAACGCTTCGATGCTCAAGACAAAGTCTGATCTTGAGAAAAAATTAAAAGATGAGATCGACCGCTATCAGGCACGGCTCGAGATGACCGAGAAGGGCCTCGTTGTATCGTTCCTGACCGAGATCTTATTTGATTCAGGTAAGGCCGAGGTAAAGCCGGAAGGGGTACAAGCCTTGGCTAAAGTCGGTGACACCTTAAAGAGTAATCGTATAGACAATATGATCGCGATCGAAGGGCACACTGACAATGTTCCCATTAAGTATTCAAGCTGGAAGTCGAATTGGGAACTTTCATCAGCCCGCGCACTAAGCGTTCTGCATGATTTTATCGATAATTGCGGGATCGATCCGAAACAGATATCTGCGATCGCCTATGGTGAGTACCAGCCGCGTGAATCCAATGATACAGAAGAAGGCAGGAAACAGAACCGG
>JAFGJY010000117.1 GCA_016928875.1 Candidatus Omnitrophota bacterium | reverse complement strand
CGTTAAAAATGCGAGATACGGATTTATGGCCGAAGCACCGTACCCGATCAAAAGCGCAAAATGCATGACTTCCCGTGCTTCTCCGGTCTCGACGATAAGGTCGGTTTGCGAGCGCAGTTCTTTGCGCACCAAATGATGATGGACAGAGGCGACCGCGAGCAAGCTTGGGATCGCGGCCTTAGCCGGACTTACGTTGCGGTCAGTGAGAATAATAAAGGATATTCCTTGTTTAATAAGTGCTTCAGCGCGTTTGTTGATCGCAGCGAGCGCTTTTTCAATACCTCCCGACTCGCGCGGATCAAAAAGCATGTCGATCGTTGCGCTCTTAAATCCTTTTAGTTTGGGCGGCAGGCCCTTGCGGGACGGAGTAAGCCCTTTTATTGCCGCGAGTTCTTTGTTGGTCAGGACCGGATGGTCGAGACGCAGCATGCGGCAATGTTCTTCGGTCGGCTCAAGCAGGTTCTTTTGCCGCCCGACAAAGCTCACAAGCGACATGATCAGCGTTTCACGGTATGGATCGATCGCGGGGTTGGTGACCTGCGCGAATAATTGTTTGAAATAATTAAAAAGCAGAGGTGCCTTGTCCGAGAAGATCGCCAGCGGCGCGTCATTGCCCATTGACCCGGTCGGTTCGCTTCCGGCCGTTGCCATGGGCTGCAGGATAACCTTTAATTCTTCACGGGTGTAGCCAAAATTATTTTGCAGCACGCTGAGATCAGCTGTTTTTTTCGAGGCAGCCGGCGATGCGGCTTTTTTTGCGTGCAGGATGTCTTTTAACGTAATTTTGTGCTTAGTGAGCCATTTTCGGTACGGATACTGGGACGATAATCCCGATTTTATTTCGTTGTCGGAGACCACCCTTTTTTGTTTCGTATCGATCACGAGCGTTTTTCCCGGGCGCAGCCGTCCGCGCTCAAGCACGCGTTCGGGTGCGATATTAAGCACGCCCACTTCCGAGGCCATGACGCAGAAATTGTCTTTGGTGATGATATAACGTGCGGGGCGCAGTCCATTGCGGTCGAGCATAGAGCCGATGCTTTCGCCATCGGTATAGACGATCGCGGCCGGGCCGTCCCAGGGTTCCATGAACGTAGCGTGATATTCATAGAACGCGCGTAATTTATCGTCGATCGGATTAAGAATGTTCCAGGCATCAGGAATAAGCATGGTCATCGCGTGTTCCAGAGAGCGGCCCGATAAATAGAGCAGTTCGAGCACATTATCAAGGGTAGAGGAATCGCTGCCGCCGGGGACGATGACCGGGTGGAGCTTTTTTATGGTGTTACCGAATATCGCGCTTTTAAATTGCGCTTCGCGCGCGTGGATCCAGTTGACGTTTCCCCTCAGGGTATTGATCTCGCCGTTGTGGGCCAGATACCGGAACGGCTGCGCCAGGTCCCAGGAAGGGAAGGTGTTGGTGCTGTAGCGCGAATGGACGATCGCCAGCGCGCTTATCAGTGATTCATCCTGCAGATCGCGGAAATAATCTTTCACCTGCCCGGGCATGAAGAGCCCTTTATATGCGAGTGTCTTCGAAGAAAGATTGGTGATATAGAAAAATGATTCCTTCGAGAGCGAGAGTTTCGTGGCAGCGTGCTCGATCTGGCGGCGGATGACATATAATTTCCGCTCGATCTCGAGCGACGGGAGCGGCGTGCCCTTAAATCCGATGAAGGCGTGGTGCATGACCGGCTGCGAGCGTTTTGCGATGAAACCGATAAAGGAATCATCGACCGGCACTTTTCTCCACCCGAGGAATACGGCGCCTTCCTCTTTAACGATACGTTCGAAGGTCTGTTCGCACAGCGTGCGTTCGGCCTTTTTTTGCGGGAGAAATACGAGCCCTGTTCCATACTGGCCGGGCTCGGGCAGAATAATATTTATTTTTTTACATTCTTCGGCGAGGAATGCATGCGGGACCTGGATCAGGATGCCTGCACCATCACCGGTTTTCGGATCTGCGCCGGTCGCGCCTCTATGTTTGAGATGTTCAAGGACTTGAATACCTTGCTTGATGATCGTATTGGTTTTTTTACCGTCAATGTTACATACAAATCCCACACCGCACGCATCGTGCTCAAAGCGTGGGTCGTATAGGCCTTGCGGTGGTATGTTCGATCGTGTGGTCATATTTTTGTTCAGATTGTGAGTTGTTTATGCCATGAGTCGAAAAGTAATTTTACTATGTATTATAGTTGTATCAAGCAATATTAATTGGTGTCAGGCACCGTGCCTGACACCAAGGTTCAGATGTTATAGGATATCCCGCCTTTGGCGGGATTTTGTTCAAACAGCGATGTATGTTCACTGCGTTCCATACATCGCGTTTTCACAAAAAAATACCTCATAACCGTTTGTGGCTATGAGGACTTCGTTGTCCGGCCCGGCATTAAAAACACCATTGTTCGTAGAATGCCAGAATGAGTGTTTATTATAGCATCGTTGTCAACCGGTCAACGGGGACAGTTCCGCAACTGTCCCCACACTATTTGCATAAACATATATTATATGGTATTATTTGGGTAACCAACGATTTTGTCATATTATAACATATTGAAATTAAACGAGTTATGAAAATGCAAGGGGTGATTCCTGCATATGCGTAGCTGTATACACATAATTCTTATGCTTATTGTACTAGGGAATATGTGTGTCCATGACCGTAGTGCTTTTGCAGGCGAGCTCACAGTATCGGCGCATAAGGCCGGCGACCTCGCCTCCGCGACCTTATCGACGTGGGTCGTGCCGAAAGGCCTTTCGCGGGCAGATACGGAAATTGAAACACCTGAGCAGGCGATCGCGGGCGATCTTCGCCGGTTCATGCGTGTGCTCAATGAGAATTCAGATCGATACGAAAAACCGTATTTTAACGGTAACGATGTGTTCTTTAATGGGTTTTTCGATTCTTTAGACATTTTGCCTGTCCTTGAAAATGGCGTGCACATCGGGTTCGGCGGGCTCAATAATCTGACGCTTATCGCACATCGCAAGTCACAGTATGCCTGCATCTTTGATATCAATCCCGCCATGATCACAATGTATCAATGTCTTGAAGAGGCAATGCGCGGCCCCGAGATCGCCGCAGCAACATCATTGCCGGCAAAACGCAGGGCATTTATCGATGCTTTCATCGACCGGTTGTACAAAGAGAAGTTCTTATATCGCGACGGTGAGGGGAACGTGATGCATCAGGAAAGAAATCTGCGGGGGCAGCTCTATAATCCGAAAAATTGGCTCGGCAGTGACGATCTTTTCAAGTATATCGAGACCATGATCATAGAAGAACGCCTCAGTTACGCCTGCCTTGAGATGCTTAATTATCCGGCATTTATAGCGCTTGCGCGGAAGATAAAAGCGCTTGGAGTTACGGTCGATACGATCTATATTTCAAATATATTTGAATGGATCTCAGGGAAATATCCGGAACGCTATGAAGTCAGATCTCCGTACAGCAATCAAGTAAAGTTCATCACAAGCCTCTCAGCCATAGCGGGCCCACAGAGCTGCTATATCATTGAAAGTGAATTTAAGAGCACTGCCATATGTGCCATAGATGAGGTTGCTAAGTTCCGTAAGACAGCCTATATTGCCCGCGTGCAGCAGGATCCGGTACGAGTGCGTGGAAGTCTTCGTTATTATAAAAGGAAAGGGACCGCTCAAGCCCGCGCGCTGTTAAAAGAATACGCCGCAGCAGAAGATAAGAGGCGTACTGTTGTCGCGCGAAAGCAATTGTCGCGTGGTGCAGCCTTGACAGCTAAGGGGATGACCTTGGGCAAGCGGCTTAAACTTTTAAGAGAGGCCAAGGGCTGGAGCATACCGGAGCTGGCTAAGCGCAGCGGCGTTTCGTTCCAGACTATTGATGCATATGAGAACCATGAAGATCAATTTCAAGGTCCGGATCATATTTTTCGTGAGCCGGGGGTCGTATATAAGCTTGCAATGGCGCTGGGGGCAGAGCCGTTAGTACTGTATATGGGGCACCCATTGCGTAAGGTGATCGTGCAGAAGAGGATGACCATCGGGCAGCGGATACAGTTTTTGCTCCTCCATCGAGGCTTATCGCGCGAAGAACTATGCCAAAGGAGCGGTGTTTCTCTTAGTGCACTTCAAAGAGTAGAACATGATCGCTCTGAGAAAAAGGATTTTCGAAAGTATGATATTCCCGGAAAGGGCATCGAAGGGAAAATGGCAAAAACCATTTATAAGATCGCGCAGGCATTAGACAGTGAAAGCTTTCATGTCGATGCATCGGTGTTATATGAAGGGTATGTGCTTGAGAAAGTGCTCGTAGGGAAACGAAATAAAATGGAGTACGGAGATAGGATCAGATATATAAGAATGGTGAGAGGATTAAATGTGGAGGAGCTGGCCGAGAAGATCATTAGCATGCAATACGCCGGCCCGTTGTCCGCGACGCGATCAAAGACGTTAAAGCAGATAATAAAAAACCGGATCTTGAGCTATGAGAACGGCAAGCTCACGTCTCCTCCTGACGAGCAAAAACTAAAAGGAGTTGCCGATGCGCTTGGTGAAGAGGCAGCGGTCTTGTATACAGGGTTACCGCTCAAGAAAGCGCTCGTGCAAGAAGAGATGACCATCGGGAAGCGGATCGCGCTTCTTCGCAAAGAACGGGGCTGGTCGCAGGAGCGATGTGCTCAGGAATGCGACTGCAGCCGCCGCACGATCAGTAACTATGAACGTGATGAACCATTGCAGTATGCAAAAGGATATGCGCCGGAGATCATCCGGATGATAGCACGCGGATTGGGTGTATCACCGTCGCTTATTTATACCGGCCGGGAAGGTAATGGCGAACATACGACCGCCGAAAAATATTTTATATCAGCGTAATACGATCGGTGTCAGGCACCGTGCCTGGCACCAAGGGTAAACAATATGATGAGAAAGACAATAACGGTATTGTTAATGATCTCGTTCGTAAGTGCGTCGAACACGTACGCGGCAGATGAGCTCTGCCCGCGCGCGACCCTGGCCGCACCGGTCGATGAAAAGGTCGTGCACAGTTTTGAGCTCGGGTTCTTGCCCGCGTTCAAACATAACGTTTCATCGATGAAGGCATCGGAGAGCCACTCCGATGTGCTGGAGAACATAGATATCCGATGGCCGTGGCTGGAAATAATGGCCTATAATGTGAATATCGTTAAACACGAGCCTGCGGTCCTCTCCATCATTTATTCAATGCTGGACCTGCTCGATGCCATCGGGGGCTATACAAAATTTCTAAAAGCGGTAAACATCACGATAGATCCGGTCAATAACGTGATGGATGCCCTTGAGCTATCGTTCCTGGATACGTTCATGCCACGGAACAAGAATGCAACCTCAGCAGACACGTTCTTGCCTGATATCAGAAAGATACGCTGTGCTGAGTGGAAAAGGGGCCAAAGCCACACTGTCGCGACGGTCACGGTGCCTGAGGACTTTCTGCGTGTTCTCGGTCAGCAGCTGGGATTGTGGGAACTTCCTTTTTATAATGAGCTGCCGTTTAATGACATGTACAAGATCATACAGTTCTTTATTGAATCACAAGGCGGCGTTGAAACGGTTGCCAACCGGTATTTACCTGAGGCAAGAGAGTCATTCGATATGCCGGAGGACCCTGTAGCTCTTGGAAAGCAGATCATGGTAAGCCATCGCCGGCTCAATCAGCGGGTCGCACAGTATGGCGATGCGGAAGCGACCGGCGCACGCGGGCGCATAACGGCTATGCTACGCAAGCTCCGTGCGTACATCCGGCGGCTTGATTATGATACTCCGTTCTATGCCGGCGCAATACAGCGATTGTACATTGCCATGTTCAGAGAACGGATCGACTATATACGGCACATTGGTAAGGACGCGGCAGACACTGAGGCGTTCTCATTTGAAGACCTTGTCGCAGATCCCAACGGCATTTATCATGAGGTATTTGCAAGACTGGCACGGAATAATGCAGACCGGCAGCTTGGCATAATGAGCGAAGGACAAAGATTGTTTGCGAAGATCGTTAAAGAGATGTGTGATGATCTTAGCCAGCATTTTACGGGTAAGACGAGCATCGGGAATGATTTTACCGAGAACAACGTGTATGCCATCACCTGGATGAGGGAATTAATGACGATCGCTCGCGAGCGATCGCTTATGGAAGATCTGATAACAACGAATAAAGAGAGAACGATCTATAAGGGATATACGGTTTCCCGGGATCGGTATGATAACGGGGATATCGTTACGCATGTCATAGAATTAAAAAGACCGGGCAGTCCGCAAACAGTGTTTGTTTTTGTCGAATTTTCCGAGGAGAAGTGCACGTATAGCGTTGTCGGACAGCGTGCGAATGGCAGGACTAAAGAGGTGATGCGACGGGAAATCTACTATGTTCCCGAAGATGTGTTCTACTACGAGGCTATCGTGGCCGAGATCAAACACGAGTTCGAAATAAAGGCCGCCGAGGAATTTGGGCAGACCGCGATGAGCGACTATGATACGACATGCATTGTCCTGGACTATAATGGCCATAAGGTCAGATTGCGCGGATTGGTCGATCCGACCTTTCTTTTGGACACGTATACCTTTGTCATGTATAGCGATGATCTCGAGATCAAAAAGAAAAAGGCATCCGACGAGAAAGATTATTTGAAAGATGAGTTCAGCGTCGAGTCATGGAGATCGGAGTTTGCTTTTATAGGGACAACCGCTTCCCGAGAATTTAATGGTATGACCAAGCAATGCGCAACGGCACAGGCATCGTTTGCCGTTCATCTTCGGCAGCTTGCGGAATTGCCTGCGGCCACGATCTATTATGATACCAAGAAGATGGTACGCGGCAATCTTGAATGGGCCGGCGAGAAACTGGCGATCAGATACAACGGGTACAAAATGGTGATCGATCCGATCGGGATCACCGAGATCCGCTTGCGGGACCGTGAAGAGGAAGAGGACCATAGTGCCCGCGTGCTGCGGTCGGCGTAAAAATAGCTGTTAGCTCGTAGCTCTTAGTTCGTAGCAAGACGTATGCCTTGCTACGAGCCAAGAGCTAAGACCT